>DATENS010000262.1:0-28218 GCA_035274925.1 Pyrinomonadaceae bacterium | reverse complement strand
CTGCCGCACCTGGTCAAAAACGCTCGGGTGGCGTCGGGCCGGGGCCGCGGCCCGCCCATCACGCGGCAAAACGCTGAGCGGCTCGACCACGTTGCGGCGATACTGCTCGGTGTTTTGAAATTTCTGTTTCCACTGATTCGCCACATGTTCGGAAATCTGTTCGCGTTGCTGCTTGAAAGCCTGCTTTTGCGATTTTGTGGCGGTAGGCGGCAGCGCCGGCATGGCGGCGATTTGTTCGTTGATCGGATCTTCGAGTTTGTCGTAGAGGTCTTTGAAACTGTCGGCTTTGATGTGCGCCAGAGCTTCCTGTGGCCCACCATAGAAAACCAGTTTGCCGCGCATCAGCACCACGATTTTGTCGAAGAGCTTCACGTTCTCCATCGCGTGCGTGGTGAGAACTACGGTGCGGCCGCTTTCGGCGATTTGCCGAAAGAGCTTCATGATCTTCTCTTCAGTGGCGGGATCGAGGCCCGACGTCGGCTCGTCGAGAAAAATCACCGAAGGCTTGGTAATCAGCTCGACCGCAATCGACACGCGTTTGCGTTGGCCACCTGAAAGCTGGGCCACCGGCACGTCACGACGCTCAGAAAGACCGGTGACGTCCATCACCTCGTTTATGATTTGGTCGATCTCTTTAGTGGAAACGTCGCGTGACAAGCGGAGCCGCGCCACATAATAGAGCGTGCGGTAGACAGTCAGTTCCCGGTGAATGATGTCATCCTGAGGAACGTAGCCGATCGATTGCTTCAGCGAATCGAGATGACGGTAAAGATCGAGGTTATTGATCAGCACATAGCCGCTGGTGGCCGGGCGCATGCCGTTCAGCGAATCCATCAAAGTCGATTTGCCCGCGCCTGACGGCCCCAGCAAGCCCACAAATTCGTTCGGTTGAATCGTCAACCCAACGTCGTCGAGCAGTCTGATCTGGCCGCCGCCCGATCGATTGGCGACGACCTTCACAATGTTGATGCAATCGATCCGCGTTTTCGAACGCGTGTCATAGACGGCCACGCCCTGTTTGCTGTCCGCCTGCAACACAAACGGGCCAATCTGAATTACATCGGAAAGTTGTATCGGCCGCCGGCCGCTGATGCGCTGGCCGTTAACGTAAACGCCGTTCGTCGAGCCCGCGTCTTCGAGCGTTACGTTGCCGTTTGAGCGCGCAAAGAGCGCGTGATGATTGGAAATCTGGAGTCCATCGAGCCGAATGTCGTTATCGGCCGCGCGCCCCACTGAAAGTTGAGCTCGATTGTCGAACGATACGCGCGCGAGCAGCTGCGGCTGGGCTGAGCCCGGTAGCGTTTGCGGCGGAAGCTGGCCCGAGGATGAGACGATGGTTTGGCGCCGCGCCATCGCGGCAATTTGGCCAAAAGCCGAAGGTATCGATTGCGGTGCGCCGGGGGCCACTCCGGCTTGAGCCGCACCACGCGACGCCGCTGGATGAGCCGGATCGACCAACCGGAGAATCGGTCCGCCCGTGCCCAGTTGAATCTGGTCACCGTCGAAAAGCTTCGCAGTGCCGGCGATGCGTTGGCCATTTACCAGGGTGCCGTTAAAGCTTTTGAGATCGACGACCGCAAACTGCCCTTCGACTTGCCGGACTTCTGCGTGGCGGCGCGAAACAACTGCCGCATCCGCGTTGATAACAACTTCGCCTTCCGGATCGCGGCCCAGACGCGTGACTTCTTTGCTCAGTTCGAAACGTTTGACCTCTGGCGAAAGTGGATCGACTAACTCAAGACGCGCAGACGCGGTAGGTTTCTTTACCGCGGGGGGCGCCGGTGGCGTTGGAGTGCGGGCTGCAGGTGGAGTTACCACCGGCGGCGCCGCGTCACGAACCGTGGCCATGCGATCGAGATCGGGAGCTTTTGCTTCCACTCGCGCGGCGGGCGCCTGTTCAATGCTCACCACGCGCAGCACCGGTCCGTCGGTACCGAGTTGAACATGTGAACCGACGCGCACCTCAACCGGCGCAGTGGTTTTCTGGCCGTTAACAAATGTGCCGAACCGGGAATTCGCATCGGCAACCATGCAACGCCCTTCGGCAAACCGAAACTCGGCATGGCGCCGCGACACCATCGGCCACTGCTCCTGTGAAAAGAAATAGTGACAGACGGCCGGGTCGCGCCCGACGAGCACCACCTCGCTGGTGAAAGCGCGTTCCCCCAGCAGTTTGCCGCCGCGGTCCTCTGCGAGAACAATTTTCATGGTGAAGCAGTGGCAAAAACTTCAGTCTGTGTTTATTTTGCAGTTAAGAAGCGACTCTAAATTCACCGGCCAAAGTCGTGCGTCCCGAACCGAAAGGACTCTAACAGCATGGGCAGCTCGCCCTTGACGCCGACGTCATCGACACTGGTCAGTTCAGGAGCAAGCGACGTCGCCAGCATCAACAGTGTGACCCCTGTCTTGCCCCCAGCCGGGGGCGGGAGCCAAATCACTCGTCCCCAAATCTTGAACTGACCTCGCTCAGTGTTTTGCGAAAGACCCTCAAATCGAAATTCGTGGCCTTCGTACGAGCCTACTTTTGTGGGACCTTCCGAAGTTTTGCGGTACTGATCGATGCTTTTTGCGAATTCAGAGCTCTTCTTCTCCACGAACGAAGGAAAGGAGCTCCGGTCTGCTGCTATTGATCCTTTCGAATCATACCAACTAACGGCCATACTTTCCTGAGTAAAGTTTGGCGGGAGCTGACGGTGAACCTCGATAAAATTCGGTGAGTCACCGACGCCGGATTTCGAATCCGCTTCCCATCCTTTTGGGAAGTAAAAAGAGAAGTCAACGTAGTGATCTGCCAGCGCCTTGCTAGGGTTTACGGACGAGTTGGTGTACAGCATCGCGTCGGCCGGCGGGGTGTAGGGTGGCGGTTCGCTCGATGGATTTGACGCGTCGCCGGGCGTAGCCGGGGTTGGCAGCGATGACGGTGGCTGACTAGGCTTAGTAATCGCAACGCGCTCGCGGGCTGGCTTGAACCAAACAAAATAACCAACGACGACCACCGCCCCGACGAACAAGACAAGGAGCAGCGCGAGCAGCCCAAGGATCAGCGGCAACTTTGATTTCTTCTTCGGCGCGGCTGCGGCTAGCGGCAGAGGCTGACTCGGATGCGCAGCGACGGCGGCCTGAGCTTGCGGCGGTTGCGGAATCGGACCTGACGGCAGAGCGATCGGTCCGGAACTCGCCGCCGGCGGTGGCAGCGGCGCAGATGTCTGCTGCGCTGGTGCGATCGGTCCTGAGGGTGCCGGCGGCGAGAGTGGCGCAGATGTCTGCTGCGGCGGCGCAATCGGTCCTGAAGGTGGCGCGATTGGACCTGACGTCGCCGCCTCAGGCGGTCTTATTTGGTGCTGAGTCGGCAAAGGCTCGAGGTCCTTCGTGTCCCGACCTTTTACCTGGACAGTTTGGTCGTCCCGGCCTGAGGAAATAAAGGTCGCCTCGGGATCGCCGGCCGGCGTAACTATCGTTGCCTCAGGATCAAACTGGGCCGGCAGTTGCGCATCCAGATCGCGAGTCGTGGGCTTGGCGACAGCGTCCCGGATTTTGTTTGAGTCGAACTGAACCGTCTCTTTCAGATCCGGATCGAAATCGAATAGCAAACCGCCGTCATGCGTGCAGAATTTCTGCGTGTCGGTTTGATAGGTGCGATTACATTTGGGGCAACGTCTCATTTGTTTGTCTCGAATTCGTCAGCTGGGGCTAAGATCTGGCGCGCGCCGCCGCAATCTTGGCGGGCAAGTCAGCGTTGGCCGGATCCAGCTGCAATCCTCTTTCGTAAGCACGTAACGCGTCGCGGGCACGGCCGGCGCTCATGTATCCATCGCCGACCCCGGTAAATCCAAAGGCGCCCGCGAGCGGCTTGCGATCACCGGGCTCGGCTAGCGTGGACGCCTCCTCGTAAGTCCTGAATGCGTCATCATACGAACGCAGTCCGAGATACGCCCGGGCTAAAACACTTCGCACGATGAAGCTTTTCGGGTTCACCTGAGCGGCTGTCTTTAGCACAGCCACGGCTTCGGCATATCTCTGATTTACCGAATGCAGGCGACCCATCAGAAACAGTGCGCCGGGGTTGCGTGGATCCATTGCCAGGGCGCGCTGCAGCACCGGTTCGGAATCCGGCCAACGTTGATCTGCCTGCATCGCGTTAGCGATCAGAACGAGCGTGGGCGCGTCTTTTGCCTGCTCGATCGCCGATCGATAAATTGGTTCCGCCTCGTCCTTACGGTTCATGCGGCGCAGCACGCCGGCCAAGTGGACCTGGGCAATGACAAATCCGGGATCCAGTTCGACTGCTCGGCGAAACGCCGCTTCCGCATCCGCGTTGTAGATTCCGCGAGCGGTCATCGCCACACCCAGCCGATCAAAGGCGATCGCGTTGTTGCCGTCCAGTTGCGTGGCCCGGCGCGCGAAATACTCGGCATCGCTGAAGCGCTTCGCATTGAGCGCGCCCGTTCGTGGCTGCACCAGAGCAAAGCTCAGCGCAATCAGGACCTCGGGATTTGTCGCCGCGATGTCGTGGGCCGTGCGATATGACTTCTCGGCATCATCCCAGCGCTGCTGATCGACGAACACGTTGCCAATCCCGTAGTGGGCGCGCGCGTCGCGCGGTTTTAGCGCCAGCGCTCGGCGATAGGCGGCCTCGGCGACGTCAAACTTGCGCGCATCGCGTGCGTCATTGCCGTCGGCCAGGGCATTTTGAAACCGCGCCTCGATCTCAGCCGGGCTGACTCGCACGGTCCGATTAGAGTTGGCGCTCCGTTTGGCTTCAGGATTCTTGGGACGAAAGAGTCCCGCGCCTCCACCCAATTCGCCACCCGTTTCCTGGGCGAAGGTTGCCGGCAGAAACAAAGCGGAACATCCGATCAAGAGCACGATACCTGCGAATGCCCGCGTTAATACCGATGAGAACTTTAGTCGTCCTGTATTCATATTGTTATTAGCTCAAGCTGGCTCCAATTTTTTCGCGGAGATAATACTCGGTGAGATATTGAGTCTCAAGTGTTGTGGACAGAATGATGGATTGGCGCATCATTAAGCGGGACGGACCAGGCGAAAGCCTAAAACGCCCACTTTGGTATCCTCCGAAAACCAATCGCGGCGCGTTGCTGAAATAGGTTTCGGCTCCTGTGCGGTGCCGTACGAGGCGCCACGCACAACGTACCACTTGCGCTGCTCGCCTTCGACCTGTTTCGGGCTGCCCTTGTAATAACTCGCTTTTGACGAAGTCCACTCGTACACATTTCCGATCATGTCCATCACGCCCCAACGGGTTTTGTCCTTGGGCGTGGAACCGACCGGCTTCGGCATTGAGGCCCCGGAACTCTTGGTGACTGCATTGCCTTCGACCCACTCATTGCCCCACGGATAGATGTTGTTCTGGTCGCCGCCCCGCGCAGCATATTCCCACTCTTCCTCCGTTGGCAGTCGATACTTCACACCGTCCCGTCTTGAACGCCACTCGGCAAATGCCCTTGCGTCATTAAACGAAACAAATGTTACGGGCAGGAGCTCCTGACCATGGATCGGCTTATCGGCGACCCAGTTGGACGGCGCGGCGTATCTGGTTTCCTTCACGAACTCATGATACTCAGCGTTCGTGATCTCGTTCTTGTCGATGTAGAACGGTTTCACTGTCACTTCATGTACGGGCACTTCGGCCATCGTCGCGCCAGTTCGCCCCATCTGGAAAGTCCCTCCCGGAATCATCACAAATTCCGGTTTGTAAATCTCTTCCGGCGTGGGTGTTGACGTTCCCGGAGAAGGATTTTGCGGAGTTGCGGTTCCGGGGCCGCCCACAATTGGACCAGACTTCAGCAGCCACAGCCCAATGATAGCGCCCGCACCCAGCACAAACACCACCACGACCGCCGCCAGAATCAAGGGCAGCATGTTCTTCTTCGGCGGCGCCACCGTTACCGGAGGAGCACCCGTCATCGTCGGATAACTGTTCTCAATGACGGTTGCAGCTCCGAGGCCGGCTTGAACCTGGGTCGCTTCGGGATCAGCGACGCCGGTACTGGACGGAGGAATGCTCGCGGCCAACTTACTCAGCTTCTCTTCAATCGCCTTAGTCTGCTGGGCGACCAACTCTTCGACTCTGAGCCGCTCTTCTTCCCGGCGGCGCTCTTCTTCGCGCTGTATTTCTTCTGCGCGCTGTTTTTCTTCCTGGCGCAGTCTCTCCGCTTCGCGTTCGCGTTCTTCCGCGGCGCGCCGCTCTTCTTCGAGTCTCTGTTCTTCTTCTTTGCGTTTGCGCTCCGCTTCTTCCGCGGCCATCTTCCGCTTTGCTTCTTCTTCGCGCGCCAGTTCTTCGCGCGCCACACGCAGTTTTTCTTCGTCTTCAACCAAAGACGTGCCGCTAATGGTGCCTGCCAGGGGATCAGAAGTAGTACGGGATCCGGGCGGCAGAGTCGTTGGAGGCGTGGCGATCGTCTTGAGGGGATCCAATCGCACCGCAGTGTCGCCGGTGGTTTTCAGGAGCGCACTGGCGGCGTCCATCGCTTCGCGCAACTCGTTGAGAAAATCGTCGGCTGAACTGGTTCGATAATCCGGCTCCTTCTCGAGCGCATGCCGCACCACCGCTTCGATCTGTGCCGGCACTTCCACGCCGCGCGAGGCGAAGGTCGGCACTTCCTCAGACAAATGCTTTTTCATGATCGCGGGAATCGAGTTGCCCTTGAATGGCACCTCGCCGCAGAGCATCTGATAAAGCATCACGCCAAGGCTGTAGACATCCGCTCGGGCGTCAGGTGGTTCGTCTGACCATTGCTCAGGCGCCATGTAGAAAGGCGAGCCCATTAATCCGGTGGTCTGTGCCGCCACAAACGAACCCAACAACTCGCCCGACTTAATCTTCGCCAAACCGAAGTCGAGAATCTTGGCGCCTTCGTTAATGGGAATGCCTTCCTGAATCATTACGTTCAGCGGCTTCAGATCGCGATGCACAATCTTCTGGCGATGGGCGGCGGCGATGCCGGCACAAATCGGCTGGATCAGCTCGAACGCACGCACCGGTCCCATAGCGTTCTCTTCGGCCATTAGATCCTGCAGGGATTTTCCCTGCACGAATTCCATGACCAGAAAAGGCATCGTGCCGCGCACCACGCCGAAATCCGTGACTGCGATAATGTTCTGATGGCGAATAGCGGCGGCGGCGAGCGCTTCCTGGCGAAAGCGCGTAACCAGATTCGGATCGTTGCCGACTAAGTCGGGAAGAATGATTTTGATTGCGTGTTGAGTCTTGAGAAAGATGTGACGCGCTTTGTAAACAATGCCCATCCCGCCCTGGCCCAGGCGCCGCTCGAGTTGGTACCGGCCGTCGAGAATCGGCTCGCCCTGAATCGACTGCGTTGTTTGCGCCCCATCATCAGGACAAAAAACAACGTCGTCGGTAAGGCAGACGCGACAGGTTGGACACTCTCTCATTCGGTGATTTCGATTAAGCGCGGTTCGAGCGAGTCACAGGCATTCGCCGAAGGATTTTAGCGGCTGGGGAGCAGGCAAGCAAGCAGCTACTTTTCATTAGCACCTCGCTTCAGCGAGGTGTGGCGAGTCAACCCACACGGAGTACAACCGTTTTAACGGTCTCCACGCAAGCCGTTGAAACGGCTAAGGTCATTGGTGGAGCCCCTTTTTCCACCTCGCTGAAGCGAGGTACTAATGGAATGTTGACCCCAAAGATAGCAATACACCTTCGCTACTTCACCACCACGTTCACCAGCCGTTGCGGCACGACGATCACCTTCACGATCTTTTGACCGTCGATGAAGCCTTGAACTTTTGTGTCCGCGAGCGCCATGGCGCGGAGGTCCGCTTCTGAAATGTCCGGCGCCACCACCAGACGCGAGCGCAGCTTACCGTTGACCTGGATCGGGATCTCCAGTTCGTCCTTGCGGGCCAGCTCGGCATCCGCGACCGGCCACGGGGCCGACTTGACCAGGCCGCCTTCATGGCCGATCCCCTGCCACAACTCTTCGGCGACATGTGGCGCAAAGGGCGCCAACATCACCACCAAAGCTTCGATCGCCTCACGGGCCGCGAACGAGTCAGATGAAGACGCCGATGCAGGATTAACATTGAAATCGCCGAGCGCATTCGACAATTCCATCAACGCCGCAACGTTTGTATTCAGGTCGAGCTTTTCAAAGTCACTTGTGACCCGCGCGATCGTCTGATGCGTTTTGCGACGCAGCGCCCGAGCCGCGTCACTGAACTCTGCCGGCGCGCCCGCGGGTTCTCCCCCCATCTCGTTCAATTGATCGCGCCATCGATAAATCATCGTCCAGACTCGCCTGAGAAAGCGCACTGCGCCTTCAATTCCGGTTTCCGACCAGCGCAGCTCGTTTTCAACCGGGGCCGCAAACAACACGAACAGACGGGTGGCGTCCGCGCCAAACGCCTGAATCATTTCGTCCGGGTCGACACCGTTGCCGAGACTCTTGGACATCGCTTTCCATTCGTCCGTCCCCTCGACGCGGTTAGTCACCATGCCCTGCGTCAGCAAGCGCTTCACCGGTTCGTTGAATTTCACCAGGCCGAGGTCACGCATCACCTTGGTCCAGAAGCGCGTGTAGATCAGGTGCATCACCGCATGCGAGTCACCACCGATGTACTGATCGACAGGTGTCCATTGCGCAGCGATTTCAGGATCGAAAGGCCGGGATTCGTTGTGCGGATCGAGATAGCGGAAGAAGTACCACGAAGAATCGACGAAGGTGTCCATCGTGTCGGTTTCGCGCGTAGCTGCTTCGCCACACTTGGGACAAGTCGTGTTGACGAATTCCGGAACAGTCTTCAAGGGCGACTCGCCTGTCCCGGTGAATTCAGCCGTGTCAGGCAACATCACCGGCAAATCCTTTTCGGGCACCGGCACCATCCCACACTTCGGGCAGTAAATAACCGGAATTGGCGAGCCCCAAAATCGCTGGCGCGAAATTCCCCAATCGCGAATTCGATACGTGACGGCCCCGCCCCCGAATCTTTTGGCCGCTGCGTACTCAGCCATCTCTCGAATTGCATCGCTCGAGAGCTTGCCGCTCCATTCTCCGCTGTTGACCAGCACGCCGTATTCGATGAACGCCTGCTTCATCTCCATCGACTGATCGCCGCCTGGGGCCGTGTCGGCCGGCTCACTTTGCTGGCCGTGAATCGCGGGCGCTATGACCTGGCGAATAGGCAGAGTGTATTTCTGGGCAAACTCGAAATCGCGCTCGTCGTGCGCAGGCACGCTCATGACGGCGCCCGATCCGTAATCCATCAGCACGTAATTCGCGACCCAGATCGGCAACACCTCTCCGTTGAAAGGATTGATTGCGAGCAGACCGGTGTTTATGCCGAGTTTCTCTTCATCCTCAGCTTGATCTTCAGTCTTAATAGCGCGGGACGATTTGATCTTCTCAGCAAACTGCAGCACGTCGGCTTTCATGGCAGAGCCTTCGAGCAACTGCGGCAGGATCGGATGCTCAGCCGCGACCACGATTGCGTTCGCACCAAAGATAGTGTCGATGCGAGTTGTGAACACGCGAATCCTCGCGTCGTGATCTTTGACCGCGAAATCGATGTAGGCGCCTTCACTGCGACCCACCCAATCGCGCTGGCGCTTGATCACTTTCTCAGGCCAGCCACTTTCGATCTCGCTGATGTCCGCGACCAGCTCTTCCGCGTACTTGGTAGTGCGCAGGAACCACTGCTCGATCTCCTTCTTCACGACTGAGGCGCCGCAACGCCAGCACACGCCACCCGACGACTGCTCGTTTGAGAGCACGGTCTGTTCCTTTGGACACCAGTTCACCGCCGAAGTCCGTTTGTACGCCAGACCGCGCTCGAGCATCTGCAGAAAGAACCACTGGTCCCACTTGTAGTAATCGGGACGGTGCGCGGCAATCTCGCGCGACCAGTCGTAACTGATGCCCAGCCGCTGCAGCTGTCCCTTCATGTGGGCAATGTTCTTTTCCGTCCAGTCGCGCGGTTGAATGCCGCGTTTGATGGCCGCCTGCTCAGCCGGCTGGCCAAAACTGTCCCACCCGATCGGATGCATGACATTGAATCCGCGCAGGCGCTGGTACCAGGCGAGTGCATCGCCGATCGAGTAGTTGCGCACGTGGCCCATGTGCAAAAAGCCGGACGGATAGGGCAGCATTTCGAGCGCGTAAAACTTCGGCCGCGTATCTTCGTCGCGCGGCTCAAACGCACCCGTCTCAGCCCAATGCTTCTGCCACTTTTCTTCTATTTTTTCGGGAAAGTATTTCTCGTCCATAACGAAACTCCTAAGTTACAAGTAAACCGCGGAATGCACAAAGCCCGGCTTGCGCATTCGTTAACGTCGATTTGTGGGTGAATTCGCCGCCCCGGCAGACTGCGCTATTGAGCGCACTTCGAGAGCGGCTATCTAAGGAGGAGTTTCGTCAGTGAACGATCTCTAAACATTGATTCGCATTTTAGCGAAAGGATGCGGACACGTCCAGCTTTGATTGCTTTGAGGCACAGGCGCGAAGCGCCGGAACGTAATAGCCCCGGCCGTTAGGCCCGGGTCATGCAACTCGAAAAAAACCCGAGGCCCGAAGGGCCAAAATGATCATGACGGTCCTTCGGACCTCGAGTCCGATTTTCCCATTGGTAACCCCGACCTGACGGTCGGGGCTATTTTATTTCGGCCCTTCGGGCCTGCTAACTAGCAACAAAAGATCTCAACGCCTCCAAATTCTTCACATCCGCGCGCGGATCGTCGTACGGCGTTTCAAGAATGAAAGCGGCGTGCGCCAATTTGGGATGTCGCGCAAAACGCCGTAGCGCCTCGCGGCCGATGTGCCCTTCGCCGATGTGCCAGTGCCGATCCACGCGCGAGTTGTAAGGCGCGCGCGAATCGTTGAAATGAACGGCACGCACGTTTTTCAAGCCGACTGTGCGGCGGATGATTTCGATCGTCGCTTCAAGGCCTTCTTCCTCGCGAATATCGTAACCCGCCGTAAATGAATGGGCGGTGTCCACGCACACGGCGAGAGGCAGTTTCGGGCAGGCATCCATAATCGCGCGCAAATGTTCGAAGCGATGGCCAATGCACTCGCCCTGTCCGGCCGTGTTCTCAAGCAGAATGCGCAGCCGCCCGAGCCGCAAGCCCTTTGTCGCTATTCTCAAGCTGCGCGCGCACGTTTCCAGGCCGTCGGCTTCACACGAGCCGCGCGCGCTGCCCGGATGCAGCACCAGGTAATCGACACCCAGTGTGATTGCCCTTTGCACTTCTTCGCGAAAAGAAGCGATCGATTTTGCCAGCAACAGATCGTCGGCCGCCGCGAGATTAATCAGATAATTCGTATGGATGAGAACCGGCGAGAGTTTAGTGGCGCGTCTTGCGCGGCGAAACATTTCAACGCTTTCGGGGGTCAGCGGCTTAGCCATCCAGCCGCGTGGATTTCGTGAAAAGAGTTGCACTGCATCGCAGCCGGTTTCTTTGGCGACGATGAGAGACTCGTGCAATCCCCCTTTGATAGGCGCATGGAAACCGATCTTTGGTCGAGGTGTGATCTTTTGGTTCATGACTCGTAAGAAACAAATGGGCCCGCTAGGGGCCCAATGTTTATAGCTCCGGCCACTGTGCAATTAATCTAGCTCCTTTAGGAGCTAAACCTGATTATCAGTAAGAGATTTTGCTCCTAAAGGAGCTTTGAAACTTCTACAACCGCAACTATAAACATATCGCTCCTAACGGAGCGAAATCACCGTCATAATCAACGCATCACTTCTCCCATCACGCGCAGCATGTTTCCGCCCAGAATCTTTTCAACGTCAGCTTCTGTATATCCTCGTCGCAATAGCTCAGCGGTCAGGTTCGGTAGATCAGCAACCGACTTCATGTCAGCCGGCACAGCCTGCACGCCGTCAAAGTCTGATCCGATACCAACGTGATCGATTCCCACCAACTTAACAATGTGATCGATGTGATCGACTATGCGCGAGACCGTAACCGGCGGCAGGCGTTTCGCATACTCGACGGTGCGCACCCGATCGCGGGCAATCTTTTTGTGGGCCACGTCTCCAGGCTCTGCTTCGGAAGCACGCTGCACCAATGAAGAGATTTGCGTGTCGACTTGCTTCTTTTTTTCACTCCAGCCCGGTTCGATGTGTTCCGGATAGAAGATCACGTTGACCACGCCGCCTGTCTTTGCCAGCGCCACAATCATGTCGTCGGTCAGATTTCGCGGCACGTTGGCGATTGCACGACAGCCGGAATGCGTGGCAATCACCGGCTTCGTCGACGTGTTCACGATGTCCCAGAACGTCTTGTCTGAAACGTGCGAAACATCAACCATCATCCCCAGACGGTTCATCTCGCGCACCACTTGCTTGCCCAGTTCGTTCAGCCCACGTGTCTTGCCGACTTCGTCTCCCGACGAGCCCGCCCAACTAGTGCTCACACTCCACGCCGGAGACATGTAGCGCACGCCGAGTTTGTAATAGCGCTCAACGTTACTCACCTGCTCGTCAATCGCATACCCACCTTCGAGTCCCATTAAGGCGGCCAGTTTCCCTGCCTCGGCAGCCTTGCGTACATCCGTAGCAGTCGTCGCTAACTGCCATGTTTCCGGATGTTTTTCGCCAAGAGCTCGCACCGCTTCGATCTGAACGTCGGCGCGCTTCATCGCGCCCGCGCCGCCACCTCCGAAAAGCTGTGGCTCAACCCAAATGGAAAAGAACTGCGCGTCGAGGCCTCCTTCCTTCGCCCGGACAGCATCAAGGTGCCCATCCGGAAGCCGCTCGGTGATGTCCGCATTTTCGTCCACCATTCGTTGGGCCGTGTCCGCATGCATGTCGACGGCGATGGCCCGGCGATGAATTGAACCGGCATCGTTTGCGTCGTTCTTACCAGATGTATTCATAGTCTCTCGTTTCGTTTCCTGATTACCGGTCCGCGTGCAGCTGACGAAAAAGACCGCCGCCAAACTGAATATCAATGCTAACCCGCCGTAACGTGCTGCCCGGCGGGGAAACCTCTCGCGATTGTTACTATTATGAGAATGCAAAATGCGTCTGCATGGTACGAAGCGAATGCGCGAGAATCAAGGCACTGAAATGACGATGACTGAGAGGGCCGTTTACCTTGCCAATCCGAGCGACTTTAGAGTATGGTTTTGTGTCAATCAGTCCAGTAAACACATCTCGCATTTCGAAATAGCAAGTCTCCAAAGGAGCGTCAAAATTCATGTTTTCAATGGGCGATAAGAAGAAAGACGTTAGCACTCCGCGCATTTGTGACTGGGTGTGGCACAACGGCGAGTTCATCAAATGGAACGACGCGCGCGTGCACGTCATGTCCCATGTTCTGCACTATGGTTCCAGCGTCTTTGAGGGCATCCGGTGCTATGCCACCAAACGGGGCCCGGCCGTCTTTCGCCTGCGCGAACACATGCAGCGCTTTTTGAATTCCGCCAAAGTCTTTCGCATGGATCATGAATGGACCATCGATGATTTCTGCGACGCGGCCGTCAATCTCGTGCGCCGCAGCGAACTCGATCAGTGCTATATCAGGCCCATTCTGTTTCGCAGTCTGGACGAAGAGAAGCCCGCTTTCGGCGTAAATCCGTTTCCGAATCCGCTGGCTTGTTACATCGGCGCCTGGGACTGGGGCAAATACCTGGGCGACGAAGCGATCGAAAAAGGGGTGGACGTTTGCGTGTCGAGCTGGAACCGGCTCACGCCGAATTCCCTGCCCCCGATGGCCAAAAGCGGCGCCAACTACATGAATTCGCAGTTGATTAAGATGGAAGCGCTGGTTAACGGCTTTGCCGAGGGAATCGCCCTCGACGATCGCGGCTACGTTTCCGAAGGTTCGGGCGAAAACATTTTTCTGGTTAGCAACGGCGTCGTGAACACGCCGCCGCTGTCTTCCTCAGTGCTGCCCGGAATTACCCGCGACAGCGTGATTCAGATTTGTCAGGAGCTCGGCCTCCCCACCAAGGAACGCAGCATCCAGCGCGCCGCGCTTTATGTTTCGGACGAGCTGTTCTTCAGCGGCACCGCGGCAGAGATCACTCCGATTCGCTCGGTCGATCGCATTCAAATTGGCGACGGCGCCCGCGGGGAAATCACCGCCAAGATTCAGAAGGCTTTCTTTGAAATCACCAAGGGCGAGCGTCCGGCTCCCGGGCCATGGCTGACCTACGTGCGCGAACAGGACGCACGGGCCGCTGATATTCCGGCTGGTGCAGCTTCGTCAGAGAACGGACGGAAGACCGCTACCACTGCCGGCGATCAAACGACCAGGGAAGCCGAGCTGGTGGCACGCGCGCAGGCATAGGCTTTTCACAATTCGGGATCAGAAAAAGGCGGGAGAGGTTTTCCCGCCTTTTTTATTTTGACGACCGCGGCACGCGGTCGGTTGGGCCAACCAGTCCGCGCAAGCGGACTCCTTGAGTGGCGCACGACCAACACGAGTACTATCAAGGCTCGCTGAGGTTGACGGTCGAAGAAATTGTTTCTTCGGGTTCCGTCTCTTGTGCTTCACCAAGCGTCACCCGCACATCATGTAGCCGCTCATCGGAAGCCAGGTTGATCTCCGTGCCTACTTTCACGCCATCAACTTCTACGCTTGCCACGCCACGGTTGAGCGCGTGCGGGTTTTCCACTTTGATTCGATAGGTGGTCTTGCCGCGCCGGTAACTGATCTCAAACTCGCGCCAGAATCGCGGGATGCATGGATCGATGCGCAGCCGATCACCGGACAACTTGAAGCCGAGGATGTATTCCAGCACCGCGCGATACATCCATCCGGCTGAGCCTGTGTACCAGGTCCAGCCACCCCGGCCGGTGTGCGGCGGTACGGCATAGACATCACCGGGCGCAACGTAAGGTTCAACTTTGTATTTGTGCAAGCCGGCGCGCGTCGAAGAATGATTAATGGGGTTCAGCAGACCAAACAACTCTCCGGCGCGATCGCCGTCGCCCAGCATCGCAAACGCAATCACTGTCCAGAGCGCCGCATGCGTGTACTGCCCGCCGTTCTCGCGCACGCCGGGGACATAACCCTTCACATAGCCCGGATCCAATTTGCTTTTGTCGAAGGGTGGCGTAAACAAATTGATCAATCCGTCGCCGCGTCTGATTAGGTATTGATCGACCGCCGCCATGGCGCGCGCGCCGCGATAGGATTCAGCAATTCCGGACATGACCGCCCAGGTTTGCGCGATCGAATCGATCCGGCACTCATCGTTTTGCGCTGAACCCAGCGGCGTGCCATCGTCGAAATAAGCCCGTCGATACCAGTCACCGTCCCAGGCTTTTTCCAAACCTTTACGAAGTCTCTCGAGGTGACGCGCGTAACGCTTGCTGCGATCCGCATAGCCTTTCACGATCGCGCCGGGTTTCGGTTCGATCAGTTGAGCAAATCCGGTCAGGACCGTGCTCAGAAACCAGCCGAGCCAAACGCTTTCGCCTTTCCCGCCGACGCCCACCCGGTTCATTCCGTCGTTCCAATCGCCCGAGCCCATCAATGGCAAGCCGTGCGCGCCGACTACCAGACTGCGATCGATGGCGCGCGCGCAGTGTTCGAGCACGGTTGCTTTCTCGGTCGAGACTTCCGGCTGCAGGTAGTGTTCAATTTGATCGTCTTCGAGCAGCGGCGCTTCCATGAACGGGACCGTTTCGTCGAGCACCGACCTGTCCCCCGTCACTTTCACATAATGCGAAGTCACGAACGGAAGCCACAGCAGGTCGTCTGAGAAGCGCGTGCGCACGCCGCGCGCCGTTGGTTCGTGCCACCAATGAAGGACGTCACCTTCTTTGAACTGGCGCGCAGCGGCCAGCAGGATCTGTGCCCGGGCAACTTCCGGCCGAGCGTACGCCAGCGCCATCACGTCCTGGAGCTGGTCACGAAAGCCGAAAGCGCCGCTCGATTGATAAAACGCGGACCGGCCCCGCACGCGGCAGGCCAGCACCTGACAAAGCAGCCAACGGTTGACCAGTGTATCCATCGAAGCGTCAGGGGTTTTGATCTCAATCGTGCTCAGCGTCCGGTCCCAGAAATCCAGCACCTGGTCAAACGCTTCGTTGACTACATGCGGACGGCGAAAACGATCGTTTATTTCGCGCGCTTCTTCGATTGACTCGCCCTGGCCCAGTAGGAAGATGACCTCGCGCGCTTCGCCCGGCGCCAGATCGACGACAGTCTGAATCGCCGCACAGGGATCGAGGCCCGCGCCGTCGCGTCCCCCCAGACCAGTGCGTCGCAAAGCCGCGGGATCAACCGGTGAGCCGTTGCGGCCAATGAACTCTTTGCGATCGCAAGTCATCGTGAACTTGCTCTCGCTGGTGCCGACGAAAGCCACGCGATGCGCGAACTCGTTGTTGTAGGAATTGCGCGCAAAAATTGCGGCTTCGCCTTCCTCGAGATCAGTTACAATATGCGGCGCTGACTTTTGCCGCAGCTCGCCGAGAACCAGCTCAACATAATTAGTAATTGAAAGGCGGCGTTTCCGCTCGCTGCGGTTTCGCAGCCGCAGCAGTGAAATCTTTACCGGCACATCGAGCGGAGCAAACAGGAGCAGCTCCTGTGAAATGCCCTGGGCGGCGTGCTCAAAAACAGTGTAGCCCTGTCCGTGGCGAATCGAGTACGCATTTGATTTGCGAATCGGCAGAGGCGTCGCCGTCCACATAGCGCCCGAATCCTCGTCACGGATGTAAATGATTTCGCCCGGCGGATCGCTAACGGTATCGTTTGACCAGGGAGTCAGCCGGTTCTCGTGACTGTTAATCGACCACGTAAATCCACTTCCGGTTTCGGTCACCAGAAATCCAAAATCAGGATTGTTCGCGATCACGTTGCACCACGGCGCCGGCGTCCACTGGCCTTCGCCGAGCGTGGTGACGTACTCGCGTCCGGCGTGTGCGAAACCACCAATTCCGTTAAAGAACGAGAGCTTCGGAATTTGCAGTTCGGGCTCGACGTAAGGCAGCAAAGCAGCACGCGGTTGAAACTCTGACGGCAATGGTTCTTCCGGCGGCCGTCGCACCAACTGATCTGCGAGTGAGCCTCGCTCGCTGACAATCACGACGCGCGCCACTGCATGCAGCAGGATTCGCTCAGCCTCAGGCATCATATCTGAGCGGCGAATAAAGACCCCGCCGGGTTTGTCGATTAAATCTGCCGAGCCCGATGTGCGCACGGCAATTTGCAGGGCGTCCTGCAGCGTCTGCGCATAGTCAGACGGGTGGTCGTTTAGGATTACCAGATCGAACTGCAAACCCTTCGCCCGCAGGTACTGATGCCCGCGCAGGAGTTGCCGCGCCATTGAGACATCCTCTTCCCGATCGAGCCGCAAAATTACAATCGGAATATCACCGCTGATGCCGTGCGCCCACAGACCGGCCTGCGTTAGCTTGTTAAGCGCCAGCACATGAGGCCGCGGCCGCAGTGACGGATCTGAATAAAGCACGCGTCCGGCCAGCCTCTGAAACAGGTGCGCTTCTTCCGGATCGATGTGGAGATGCGTCATCTCAACCTGGGCGCGTGTCCAGGCCAGCCGTGATTCGCGTTCAAAAATCCCGGGGTCGTGATACTTCTCAGCCAGCGCCATCGATTGTTCATAGGACTCAGCCACGCCTGTGGTGAAAACGATTTGAGAAGTCTCGTTCGGCTGCAATCGAATGCGACAGCGCAAACTAAAAACCGGATCCAGGACTGCCCCCACCGTGTTCGAAAGCGGCTGGTCCGCCATGACCGAGATTGGATCGGCAGCGGTATGCCCGCGTCCGAGGAACCTCGAGCGATCAGTTTCGAATTGCGTGCCGGTAATGACTTCCGATCCGGTGGCCAGCACGTGTACGCCCCAAACTGGTTTGTCTTCCGCGGAACGGGGCCGGCGCCGCGCAAGCAGAGCGCTGTGACGTCCGTCAAACTGAGTTTCAATAAACAAGTTGCTGAAGGCGGGATGCGCGCGATCGCTGGCGGCCGGAGCAAGCACGATTTCAGAGTAACTGGTTACCTCGATCTCGCGCGGGCGATTCGAATAGTTCGCGACGGAAATGCGGCGCAGCTCAGCGTTGTCTTCGGCGGACACAATCACTTCCATGTGAGTGACGATGCCGGAATCACGGCGCCAGAAATCGGCCTTGTCTTCGGAAAACGCCACTTCATATTTTTGTGACTGCGCGCCAACCGGTTGATGTCCCGCAGACCAGACTGCCCCGGTGCGCACGTCTCGGATGTAAATAAAGCTGCCCCAGTTATCGCGCGTGGCGTCTTCGCGCCAGCGCGTGACTGCCAGTGGCCCGCAAGTCGAATAACCTCCGCCTGCCGAGGTGATCATCGCGCTGTAGGTTCCGTTCGAGAGCAACTGAGTGCGCGGCGTTGGCAGATCCGCCGTGTCATAGGCGCGCGTAACCAGGCCCGTGAGTATCCGGACAACCCGTCCGGTCAAAACTTCCTCGGCGCGCGGATGTGCGGCGGTGACACCGCGCGGCACGCGTTCCTGCAAAAGCAGCTCAGTCGCCTGGACCAGGGGATCGTCGTGAAACCGGTTCTGCATCACGTTCCGATTGAGGAGATTGTCGAGTGCGAGCAAACTCATGCCCTGATGGTGCGCCATGTACGCCCGCACCACCGTGCACTTCTCGCCTTTCTTGACCCGCTCAGGCGTGTAGTCCAGCGCTTCATAGAACCCGTAACTCGACAGCGCCCCTTCGCGCTCCAATGCGCGCAGGTTTTCAATGGCCTCGACCGGCTTCACATTCGACGCGAGGATGGTCGAGTAAGGAGAGACGACCACATCTTCAATCAGCCCGCGTTTGAGCCCCAGACCGGGAACGCCAAACGGGCCGTACTGATAGTTGAGCTGCAAATCGCGCGCGGCATACGCGGATTCGGAAATCCCCCACGGAACGCCACGCTCGAAGCCATATTCGATCTGGCGCGCTACTACGGCTTCGTAAGTCTGGCCCAGCAAGGTGTCGCGATAGTCGCGCATCACCAGCAAGGGCATCAGGTATTCGAACATCGTGCCGGTCCATGAAATCAGCGCGCGCCCGCCATCGACCGAAGTGATCTGGCGGCCCATCCGGAACCAGTGCTCCTGCGCCACATCGCCTTTGGCGATCGCGACGAAACTCGCCAGGCGCGCCTCTGACGCCAGCAGGTCGTAAAACGAATTGTCGGCCCGGCCTTCGGTGACGTTGTAACCGATTGTGAAGACCTTGCGTTCTTCATCCAGCAGAAAGCGAAAATCCATCTCGTCAAAAACTTGCTGGCAAGTCTGGGCAATCTGAGCCAAACGTGACGAGATGTCTTTGCAGGCCTGGGCCGCTCGTTCGAAAGCCGCAGTGAGATCTGATCCATCGTTATCGCGCGAAGCGGAAAGCTCGACGAGGGCTCGATCACACACTTCGGAAAGTTCGGACAAAGTGGGCACCGCGGTTGCCAGGTCCGGCAACATCGAGCTGGTCGAATTGCTTTCGATCCACGGCGCCAGGAGTTTCAGATCGCGACGGAAGTGATGGGCCGCACGCAACAGCGAATTGGTCCACCAACGAAGTTCCGAAAACTCATTACCGCCGTGCTCGTGCGCCAGCGCCGCGACGATGTCGTCGATGGTGGCAGCGTGTTCATTGATGGACGCGAGTCTTTCCAGCCATGCGGCCAGGTTGTCAGGTGCGTCTTCGGCAAGCACCGCGGCGCACGCATCGAGTTCGCTCGTCAATTGCTTCAGAGTGATTGCGTCAGTGCGCTGCCGCGAGGTGGTGAGGCGCGACAAGTCCTGTCGAATAGCGCCCAGCGTATCGTTCAACCCGTCCAGCGCTCGCTGATCAAGAAGTCTGCAATCCGGAAGTTCGAGGCAAGCCTGTTTGAGCGCAATCAAATTGCCGGCGAGATTCCCGCTGTCCACCACCGACACATACTGCGGCCACAGCGGTTCGAGCGTGTGCGTGTCGTGCCAGTTAAAGAAGTGTCCGCGAAACTTGCGCAGCTTTTGCATGCTGGCGAGCGTTAGTTCCAGCCGCTCGACCATTTCAACCAGGCCGAGATAGCCAAAGTCATAAGCCGCGACATTCGCCAGCAGCAGCAACCCGATGTTCGTCGGAGAAGTGCGGTGCGCTATGACCGGGCGCGGATCTTCCTGGAAATTATCCGGCGGCAGCCAGTGATCTTCTTCACCTACAAACGTTTCAAAGAAGCGCCAGGTGCGGCGGGCGACGATGCGGCCCGCACGCAGATCTTTTGCCGAGAACTTCGGCGCCGTTTCCACTCGATAGCGGCTCACCAGATAGGCAATAAGCGGTGAACCGGCCCACGCAATTAGAAACCCCGCGGCGAATATCAACGACGATGGACTGAATGCCAGCAGCAGGATGGTGGCGAATAGCACAACGACCTCGGCCGGCCACATTAATCTAATGAAAGCGGCCAGGTCGTGTTTGCTTGAGCCTTCTGAGCTGGCCGCGGTCATCCATTCGAGCAGATGCCGCCGTGAGATCAATTTGCGATACGCCGTGCGCACGATCGCGTCAACCATGAGCACGGCCTGATGTGCTATGAAGACAATCTCCACAGCAATTTGCGCAGTGTTCGTCCGCACATCACCCCAGATACTCCAGAAATGACTGGTCCACGGAACACCGCGCGGATGGATCAACAGCCCGGTGGTAACGTGTCCGTAAACTGGAAACGCGAGCGTCAGCAGCACCAGCAAGGCCCACCAAAGTGCGCCGCCCGGGAGAATGGTCCAACCTGCCAGCAGTAACAGAATGATTGAAGGCGCGAGCAGGCTGCGACGCAGATTGTCGAGGATTTGCCATCGTGAGATAGCAGGGATCAGATTACGCCGTTTCTTTCCATGCTCGTCCGAGACGTGGCGCCGCAACCAACCGGCAATTTGCCAATCGCCACGAGTCCACCGGTGTTGGCGCCGCGCAAACGTGTCGTAGTAAGCGGGATAGTCGTCGAGAAACTCGATATCGGTAACCAGCGCCGCGCGGGCAAAGATCGATTCAAACAGATCGTGGCTCAACAGCGTTTCACTCGGCACGCGCCCGTCAAGCGCCTTTTCAAAAGCGTCGACATCGTACAGGCCTTTTCCGGTATAAATACCTTCGCCAAAGAGATCCTGATAGACGTCCGACGCGGCCGTGGTGTACGGATCAATGCCCGTGTTTCCGGAAAAGATGCGCGCGAACATCGAGCGTGAAGCGCTTTCCAGAGAGATACTGACGCGCGGTTGCAGAATGGAATATCCGCGCGTAACCCGATCTGCGGAGGCGTCAAATCGAGGACGATTCAACGGATGAATCGCGGCGCCGATGAGACGGCGCGCAGTTTCGCGCGGAAGTTGCGTGTCGGCGTCGAGGGTAATGACATAGCGTACGCGTGAAAGTAACTTCTCGTCGGCGGTGACTACGTTGAAGCTGGTGTCTTTTGCGCCCCGCAGAAGTTGATTGAACTCGCGCAGCTTACCGCGCTTTCGCTCGCAACCGATCCAACTCTGTTCTGTTTCGCACCAGGCTCGACGACGATGAAAAAGATGAAACCGAACCGGCTCGCCGCCGCTGTAGCGTTCATTGAGTTCTTTAATGCCTTCAACCGCCGCGTCGATGACTTCACGATCGCCCGGCATGTTTTCATCGGCAGCGTCGGCATAATCGGAAAGCAACGCAAAGTGCACGTGCTCGTCCTGATTACCGAGATACGCAATCTCAATTTTCGCGAGTAATTCTTCGACCGTCGCCTCGTTGTAGAGAATGCACGGCACGACCACGAAAGTGGATGCTTCCGGGGGGACGCCTTTCGAGAGATCCATCTTCGGCAGCAGCCGCGGCTGAACCAGGTGCGTGATGTCCCAGTTGAGAATGCTTACCGCTAGGTCGCTGGCAGGAATAATTGAAAGTAGTGCGGCGAGCAGGGCCTTCCAAACGCTGGCGTGCGTACTGTAGACCGCGATGAAGATCGCCAGCACGGCAAGGAAGGTGAGAACGGTCAGCGTGCCGAGGTAGAAGGTCGCGGCGTGGCGTTCGACCGCGCGCATTACGCGTTCGCCCACGGTCGGGCGATGACCAACCTCGGCCTCGAGCCGCAACACACCTTTTCCAACTAGAAAATATCCCACATGCGCGTGCGAATCGTCTTCGCCTGCTTCGCGGGCAAGCTGGGCCAGGCGCAGCGCCGTGCGGGCCACATCGGGCTCGTTTAGCTTTGCACCCTTACTGATCCGTTCAACCACGTGCCGGTAACGATCGCGGGTGGCAAAGTCCATCCCCGAGTAAACGCCCGCCGGATCCTTTGCCAACTCCGGATCGATGAGACTGACCGTCTCGAAAAAGTCTCTCCAATCCAGCGTCGACAACAGACGCATGCTCGTGATGATGTTGCCCACGGTGACCTGCGCCGCGGCTTGCCGCCGATGTTCCTCTTGAACAATCCCGTCGACTGAGAGGCCAAGTTTTTTCAGTTGCTCGTCCAACCATTCGAGCGCGGGCAACACCGCCGGATCCTGCTCGCGGAGGCGCTGCATAAGCTGCACCACGAACGCGCGGCCAATCTGCTTCCGCTTGCCGACGCGCGAAGTGAGCAACGGCACCAGTTCCTGCGGTTGTAATTGCGCCAGCTCGAGCAGCCGGTCGGCAAGTCGATCAGCTTCCTCGCGCTCGCCGCGGGACGAAACAATGCGGGTGGCTAATCGCCGCAGGTTCTCGACCAATGCCAGGCGCAAACTGATCGGCACGGCCCACAGTTCGCCGATCGATAGCGGAGCGATCTTTTGATATGCATTAATGAAGCGTCCCAGGGTCTCGGAATCGAGATAACTATCGGTGTGCGCAATCAGTGCGACTGAGAGTGCGTAAATGCGCGGATAGTTTTGGAAAGGGCCGTCGGCTAGTTTCGGAAGCTCGTAGTAATAACTCTTGGGCAGGTCTTCGCGAATCTCGCGCACCTGCTCTTCGACGATGTGAAAATTATCGACCAGCCATTCGGCTGCCGGTGAGATGACATGCTCTTCCTTAATCGATTCGGCAAGGGCCTGGTAAGCGGCAAGAAGTTTCCGCCCATTCTCTTCCAAACGCGGCAGCAGCAGGTTCATCCGCCGCGTCTTTTCCGAGGTTTGATGTTCGGCGGCGAGTCCGGCAGCGTAATGTTCGAGCCGCTCGACGCTGTAGAGCTCTTCACGGATAGGCGGCTCGCCGCCGTCCGCAATGCGGGAGAATCTCCGGGTCAATGCTGAGAGAAACTCGAACATAGTCATCGACCAACAGGGGATATTGTGCAGAAAGTTTTGGCTAGAATATCACGGTGAGGTGTCAGGACGCCCTGCGGTACTTTTTGTCAGAACCGGCTGCGGTAGTGGGCGGTTGATCTTTAGCTGGTTAAACCACCTGAGACGGCACAGGTGGCGCGGTCTTCCGCCGCCTGATCTTCAGGCTTAAATCGATTAATCCCGGCACAACATAGAGAGCTGCCACCCCGCCAAGCAGAGCGCCCGTCGTGACCCGGGTGAAGTGGTTGTTTTCCCAGATCGAGAAATAGCCCAGCGCGAAATCAACCGCGAGCGGCACTACCGCCAGCAATAACCAGATAATTCGCGGAGTGTCGGTCCGTTTCAGCGAGCGGAGTAGCGGATACCCCAGAGTCACCAGTGCAAATCCCGCGTACAGTCCCGTGCAGCGCGAACAAACGGCGAATTGATGAGCGCCCAGATGAAATGAACGTTCGGGAATTTGGTGACAGAGATAACTGAAGGTTGTGTAGATCGCGGAGGCAAACGATGAATGACCAGCAGCTTCGGCCAGTGGAGTAGCTACCACCAACGCGACGATTGCCAATGAAACGGTACTGACAATGGCCCAAACGGTCAGGGGAACCTCGATGCGCCGCGTGCGGTTATTTGAGATGGACTGTGCTTCGGTGACCACTTTCGAGATCGAGACTAGTGCGTCAGCACTACATCGTAGGCCCATCGGCCCAGCCGAGCTTGGTTTTCGCCGTACACTTTAGCACGATACCGAAACACATTCCCGCAGCGATCCCTGTGTCGCGCCGCTCGATAATCGAGCGAGATAGATCTGAGGTTTAGCGAGGTTAGCGTGTCCAACTCTGACGGTTCTGAGATGCCGTTGTGATTAATGTCCTGCCACAGCCGCAACATGTAGAAGATAGAGTCCCGGTTATCGATGAGGCCATCGACATTTCCGCCGTTCTCCGGTTTGTCATACTCGGCAAGCGCCAGAAAACCGTTCGGGCTGCTCGAATAAGGTTGCGGCGTGAAGTTGCCAAACAACTCTGCTCCGTTATCAATCATTCCGTTGCCATTGCGATCCAGAGCGAGCCAGGCATCATCTGAACCAGTGGTTGTCCATCCAAGCCGATCCGCATTGCCGTCACCGTTGATATCGAAATTGACTCCGTGTGTCGCGTCCGTCAGCGCAAATCCGTCGCCGGATATATCAATAACGATTGGGGTTGGCCCGCAGAAGCATTGGTCATAGTCATATTCGTAATTCCGTTCATCACACCATTGTAAATACTCGAGATCGGGTTCACAGTGGGGCTCGTCGGATCCCGTGTACCACCAGGTGCAGGAATAAATGTCCCATTCCCAACCATCCCCCGGCGCCGGTAGAGTCGGCGGGCAAGCACCATAGTTCGACATAGCCAGATTTTCATTGTCGCATGAAGTAGGCGTGGTCGATCTGCCGATGACATCGTTATCGTTGTCATACCTATCACGCGTAGCCATGATTGATTCGGATGGCGCGCATAAATCGCAATCTCCGAACCCTGCAGGATGTCCGATGCCATGTGACATAGCCTCCAGTACCGCAGATGGATTTGTCATAGTAGGGCTCAGATAAGTGGTTGCCTGCATCGTGTAACCGGTAACATCATTCGTCGTGGTGTCGGTGGTCTCTCTTGCTCCGGATCCATGTTGCTGATTCAACACCGTATAGCCAGTACCTGAGGGCGGCGGCTGAGATACAATTTGATAAGTAACTTGAGAGCCGTTCAGAGTACGGCTTTGAGTCCAATGTTCAAACGCGGCGATGACATTCGAACGCCGATCTCCGATAATCGCTGGATCTATGTAAACAGCCACAGTTGCCCCTTGAGGCCATCCCTTCTTGTTGGTGTTGGCCACATGCTCAGAGGCGCAGTTTGTTGAGGGATGCCCTGAGCTCTAACCTCGGAATTGTTTGTGCAACTGAGCCATAGTATGAGACAGATGCAAGGTGGCAGTAGTCCGGTGAGAGGCCGACTCGTCATGGTCGATTACTCCGCCTTGAGAATTCTTGAGAGCTCTTTCGACTTTTTCCCTGAAACCGGCCAAGTCTTCTCCATTATGTTTGTCAAAAACGGAACTTCCTTGCCCGCCAAAGTTCGTTCTCGACCCGTCAAGCGCAAAGACTTTGCCATCATGTATTTGATAAGCCGTCAATAGTCCGTAGCTGTCCTGATCAATTTTGGAGAGGAAGAAGAGATAGGTCTTGCCGACTATTGGAGTGCCCTGACCTGCTATTCTTATACGAATAACCTGGCCTGAAGCATATCGAATCTTCGCTCCAAATCTCTCGATCACAATCGCGTCGCCGAGATTGAATGAAAGGCCAGGGGCAACTCTCAAGATTCTAGAAGCGACGATCGTGAATTCAGAATAGACACCCGTTTTGTCATTCGAAAGAAAAGCCTTTGAGTCCGCTACAATTGCCTCAACAACAACAGCACTTTTGTCCGCAGGAAAATCCGATGGACCCTGACCTGACCGCCACTCCGGTTCAACGACAACCTCTCCAGCGTTCGAATGTGGTTGACTCCGGACCGCGCCCGATTTGTCGTATCGCGCATTTTTTCGCGTCCTTGAGCCATTCTCGAATGAATGATCTGCAGACGGCTGATCGAAATCAACTATTGGAGTGGCCGCGTCATCGATCTGTTTAGCAGCTTGGCCAAACGGAACTTGGTCGGGTGCGGGCGTTTGTCGATTGCTTTGGCTCTTTCCACTGAAGACTATAAGAAGGCTAACTAATAAGGTGCCGGCAACAATTCCAAGTAATAGTCTGTTCTTAGACATGCTTCGTTTTCCTCTTTTCCGCTACTGATTATTTGTTTACTGATCGACGAGCCGGATTTCCTTGCTGAGCATCAACGTCAAAACTCTGCTGACTTTCGGCGCGAGAAAAAGGATGAAAACGCAATTGCCGTAGCCGGACTGGCAATGAAAATCCTAACCTGCTTCATTTCGAACTCCTGTTAGTTCTTTGGTGATAACGTCACTGGGCTTGATTGGGAGTACTGTGACTCTTCATGTCTAACTCTTCGCTACCTTGCGCAGCTTATACGCCTGCGAAACTCGAATTGTCAATCAATTCATTGCGTGGGAGCGATGTAAGGCCTCCCAATGCGATTTTCTTGTGCCATCTAAAAACCTTCCGTGGGTCTTTCATAATGCTGGCGGTTTTCCGAACAGAAGATAAAGAATCGTCGGCAGCAAAAGCACACCCACGAGCTAGACCGTCAGTCGCGTTTGGACTAGATTCATCCCGTGTCACGCAGTCTTTTTCGCACCTCGCATTCCACGGCAAACTCTAAACTTGCAACCCATCTAAGCACATTTCTTTTTTCTCTCGTCAAGTGGCAGTCGGCTATTGTCATAACACTTCGCGAGCTTGAGCACTCTAGTGACTCGTTGTCTTTCGTCTCTTACGGTCAGTCGCATTTCGCGTGAACTCACATCTATTCTGCCCCGCTTTGAAAGTAGTGACATCATCAGGCGCAAAAGATGGGTGTCGCAGTCATCGCCGGACAGGCACATTCTCGTGTGCTTAAGATAAATCCTCCGGTCAGCCAATAATGGCTGAACCGGCCAAGCAACTACAGGCATTAGAAACACCAGTATGCCTAGTGTGATAAACCGCTTACAGAAAGCCATTCAGAAGTTCCTGTGAAAATTGAAGCTCTAAAACCTGATCACCGTATCCGGGCCGCCCTCGATGTGCATGGTATCGACAAAGCGAATGTGTTTGGACTCGCTGGTCATAACCAGCGAATGGGTCCGTTTGCCAGAACCGAAGAAACGAACGCCGCGCATCAGCGAGCCGTCAGTGACGCCGGTGGCGGCAAAAATGATCTGCTTGCCCGGCGCCAGATCGTCTGTGTCATAGACTTTGTTCGGATCGGTCACCCCCATCGACTTCAGCCGCTCGATCACTTCGGCGGCGGGTGGCACCTTGCTCTTGTCCACTCCAAGTCGTTCCGGATCAAAAACCAGGCGCGCCTGAATTTCGCCGTTGAGGCACTTGATTGCGGCAGCGGTCAGCACGCCCTCGGGCGCGCCGCCGATGCCGATACAGGCGTGTATATTTGTTCCGGCCACGGCGGCGGAAATGCCCGCCGACAAATCACCGTCCGAGATTAAACGAATGCGGGCCCCGGCCGAGCGCACATCATCGATGATCTGTTTGTGACGCGGCCGATCGAGAACAATTATGGTCAGGTCCTCGACGTCGCGTCCCAGGCGCCGCGCGATATTCTTCAGGTTGTCCTTTACCGGAGCGTCGATGTCGATCACGCCGCGCGAAGACGGGCCCACCACGATCTTGTCCATGTAAATGTCCGGCGCGTGCAATAACCCGCCCCGCTCAGCCGCGGCCAGCACCGCGATCGCATTGTTCGCTCCCAATGCACACAGGTTGGTGCCTTCTAAAGGATCGACGGCGATATCTACTTCCGGGCACGACGCGGCCATTTCTTCGCCCACGCCGAAACCGCCGCCGACTTCCTCGCCGATGTAGAGCATGGGAGCTTCGTCGCGCTCGCCTTCGCCAATTACGATCCGTCCGCGCATGGGCACGGTGTCCATGACTTCGCGCATGGCTTCGACCGCAACTTGATCGGAATACTTTCGCTGGCCCTGGCCCATGGTGCGCGCGGCCGCAATGGCCGCCGCCTCAGTGACGCGCAAAAAGTCCAATGATAGCTCGCGCTCTGTTCTCAGCTCTTGCGCCATATTTTTCTCCTGTGAGCAGAAATCTTCTGCGATGTTGGAACTGGGTTATCGGTTTGAAGAAAGCGAGACATAGTATCAGACGACGGCGATCTTTTTCCAAGACGATTGATGAACGGCGAGTCCGGTCGAAAATAAGTAGTCACGGGCGCGAGATAGGATTAGAATTGCTGCGTCACCCTCAGTGACGAACGAAAACTAAAAGGAGCACTCCCATGCCCACGATTCTAATCGTCGACGACGACGATGCTATTCGGGG
>DATENS010000261.1:0-6898 GCA_035274925.1 Pyrinomonadaceae bacterium | reverse complement strand
AAAGGATAGCGATGTGGCAGGAGTTTCTTGATGCCTTCAGCGTCCAGAATCGTTTCCATAGCTTTCAGTTTTGACTGAACCCTTAGCGCGGTGTTGCCGCCGCGGTAGCTGGGTTTTTGCTGTTGTATTCCGCAATGAATGCTTTGGTGATATCGGTACTCTCGGCGGCGTAAAGCAGGGGAATCTGGCTGCCATCCAGAACGATCGCGATGCCGCGTGAGCGGGCATAAGTGTCGAGGAATTTCCCCACTTCTTCCTGCAACGGCCCCAGCAATTCAACCCGGCGCTTCTGATAGGAAGCCTGCGCGTCTTCCCCCCGCCTTTGATACTCCCTTTTTTGCAGATCGATCGCATCGATTTTTGCCTGAATCTGGGCGGGAGTGACGTTGGGTGTTTGCTGCAGCTTCGTGACTTCATCCTGCTGCTGCCGAAGTCTCTGGGCTAATTGGCTCAGATCATCCTGTACCTTTTGAAATTCGAGATTCAGTTTGTTAACAGCGACCGTGAATCGCGCAATACCTGTTTTCGGATCCTGAAAGTCAGCCGAATAAATTACGGCGATCTTGCTGGTCGGCGCCGGCGCTGTGCCTTGCGCAAACGCGGCAGAACTGGCGGCGAGCAAAACAAACAAAGCCGGTAAAAAAATTCTTTTCATCTTCTCCGTTACTCTACCTTCAAGCCGAAAATGCGGAGACGGCAAAAATGCCAAATCTCCGCATCCGGACGAACGTGTTCGAACCAGCGATTACTTCGGCGCGTTCAGCGACGCGGTGGCCGGATTCTTAGAGTTGTATTCGGCAATAAACGCGCGCGTGATGTCCATAGAGTCAGCCGCGCTGACGATGCCCTGGATCTTGGTAACATCGAGGATCAACGTGATGCCCCGCGCTTTTGCGAAAGCGTCGAGCGCTTTGCCGATATCTTCATAAACCGGGCCTAGCACTTCTTCCAGACGCTTGTTAAAGGCCGCCTGGGCGTCTTCGCCCTTGCGCGTATAGTCCTTTTTCATCTGGTCGATCTTGTCCTGTTGCTGCTGGGACACTTTTGGATCCTGAACCGGCGCTGCCTTCTGCAGGTCGGCCGTCGCCTTTTCAATCTGTTGCTGCAGGGCCTGTAGTTCAGTCTGCCGCGGTTGGAACTCAGCATTAACTCGCTTGAGCGCACTCACGAACTTAGTGATGCCCTGTTTTTCGTCAGCGAATGCCGAGCTGTCGATCAGCGCCACTTTGCTGTCGGGAATATTTGCAGACGTCGTCGGCGTGGTGGTCCCGGGCGTCGCAGCGGGACGCGGTTGCGGCTGGGTGCCTGCCGGACGCTGGGCCAGCGCAGACCCACAACTAAGCACCGCGAGAAAAGCGACCGCGGCTATCGCACGAAATATCTTCATAAACTTGTTTGGAACTCCTTAACTTCAGAGGCAATCGAACTCAACTTTAGTTGTTTTCTTCGCCTGTTTGGTTTGCTGAATGCGAGCACCGAACGCTCGCCAATTCGGGTTTGTTAAAAGGTGCGGCCTACGCTGAACCGGAACGTGGTCTTTCTTTCATTAAAAATAAAGGGGAAACCATCAATAAACTGGTCGCGTCTCGCGCGTGGATTATAAGCATAGATCAGGCGAAAAGGCACGTTGAGAACGGGTACCTGTACGCGGATTTCGCCTCCCAGACTGGTATGAAAATCACTAATCTTGGCGAATTTGCTTTCGCCGAGGCGGGCGACAGTGTTCGTTTGCGCTTCACCACGGACAAAAACGGGCTGAAATCCAGGCGGCAGCAATGTGAAGGGATTGATTTGTCCAGTCTGGGCGGCATCAAGCTCGGCCTGTGTCACCAGGCGATTGTCCCTCGCCACCAAACTGAGGAATGGCGAGGCGGCAAACTGTGGATGATTGCAGAGCGCCAGCGAACTCAGGCTGACGGGTACGAATCCGGCCGCAAAACGCGGACAGGCTACAGCGCCAACCGTTGAGAGAAACGGCTGATCGGGAAGGAATTCACTCGAATAGCTTTGACTGCCCTTGGTGCGGAAATTGAACGACGAACCAATATCCGCGAAAAGGGCGGCGCCAACGGTACTGCCGAAGATCGGGATTCGGTATTCAAAGTTTCCCAGCAACTGGGTGTCGCCGCCGGTCCTGGTATACACACGGCTAAGTTGAGCGACGTTGTTGCCGGTGGGGCCGGTAAACAAACCGACGTTAGCCAGAACGTCCGGCAAGCCCGACGGGATCGGCGTGCCCTCTGCGTTGGTAGCCAGCGTCACCGCACGCGACGTCACGTAAAAGTCGAGTGGCGTGAACGGGCTGATTCCGCGTGGAGGATATCCGCGAATCGAAAACTCGTCGCCCAGGAAGTACCGTTCATAGATCGGCACGCCATCCACAAAAGCGAGCGAATTTGCATTGCGTACCTTTGCTGAAGTGGCAAACGAGCCCACCGTTCCGGCTTGCAGCCGGAATCCAAACACGTGCGGGTGATCACTTCGTTTGTTACGCATCGGGAAGAACTGCGTAAACTCGATCGAAGGCTGATAGGTTCGCACGTCGCCAAGCAGGCCCGCGAAGGCAAGCCCGATGGACAGTGATCGTCCTGAGGCCGCATCGATACCCTTGTAATCGCGGGCATCGTAGACGAACGTTGCCGTCACGCGGCTGGCAATAATGCTTGGCTGCTGGTAAACGACGGGAATGAATTGGGCAGTGTCGCCTGAAGTGTTGACCTCAGGATCCTTGGTACTCGATCGGCTGAACTGGTAAGAGAGCCCGACGCGTGAAAACTGAGTGAAAGGCCGTTTGCGATAGAACTCAGATAACGGCGCGCTCGCAAAAACCGAAGCGCCGAAGGATTCACGTGTGAACAGATTCTCGCCGCTGGTGTTGAAGAAATCGACGGTCGAGCCAAAGATTCCCTGTTGGGCGGCGGTGTTGTTCGAAAGCGCCGTGCCCTCGCCAAAGAACTTCTGTGAGTAAGCAAATATCGTAAAGCCCGCGGTGATGGGGCGATTCTTGATATACGGTTCGGTAAAGGAAAAGCTGAAACTGCGCTGCCGGTTGCCGGCGGATAAATCGATTGAAAGGACCTCGCCTCTACCGAACAGGTTATTCGTCGAATAGTGCAGGCCGAAGAACGATCCTCCGATTCCCGACACGCCGCCGTTGAACGAAATCTCCTGCCGCCCCTTCTCAGATACCTTCAGAGTGATGTCGACCAGAGCCTCTTCTTCATTTGTGCGATAGTCCGCATCCTTCTCTTTGTCGATCGGATTAAAATAGCCAAGTTGGTTCAGCCGGGTAATCGAATAGTCAAACAAGCTCTGATTATAGATATCGCCTTCGTTCATCAGTACTTCGCGCCGCAGCACGTTGTCGCGCGTGAACGTGTTGCCGGTAAACTCAAGCCGTCGCAGCGTAAACTGCTTGCCTTCGTCGATCGTGATGACAAAGTCCGCGATGCCTTCGCCGGGCTTCTGCGGGTTGTCCTTGTAAGTCGGGGTCACTTCCGCGGTGTACTGAATGAAACCCTGGCCGCCGTACGCCTTCTTGAGATTTTCGAATAGCGCCTTGCTGAGCGCTTCGCCGTTGGCCACGTCGCCCGTCTGCAGGCCAATGATGGCCTTAATTACTTGTTCAGAGAAAATCGAGTTCCCCTCGATCTTCATCTCGCCGAGCCGGTAGAGTTTTCCCTCGGTAATCGGGACAGTGATTCGCAATGTGTCATCAGTCGACGAGAGGAAAGGCAGCGGCAGGATCGGAAAACCGGTGCGCCGCCGGCCCAGGCCTTCGATTTGAGGCTCGCCGTGACGCGCCTGCAGGTAACCCTTCGAGCGCATGTAGTTGTCCACGCGGTGCAGGTCATAATCCAGTTTTTCCCGATGGAGGATGTCCTGTCCGCGAATGCGCGAAAACAAGCCCGCTTCTTTGACGTACTTCATTTGCGACCGCAACGTGCCGCTCTTGAAGACAGTGCTTCCAGTGAACTGAATCTCGGCAATGCGTACCCGCTCGCCTTCATTAATCTGAAATATGATTGCTACTGAGGTCGCCGAGATTTGTTCCTTGTCTTCTGTAATAACCGCATTTGGGTGTCCGCCCGAGGCCAGCAGCTCTTTCAAGACGCGAATTGCGTTGCGGACCTTTACCGGATCATAGATGGCTTCCTTCGAAACACCGACGCGTCGCTCGCGGAAGGTTTTCAGCACTTCGGATTCCTGAACGCTTTTCAATCCTTCGAACTGAATATCGCGAATGATCGGTAACTCTTCCACAAAGAAGGTCACGCGCACGCCGCCGCGCGGGGCGTCTTCGATCGTTACCCGGGTTTTGGTCTTTTCAAAAAACCCGAGCTGGTTGATCGCTTGCAGGTCGCGTTCGACCTGCGCCGGGTCATAGGCATCGCCCGGGCGCGTTTGGATGTAATAAAGGATATCGTCTTTGCGCAGACGGCGATTGCCCAGGATATCGACTTCTTCGACTAAGCGCTGGTTTTGTGCCCGCACGGATTGGGGCAGGAAAATTGTGGCGGCTCCGATAATGACGGTCAGAACGGCGAGCCAGACGACGCGATATGGGTGCATAAATGCCGGTGCCCTAAGAGGTTTCTCTGGGGGACGAAAGCTTATGAAAAAGGTTTCAGCGTTTAATTCGAGAAAACCGTAACACAAACTCGGCGGTTGCGCAGCCTGGGGAGCACTTGGATTCACATCCGCCTTCACTCGTTGCCAGTTTCTAACTCTGCAAAGGCGCGCATTATACAGGGAAAAGAAAGCGAAAGTCCAAAGTGGAGAGCACTTTGGACCTCAATAACCCGCACAAAACCGGGCGAATAACCGTTTCGGTTGCCCTCGGAAGTCAGATTACCCGAGCAGTACCTCGCTGGAGATTTTTGTGGCTAGGCAAGAAGCAAATCGGTGGGCTGCTCGATTCCGTCTTCATCGATCATGATCGAGCGGAAGCTGAGCTGGTCGCCTTCGACATACATTTCCACCAGCGAGGCATCGCTCAACTGGCCCTGAATCAGCGCTTCTGAGAGCGGGTCTTCGACATGTTTCTGAAGGGCGCGGCGCAACGGGCGCGCGCCATAAGAACGGTCGGCGCACGTTTTATTGAGGATCCACTGCTTCGCTTCGTCCACCAGGCGCACGATGAATCCGTGGTTGGACATGGTCCGATTGATTTGATCTATCTGCAATTGCAGCACGTCGAGCAGATCTGCGTCGCCCAACTCGTCGAAAACAATAATCTCGTCCAGCCGGTTGATGAATTCGGGATTGAAAGTCTGGCGCACTTCGTTCATCACCATTTCTTCCATCTTGCTATGCGAGACATCTGCCGAGCCCTGAAATCCCATGGCGCCCCTCTTTTGAATGAAGCGCGCGCCGATGTTCGAGGTCATGATGATGATTGAATTCTTGAAGTCGACGGTGTTGCCGAGCGCGTCGGTCAGTATCCCGTCCTCGAAAACCTGAAGCAGGATATTAAAGATATCGTTGTGCGCTTTTTCGATCTCGTCGAACAGGAGCACAGCATAAGGAGAACGCCTGACTCGCTCAGTCAGCTGGCCGCCCTCTTCATGGCCTACGTAGCCCGGCGGCGAGCCAATCAATTTCGAGACTGAATGCTTCTCCATGAATTCAGACATGTCGAAGCGAATCAGTGAGCGCTCACTGCCGAAGAGAAACTGCGCCAGCGAGCGCGCGACTTCAGTTTTGCCTACGCCGATTGGACCCAGGAAAAGAAACGATCCGACGGGGCGATGCGGGTTCTTCAATCCGGCGCGCGAGCGGCGAATCGCGCGCGCCAGGGCCGAGATAGCCGGGCGCTGAGACACCACGCGTTTGTGGAGTTCCATTTCGATGCGCAGCAGCTTCTTCGATTCTTCCTCTTTGAGCGACGTGATGGGAATCCCGGTCCAGCGGGCGATTACCTCTTCCACATCGCCGCGGGTGACCTCGCCTACTACTATCGGATCTTCCTCTTCGTTATCGATGGGCGCCTGAGCGCGGCCGTATGTCGACCGTTCCCACTCAGTGAGTGACGCCGTTAACGCGTCCATATTTCCCTGTTCAGCGCGCACGCGAAGCTTCACGCGGGCGCCGGCTTCGTCGATAACGTCGATGGCCTTATCCGGTAAGAACCGATCCGGAATGTAACGGCTGGACTGAAGCACCGCGGCCTGCAAAGCATCTTCGGTGTAATGCACCTGGTGAAAACTCTCGTAACGCTCGCGCACTCCGCCCAGGATTTCGACGGCTTCGAGTTCTGATGGTGGCGCAACCTTCACCGCCTGGAAACGCCGCTCGAGTGAACGGTCCTTTTCGATCGACTTGCGAAATTCAGCCGGAGTGGTGGCGCCGATGCACTGAATCTCGCCGCGCGAGAGTGCCGGTTTCAGGATGTTTGCCGCGTCGAGCGAACCCTCCGCCGAGCCCGCGCCCACCAGCGTGTGCAGCTCGTCAATGAAAACGATGTACTGCGGATTGTCGATCAGCTCGCGCATGATCTGCTTCAGGCGCTCTTCGAATTGGCCGCGGTATTTCGTGCCGGCGACAATCAGACTGATGTCGAGCGAAAGAATTCGTTTGTTTTCCAGAAAGGATGGCACCTCTCCGGCCACGATCCTTTGCGCGAGGCCTTCGACGATCGCAGTCTTGCCCACGCCAGGCTCGCCGATAAGCACCGGATTGTTTTTGGTGCGGCGGCAAAGTATTTGAACCAGTCGCTCGATTTCATCTCCCCGCCCAATCAACGGATCAAGCCGATCGTTGGAAGCGTCTTCAGTCAGGTCACGGGAAAACTCGAGCAAGTGCGGGATGTCTTTACGGTGACGTGAATCGGCGCCGCTCTGTCTCGCAATCTCGTCGCGCACCGCGTTCAAACGTAATCCACGTTCAAACAGAATCT
>DATENS010000260.1:0-10448 GCA_035274925.1 Pyrinomonadaceae bacterium | reverse complement strand
GCGTCATTTGCCTCTACCGCCCGCACGTACGATCCGGTGGTTGTCAGCCTTAACAACCTGGCATTGTCTGTCATGACGGTGAACGACTTGGCGTTCGAAGTTGCCGAGGAGTTGGCGAAGGCAGCTAATCGCAGCGAATTAGACACCGGCGAAGGCTATACCGGTTTCGAGAGTTCCTTATTCAAGAAGCTGGCAGAGAAGGACGAAGTTCGTGCTACTTCGGCGGCAATGTCGTTAACGAACCCATTACAGCAAATCGTAGCCCTGGCCGCCGTCGAGCAGTCGAAGGCGGCGAAATTCAAACCTGTCAGGATCCCGCCGGCGAAGACTCAACCGAGCCAGGCTAGTCCTTCAATTCGTCTTTCAAATTGAGATTTCTAATCAGCCGGTGCAGATAGTTGGGATGAAGGTCGAGCAGTTTGGCGGCGGCCGTGTAATTTCCCCTCGCCTGCTTCATTGCTTCAAGGATCATTTCCCGTTTGGCTTGCAGGACCTTGTCATGGAAGTTCGAGGTTGAGTCGACTTCGGAGTCTGAATCGAATTCGAGCACAGCTTCCGGCAGATCATCGGCCAGAATTTGATCAGTTGTTCCCAGGACAATGGCTCGCTCGATCGCGTTTTCGAGTTCGCGCACATTTCCCGGCCAGTCATAACTAATAAGCCGCTTCTGTGCGTCGGCTGAGATTCCGAGAACTTTACGGTTGCACTTCTCGGCATACTTGCGCGCAAAGTAATTTGCCAGCAGCGGAACATCTTCTCGCCGATCGCGCAACGCCGGCATGCTCAATTCCACAACGTTGAGACGAAAGTATAAATCCTGGCGGAACCTGCCCTGGGCAATCGCCTCTTCAAGATTTTGATTGGTGGCGGCCACCACGCGAATATCGACTTTGATTGTGCGATTGCCGCCCACGCGTTCAAACTCGCGTTCCTGCAACACTCGCAGCAGCTTCGTCTGTAACGCCGGCGAAAGTTCGCCAATCTCATCCAGAAAGATCGTGCCGCTGTCGGCCACTTCGAGACGGCCCTTTTTCTGAACCAGTGCGCCTGTGAAGGCGCCCTTCTCGTGACCGAAGACTTCGCTCTCCAGTAGTGTCTCGGCAAGCGCCGCGCAGTTTACCGCCACGAACGGCTTGTCGGCGCGACGGCTGTTGCGATGAATGGCGCGAGCGGCCAATTCCTTGCCCGTTCCGCTTTCACCTGAAATCAAAACCGTCGAATCCGTCGGGGCCACCTTTGAGATCAATTGATATACCCGCTGCAACTGGGGACTGCCGCCGACCATGTTGTGCTCGATATTGGCATCCTCGAGTAGACGTTGCTTCTCGCTCTCAAGGCTTTCAATGTGCCGGGCATTTTCAATGGCCACGGCCGCGATGGCCGCGATCGCGGTCACCAGTTGCAAATGATTCTCGTCAAACTTTGCTTCAGGATCGTCGGTGTCGAGATAAATCACTCCCAGCGCCTGTTCGTGGAGCATCAACGGCACACACATGACCGACCGTGAGCGAGCGGCCACCAGACTCTCGATTTTCAAATTTTCATTTTCATCTGCTTCGCGAATCAACATCGCAGAGCCGTCTTTCAGCACGCGACTCACGATTGTCTGGCTTACTTTTACCTGCCGTGCGGTTCCGGTTACGCGATCAAGGCCAAACACAGAAGAGAAAGTCTCGCTGGTCGCACCATCACCTGCGGTAAGCAGAATCGCTCCATGACGGGCCGGCACTACTTCGAAAAGGAGTTCCAGCAAAGCCTTTTGCAGCTTGTCCAGTCCGCGAATCGCGTTAATCGTGGTGCTGATTTTCATCATGGCACTCAGATCGCGCGCCATCACGTAGAGCGCATCGCTGTAGGTCATGCGAACGGCGGGGCCACCCAGAAGCTGACTCTCTTCAAAGCGGATTTCGCTGGTCTGTGCCGGTTCGTCGCCCTCTTCGAGCAGGAAGAAAAACTGCGATTCGCCGATTTGCACACGATCGCCGTGATGAAGCTCACAACGTTTTACCGGCAGATCGTTGACGAAGGTGCCATTGCGGCTGTCCAGGTCGGCGATTACAAACCGGTCGCCCTCCTTTTCAATTACTGCGTGACGGCGGGACACGGCCGCGTTGCGGATGCGCAGGCTTGCGCCAGTTTGACGGCCAATAAGCACGGGTCCCTCATTCATCGAGATCACCGTGTCTTTTAGCTTTCCAGTAATGGCCGCCAGTCGTGGTTTCATGGGATGTAAGAGTGTGAATTCGCGCTCAGTTTACCCGCACGAGCCGAAACCGGCAAGAAGATTTGCCTTCGCCAAGATGCGCGCTAGAAGTGCTATCCGGTTTGCCTAAAATACTATCCGATCGGATAGAAACTAAGCTTGCCTGAAGTCTTGCAAACTCGTTCCGACTAACCGCGGCGCTTCGCTAACTGTTGAGAAGCGGAATGTTAATCCGACGGGCAAACTCCTTTATTCGTTTACGCCTTGCGTGGCACGTCAATAGCTACTCGCAGCACTATCTTAGGTAAGGAACAAGGGAAGCCGATAGCGGGTAAGAGGGCTTTGGCAGATGCCATCGCCCGAAGGAACAAGAGGAGGAGATCATGAGAAGGCAAATTGTAAAAGGGCTGGCGATGTTGGCGCTGCTTACGTTGACGCTGGCTGCCAGCGTCACCACGGCGAATGGGCAAAAACCACGGACGCTGAAGGCTAACGTGCCATTTGAGTTCGTCGTCGGCGATAAGACGCTGCCCGCGGGCAATTACGCGGTGAGCGCGATCGGCGCCGGTAACGACACATTGAAGATTCGAGGTGCAAATCACTCGGCGTTGCGATTGACCAATGCCATCCGAACGCGAGAGAACAAATCGAGCGCACTGGTTTTCCATCGCATTGGCAACACTTATTTTCTCTCGCAGGTCCTGGCCGGAGACGACTATGGCTGGCAATTGCTGAAGTCGCGCCAGGAACGTGCGATCGAGCGCGAACTCTCGCGCATCGCTGCGGTTCGCACCAGCAAGTACGAAGAAGTCGTAGTGCTCGCGACCCCGCGTTAAAGAATTCGCCCCACGCAAAACACGAGTCAGGTTTTGACGGCTCGCTTGCAAGCAAAAACGGCAATCCCGCCCACTCGGGATTGCCGTCTTCTTTTGAGTAGAAATGAAGAAAGATCAGGCGGCCGCGTCATCTACACCGGCGAGACCCTCGCCGGGCATCGCGCGATGACGCTCTACCATCTCGCTGGTGATCACGAATTCTTTAATACGCTTTTGCGACGGCAAGGTGTACATCGCATCCAGCAGGAGTTCTTCCAGGATCATCATCAAACCGCGCGCTCCGACTTTTCTCACCAATGCCTGCTGCGCGACGCGGCGCAACGAATCGTCCGTGAACCTCAGCTTGACGTTGTCGAAGTCAAATTTCTTCTGGTACTGCCTGACGAGTGCGTTCTTCGGTTCCGTCAGAATCTTGATGAGTGCAGCCTCGTCGAGCTCATTCAGTACGCCAACTACCGGCAAGCGACCAACGAACTCGGGAATTAGTCCGTATCTAATCAGATCCTCAGGTTGAACATGGGCCAAAGCATCAGCCTGACGTTGCGAGCCGCTCTTCACTTCGGCATGGAAACCGAATGATTTGTTGCGCCGGCGTCGTTCGACAACTTTCTCGAGCCCGACGAACGCGCCGCCACAGATGAACAGAATGTTGGTCGTGTCGACGGGGAAGAATTCCTGGTGCGGATGTTTCCTTCCGCCCTGCGGCGGCACATTGGCAATCGTGCCTTCCAGAATTTTTAGCAGTGCCTGCTGCACGCCTTCACCGGATACGTCGCGGGTGATCGAAGGATTTTCGTCCTTACGACAGATCTTGTCGATCTCGTCGATGTAGATGATGCCTTGTTGCGCGCGCTCGACATCGCCATTCGAGGCTTGCAGGAGTTTCAGGATAATGTTCTCAACGTCTTCGCCGACGTAACCGGCTTCAGTGAGCGTGGTCGCGTCGACGATGGTGAACGGCACGCTCAGCATTCGGGCGAGGGTCTGTGCCAGCAATGTCTTGCCCGTCCCGGTCGGCCCGATCAAGATAATGTTTGATTTCTGGATTTCGACGTCTGAGCGCCGGCGAGCGAGCTCGATACGCTTGTAATGCTGGTAAACAGCGACTGCCAACTGCTTCTTGGTTTCGTCCTGTCCGATGACGTATTCATCGAGGAAGGTCTTGATCTCTCCCGGCTTCGGTAGCGGCGGACGAGAGGCTACGGACTCAGCTTGCTGATCGTCGCTGATAATCTCGTTGCAAATGTCGATGCACTCATTGCAGATGTAAACGGTGGGACCGGCAATGAGTTTCTTGACTTCGTTCTGCGATTTACCGCAGAACGAGCAGCGCAGGGTGTCGTCGCTTCGTCTTACCATAGTTCTGGGGAACTCCGTCTGAGACTCTGGCGCAACCGGGGTTGCGGTTGTCAAAAAATGCAATCCCGCACGCCCGAGATTGCGTTACTGCCGGGCTTACTCGCGGTGGGCGATCACCTCGTCTATTAAACCATATTCTTTGGCCTGGACGGCGCTTAAATACCTGTCGCGCTCGACGTCGCGCTCAATTTGTTCCATGTCCTGGCCGGTGTGTTTTGCGAGAATCTGTGAAGTCAGCTCGCGAATACGGATAAGTTCTTCAGCATGAATGCGTACATCGGTGGCCTGCCCCTGCATACCGCCGGACGGCTGATGGATGAGAATACGAGAGTTCGGCAGCGCAAAACGTTTGCCTTTGGCGCCCGCGGTCAGCAGCAACGCGCCCATCGAGGCGCACATGCCCACACAGATTGTAGTCACGTCCGGCCGGATGAATTGCATAGTGTCGTAGATCGCCAGACCCGCGGTTACCGAGCCACCCGGCGAGTTGATATAAAGGTTTATGTCCTTCTCAGGATCTTCCGCTTCGAGGAAGAGCAGTTGCGCCACGATCAGGTTCGCAATTTGATCGTCGATCGGCGTGCCGAGAAAGATGATGTTGTCTTTGAGAAGTCTCGAGTAGATATCAAACGCGCGTTCGCCACGCGACGTTTGCTCGACCACCATTGGAATTAGTGCCATATGAGATTTCAAGTCTAAGAATCGAAAAAAATTAGGAGGCAGTAAGCAGTAGGCAGTAAGCAGAAGAAAATCCGTGAGTGCGATTCATTCTGATTTCTGACTGCTGTCTTCTGACTCCTGTGGTTCGTCCTTCCACTCTTCGTCGGTCACGTTCGCATTTGCGACTAAGAAGTCCAGCGCCTTACGGTTGCGTAACCTGCCAGCGATGCTACGTTCGCCTCCCTGCTTTGTCAAGATAGTACGCACTTGTTCAGGCGTCTGTCTGGAAGCATCAGCGATGGCGTTGATCTCGTCATCAATTTCCTGCTGAGTGACTTCGATCTTTTCTTCGTCGGCAATACGTTCGAGCACCAGCGAACCGCGCAAATCATAACCTGCCTGCTCCTTCAAAGAGTCGCGGGCCTTCTCCCAATCGAGTTGAGGATTGCGCGGATCGATCCCCTGGCCCATCATGTCGCGCACCACCGACTCGAGACGTTGCTCGGTTTGATGTTGCACCAGACGATCGGGCAATTCGAACGCGTGGGCATCAACCAGTTGACGCACAAGATCAGCGCGCATCTTTCCGTCAGCTTCATGCGCGGCGCGTGCTTTCAAATCGTCGGTAACCCGGGTGCGCAGGTCTGACAATGACTCGATTTCCTCGCCCAGGCTTCGGGCCCACTCATCATCCATCTCAGGAAGCTCTTTCACGCGTACCGCATTGACCTTGACGGTATATTCAACGGCTTTTCCGGCCAGGCCTTTCGAGCTGAAATCTTCGGGATAATTGACGCGAAAAGTCTTCTCTTGTTCGGGCGTAACATCCAGTAAATTGTTAGTGATTTCTGAAACCACGCCGTCTCCGCCCAGCACCACATCGACGTCTTCAACGTTAAGCGGTTCATCATCAGGCTGGTTCAGAAAGACGCCGTGAAAATTAGCCGTAACCGTGTCGCCCAATTGCGCGCCGCGATCTTCCACCGGCTGGAGCGATGCCGATCCTTCGCGCAGATTGTTGAGCACGGCATCGACGTCCGCGTCGGCTATGGGGCGAGTGCGGCGTGTGACTTCGAGACCTTTGTAATTTCCCAGTGTGATTTCGGGAAGTACTTCCACGGTAACGTGAAACGAGATTGGTTTGTCACCCAAAGGCTCGAGCCCTTCGGCAGTTTCCAAATCAAGTTGCGGTTCACCGAGAGGTTCCAACTTGTGCTGGTCGATCGCTTTCTGCACGGCGTCCGGTAACAATTCGCGCAGCACTTCGGTGCGAATCTGATCTTTGAAGCGGGTACGGACGACACCACGCGGAGCATGGCCCGGGCGAAATCCCGGCACGCTCGCGACCTTTGCATACCGGTCGCTGATGTTGTCATAAGCCGAGCGCACCGCGGCGGCAGTAATCTCAACGTCGATCTGCTTAACAGTTTCTGAAATATTTTTGAGTTCAGTCTTCATAGATAAGAGTTCCCAGTAAGCCGTGAGCCGTAAGCAGTCGCGCCGACCTCAAATCAAGTAGACTGCTTGCTGCTACTGCTTACTGACTTGGTGCGAAAGGGGGGACTCGAACCCCCACACCTTTCGGTACCAGATCCTAAGTCTGGCGCGTCTGCCAATTCCGCCACTTTCGCACGCCAACTAAAACGAAATCGAGAATAGCACACGTCGAGTATCAACGCAGCCGATGTACTGAAGAAGAGAGATTAGGTCATTGGGGCCGATGTTTATGGCGAGAGGAAAGGACTCTTACGAGCAGATAAAGCGGAAAACTCACGGCCAGCACTGCCAGCGCCCACAAACTATTTTTCTTGTCTGCAATGATCGCGCCCATCAAAAAGGCAATTGATCCCAGCAAGACGATCAGCGTCGTCCAGGGATAACCCCACACACGATAGGGACGCGGCAAGTCAGGCTCGCGCCAACGCAGGACCATTACCGAGATATAACCCATCGAATAATTGGCCACGAAGAAGAAGGCGAGCGCGGCAAGAATCGCACTGAACTTTGCGCTTAGGATAAAAAGCACTGCGCACAACGTGCTGATAAGAAGAGTGATTGTCGGCGTGCCGCCTTTGTTGACGCGGGCCGCGCGATGATGAAACAACTCGTCACAGCTCATGGCGTACAGAATGCGGGGCGCGGTCAGCGTGTAGGCATTGACGGTGCTCAGCAGGGAAAGGATGGCCAGGATGCGAATGGCAGTGCTGCCATGAGCTCCGAATATTTCGCGCGCGACTGCGCCGGCTGCGAGAGGCTCGCCGGCAAGTCTTGACATTGGCAACACATAAACATAGGCGAGATTGACCACCAGGTAGATCCCAATCACCAACAAAGTGCCGCCGAACATCGAGCGGACCACATCGCGTTTGGGATCGCGAACTTCTTCGCCAAAGTAAATCACGCCGTACCAGCCGTCATAAGTGTAAAGAACGCCCTGTAGCGCAATGATCAGAGCACCAAACAGCGCAAAGCCATGCGGCGCCAGCGATGCCGTTTCGGGCGCCGCCGGCCCGGCGATTGCGAAAGCCGCGACGGCGATAACGGCGAATACCAGCGTCTTCAATGCACTGGTAAGATTTTGGGTGAAGCTGCCCCAGCGAATCCCGCGCCATTGCAACGCCGCAAACATCAGCACAATCACCAGCGCGATCGACTTGTCGCGTCCGGCTAGTCGCGGCACCAGCACGGCGGTGTACTCACCCACCACCATCGAAATCACTGCGAGGGTGCCGCAGGTCGACAACCAATCACTCCAACCCACGACAAAGGCGGGGTAGTTGCCGAGAGCGCGATGAACAAAAACATACCAGCCGCCCGATCTCGGGATCATCGCGCCGAGCTCAGCCACCGAGACCGCGCCGAGCAGGGCGTAGATCCCTCCCAACACCCAAATGCCCAGGAACAATGCTGGCGTGGGAAGTTGGGCAGCGACTTCGCCCGGCGTGCGCAGGATGCCCATTCCGATCGTGCCGCCGATGGTTACCGCGAGTCCGAAGCCGACGCCGAGGACGCGCAGCAAGCTGCCTCTGGAATTTAGATTGTCTGTTTTATTGCCAGGGATTTGATCGGGCGGGCCCACGGCCTGCGAGTTTAGTCTTGATTCCGCGTTATGCCAACTTGGTTTCTAGATTGCGAATTCTGTTCTCGGCATCTCGGATGTCCTGCCGATCCTCAATCATGGTCTTCAGAATATGTGAAAGTTCACGCCTGATGTTTTCCCTCACTTCGCGCCTGATATCTACAAGTTCATTTGTGATCCGGCCGTAGCCGACCTTCAACTCACCAACATGGGTTTTCAACTCACCAACATTGGTTTTCAACTCACCAACATCCGTTTTCAACTCACCAACATCGGTTTTCAACTCACCCACATCGGTTTTCAACTCACCCACGTCGGTTTTGAGATCATTTACGTCATTTGTCAGCCCTGCGATTGCAGATTCGATCACCGCAGTCCTGCTTTTCACGACTCCCAAATCCGATCTAATCACCACCACTTCCTTGCTGAGATCCATAATGGCCTTAACCGCTTGCTCCCAGATTGGCTTGGTATCGTACGAACGCGCTTCCAGCTTCTCGAGGCGCTGATCCATCGCATCGAACCGCCCAAACACGCGTTCTTCGAAGGACTTCTTCCCCTTTAAATCTTTGGTTTGCTCGTCGTTCATTGGGAGCTTAATTATCAACCTGAACCTTCGCGGTTTCAAGCACAAGTTGCGCGCTGAATTAATTACTGAGACATGAAGACTTAACTAACATGGCAATTCCTAACGCAGCTTCAGAGCGTCCGAGTCACCTTCGAAAGCGACCTTGGCTGATCCGGATCGAGACCCTTGGCCTCAGCCAGTAACGCGGCGAACAATTGAGCGGGAATTATGTAAGGAATGGGCGCGAGAAATTCGTCGATCTCGCGTGGCATGATGATCGAACGAGTGCATTTAGTCGCCGTGTCGATGTCACTGGTGATTGCCAGCGTGTCGGCGCGCAGCTCCTCGAGTCGAGTGATTAGATCTTTTGTTCCCGCGAGCATTACCCCGGGTGGGGCAAAGACGATCACGGGGAAGTGACGTTCGATCATTGCCACCGGACCGTGTAGAAAGTCCGCGGATGAAAATCGTTCTGCGACTACGTAACAGGTTTCCATCAACTTCAAGGCGAACTCGTAAGCATTTGCGTAAGCCAGCCCGCGGCCCACGACGACACAGTTTTCCATGAAGACGTAACGCTGAACCAGCTCTAAAATGGCAGGCTTCTGTTCAAGAGCGAGCGCGGCAAGATCAGGTATCGATTGGTAATCAATGGCGCGCCCGTCTTTCGCCAGGGCGCCGGCCAGCAGGTAGAACAAAAGCATCTGTCCGGTAAAAGTTTTGGTCGCGGCTACAGACGTTTCCCGTCCACCGTGCATCAACAAGGTCTCATCGACGAGCTTGACCATTGAAGAGTTCGGCTCGTTGGTAATGCCGATGGTGAACGCCCCGCTCTCGCGCGCATTCTCGAGCACGCGGTTGATGTCTTCGCCTTCTCCTGATTGCGACACGCCTACGACCAGCGCGTGCCGCAGCTCTAACTTAGCGTTATAGATCGTGTGTACTGACGGCGCCGAGAGCGAGACGGGAATGCCGGTGGTAATCTCAAGCAGATAGCGGCCAAACAAAGCAGCATTGTCAGAACTGCCGCGAGCGACCAGCACGATGAGATTTAGATCGCGTTGTCGAAGAGACTTTCCCAGGCTCTCAATCTTCGCTCGCTCTTCAGTAATTGTCCTGGCTAAGGCCGCCGGTTGTTCACCAATTTCCTGAAGCATCAAGGACATTTTGTTGTTTTCGCGGCGAATATCAGGTAAATAGGTCGTCCGCTTTGGCTGAGCAAACAAAAAACCGTGAAAAGCCGTAAACGCCTGACATTGATGAGTACAACTCTAACACGAACCTTGATCGTCCGGCTGGCGATTGTTTGCTCTCTGGGCGCAGTCTCTACGAGCTTGTACGGCCAGCCCGCGACTTTGAAAGTTATTCCGGCGCCTAAACAGGTATCACCCACCGAATCCGAGTTCCGCATCAAACGTGAAACGCGCGTTGTGCTTGAAGACAGTAAGTCCGCCGAGGATCGCTTTGCTGCTGAGGACTTTGTCACTGATCTGAAGCTGACTGCAGATGTCACGTTGAAGATTGGGGGCGGCAGAAGCAGTGAAATCCTGATCGGGTTAATCGACCGGCCGAGGATTCAACAGGCGCTTAAGCGAGGCGGCTTTGATCCCACCGCCCAGGCGCTGACTGATGAAGGATATCTTCTCACGGTTGGTCGTAAGCAGATCGTGGTGGCCGGCAAAACCACTACTGGAACTTTCTATGGACTCCAGACACTGAAGCAGTTGGTTCTTGGTGAAGGCG
>DATENS010000259.1:0-9512 GCA_035274925.1 Pyrinomonadaceae bacterium | reverse complement strand
AGGCGGCGGCAACTACACTCTGAGCTTCGCCAATTCGCGGACGACGAGTAGTTCAACTTTCAGCTCGTTAAGTCCTTTCTACTCTTCGAATCTTTCGCTCACCTTCAATCAGCCGTTGTGGCGTAATCGAGCAATCGACGCCAACCGGCGCGCGATCCGCATCCAGAAGAAATTCATCGAGCAGTCAGACTCTGATTTCCGGCAGCGAACCATTCAGATCATTTCGCAGGTGCAGGCTGCTTACTGGAATCTGGTGTTCGCGCTGCGCAATCAGCAGAACCAGCTCGAGAGTCTGAACCTGGCGCGTCAGAACATGCGCAACATCGAAGCGCAAATCGAAGCCGGAGCCAAGGCGCCGCTCGATCGCGCCCAGGTACAAACCGACATCGCCACGCGCGAAACGAATCTGTTTCTGGCGACGCAGAACGTTTCCGTGGCCGAAAATTCTTTGAAACAGTTAATGCTGCGCGCGCCTGACGCCGCGGAATGGACTGCGCAAATCACGCCGACGGATTCGCCGGCCCTCGATCTCGAGCCTGTCAATTTGCAGCTCGCGCTCGACGAGGCGCATAAGAACCGGCCGGAACTGCGGCGACTCAATCTACAGAAAGAGATTAACGTAATCGATCTTCAGTTCTACAAAAACCAGACCAAGCCGCAGGTTGATTTAACCGGCACGGTTGCTACCACCGGTTTAGCCGGAACTCCGACCGGGCTGCCGGCCGGATCAGATGTCCCGCTGATTTCGGGTGTTGTCAACGCGGATGCCTTCCTGCTGTCGCAGATTCAGGATATTCAGCGACGAGCTGGTTTTCCGGTAGCCACGGTTCCCAACGTAACGGTGAACGGGCCGCCGGCGAACCTGGTTGGTGGCTATGGACAGGATCTCAGCAACCTATTTGGCTTCGGAACCCGCAACGTCACGGTCGGCGTGGCCATCTCGCTCCCGCTCCGCAATCGCACGGCCGAGGCAAACCTCGCCGGAGCACGTATTCAACGCGATCAGCTCGAAGCGTCTTTCCGTTCGCAGGATCAGGCGGTCGAAATGGACGTGCGCAATGCGGCCCAGGCCGTAGACACCGCTCAGCGCCGCGTGCGCGCTTCGCGAGCGGCGCGGGAGAGCGCCGAACAGCAGCTTGCCGGCGAAGAGAAACTCTACGAAGTAGGCCGCTCAACCACGTTCTTGCTGCTCGAGCGTCAGAATGCCCTGACTGCTGCGCGCACCAACGAATTGCAGGCGCAGACCGATTACAACAAAGCCCTCGCGGACTTGCAGCGCGCATCCGGCTCGACCCTGCGTGTCAATAACGTGACGGTCGAACCTCGCAATCCGTAAGACCATTTCCGATTGTCGATTGCCGATTGCCGATTTATCCTGTGGGACTAATTGGCAATCGGCAATGAATATCTCGGCCGTCATCATCACCTTCAACGAAGAGATCAATATCCGCGCGGCCTGTGAATCGGTCGCGTGGGCTGACGAGATTCTGGTCGTCGATTCCGGCTCTACAGACCGCACGCGTGAGATCGCGACGAGCTGCGGTGCCCGCGTTATCGTCAATGAGTGGCCGGGTTTTTCTGCTCAGAAACAGTTCGCCGTTGATGCTGCCGCTCATAACTGGATTTTCAGTCTGGATGCGGATGAACGGGTTTCAGACGAACTACAAACCTCGCTCGAATTACTTCACAATCAAGACGAATCGAACTTAGCCGACGGCTATCGCGTCGCGCGCCGGACGCGTTACATGGATCGCTGGATTCGTGGCGGTGGTTGGTATCCCGATTATCAGTTGCGTTTCTTCAATCGCCGCAAGGGAAATTGGGGAAACCGGATCATTCACGAGTCGGTGGTCATGAACCCGGACGCCCGCGTCGAAATACTTACGGGTGATTTGCTTCACTACACCGTGCGGGATCCGTCGGATCACCAGCGGATGATTGAAGAACGATACGCGCCGCTCGGCGCGCAGCAGATGTATCGCGATGGAAAGCGCACCTCGCCCCTGCGTGCGGCAGTTGCCGGCCCGGCCGCCTTCATCCGGAGCTTTATTCTCAAGGGGGGCTTTCGCGATGGCGCGGCCGGCTTTACGATCGCGAAATTTGCCGCGCGGCATGCCGCATTGAAACACCAAATTCTTCGCGAGCTGCAAAACGGCTGAACAGGAAAAGGCTGGAAAGCCCTCTCCCTCTGGGAGAGGGTTGGATGAGGGATTAGCAGCCGCCCAAACATAGGGAACTGCGAGAGATGAATCCCGATCACGTCGGGATTCATCTCTCGCAAACTGATTCAAGACGATGGGACGCGCGAGGCCCTCATCCCCGACCCTTCTCCCATTGGGAGAAGGGAGATAAATCGCATGTCTGGTGCTCGAACCGCCGTGCGAATGAGGAAGCTCAAACTTGTACCCCACTTAAAAGTTGTAGTCAGCACTTTTTCTCCGCGTTACAATGCAAACTGAATGAGCCTGCCGGCGATTGACTCTGCTCTGGCTGTGCCGCTGCCGATTGCGTGCGTCTTCACCGGCGTTCTGGGCGCGATCATCGGCAGCTTTCTCAACGTTGTCATTCATCGCGTGCCACGGGAACAGTCCATTGTGTTCCCGAATTCCGCCTGCCCGTCCTGTCGCGCACCTTTGCGTGCTTATGACAACATCCCCATCCTTAGCTTTTTGATTTTGGGTGGAAAGTGCCGCTCTTGCCGGAATCCGATCTCCATTCGTTATCCCGTAGTTGAAGCCCTAACCGCGATCTTGTTCGTCCTCGTCACGCTGCGTGATGGAATTTCGTTCGCACTACCATTCGATCTGGCCTTCGTCGCGGCATTAGTCGCGCTGATCTTCATCGACGCAGAGCACATGATCCTCCCGAATGTGATTACCTATCCCGGAATGATCTTTGCCCTGATCGCACGCGTTGCAATTCCCTATCTCGCCGGGCCGGGACAACTGGATGATCTGCCCGGTTTGATTCAACGACTGCCGGGTCTGCCACTTTGGACAGTCTCGTTGAGCGGGGCAGCTCTCGGCGCGCTGGTGGGCGGCGGTTCGCTGTGGCTGATGGGCTTCATCTGGGAAAAGTTACGCGGCGTTGAAGCCATGGGCTTGGGCGATGTGAAGATGATGTTTATGGTCGGAGGGTTTCTCGGTTGGAGGCTGGCGATCCTAACGATCTTTATCGGTGTCTTGTCGGGCTCGCTCGCAGGCATTGGGGTAATGATGCGCCGTGGAAATCGCGATCTCCAGATGATGCTGCCCTTTGGAATTTTCCTCGGAGCCGGAGCGATTGTCTGCCTCTTGATTGGCCATCAAATAGTCGAATGGTACGGATCGCAGTTTCAGTAAGCCATGCGAGTCAACCGCCGCCAACTTTCGCTCACCATTCTGGCTGCGATCTTTCTGCTGGCCGCGGTTTTCATATTCGCCATTTTTGCGATCGCTCCTTCGGCCGCGGTCGTCTATCAACCGCTGCTGCTCACCAGTTTTATCCTCGCTCTTTTTGTCAGCCTGGTCTGTATCGCCTGGCTGCTGCGCGGACTCCTGCGGCCTTACAACCAGTTGGTGGGAGAAGCTGAGCGCGCCCCGGTGGCACATTCGGGAAAGCCACAGAACGAGGCCGCCTTCGTGCTCGAAACTTTTCAATCTGTGGTTGCGCAACTGCAATCGCAACAACAGGAGCTCGAGCGTCTCTCAGCTCACGCGAGCCAGCGTGCCGATTCGGCTGAACACTTCAGCGAGCGCATCGTCGCCAGCATGCCGACCGGCCTGATTGCCTTCGACCTGGCAGGGAAAGCAACTGTCGCGAACCTGCCGGCACACGCGCTTTTCGAGAATCGTGCGAAGCTCGAAGGCGAACACTTTAATTCCATTTTCCACAACGTGCCGGCGCTCGCAGAAATGGTGCAGGCATGTCTCGACGACGGGCGCCTGTTCCGCCGTGAAGAGATCGAAACGACGGGGACCTCACCCAAGCGTTTGGGCGCGACGGTGGCCCCGATCGAACCGTCAGATTCGGGATCGCGCGGAGCGCTTTGCCTGATCACGGACATCAGCGAAGTGACCCAGTTGCGCGAACAGGTGGCCCTGAAACGAAATCTGGAGAGTCTCGGAGAGATGTCCGCAGGTTTAGCGCATGAATTCAAGAATGCAATGGCGGCCCTGCATGGTTATGCGCAGTTTCTGCAAAATATCGATCACGACGAACGCGGCAAGGCGGCCGCCGAAGCTTTGTTGCACGAAGTCCGCAGCTTATCCGATATGATCACCGCATTTCTGAATTTTGCGCGGCCTCAAGCTCTGCAAATCGAAACGCTGTCAATCAAGGATCTCCTGAACGAAAGCAGTCGCGAGTTGCGGCCGCTGGCCGATGAACGCAGGGTCGAACTGCACATCGAGTTTCAGAGTGGCGCGGCAGATGTTGAAGTGCCCGCGGACAGCCGCATGTTGCGCCAGGCGATATTGAATCTCTTGCGGAACGCAATTGAGGCCATACCGGAAACCAACTTACGGCGGATGGTGACGGCAAATGTTTCGGATGAAAACGGTTGGGTGCGAATTTCGATTCACGACACGGGCCCTGGAATCGAACTTCCCGATTTGCAAAAAGTTTTCATTCCCTTCTTCACAACCAAAGCCACCGGTCACGGGATCGGACTGCCGCTGGCCCATCGCGTCATTACCGAACACGGCGGCACCCTCACAGTAGCCAACGCGCCCGAAGGCGGCGCAGTCTTTACGATTCGCTTGCCTCGATAAGGTTCGCGCTTTCTCCCTCTCCCTTTTGGGAGAGGGTCGGGGTGAGGGTCTAGCGTCAGACCGAGCCCCGAAGTAGTTCTCTCTCAACACTCTCCGCGGCGGAGAGTGTTAAGAGAGAAAGAGAAAAATAGATTTTGAGCTTCGTGCTAGGCCCTCATCCCCAACCCTTCTCCCAAAGGGAGAAGGGGGTACTAATTCCCTGAACACGCCCTCGCCATTTTGCCCGTACTTTTCTTTCGACATAGATTGGGTTCCGTTACAATCATTCGCATGAAACGTTCCGGTGTTGCCGATCTTCCCTTGCACGGCGGTCGCGTACCAGCGTGGCTCGCGCAAAGGATGACTGCGCTCGGAACGGCGATCACCGAGGCGATCGTGCACCAATATGGTGCGTCGGTGTTCCTCTCGCGCCTGAGCGATCCTTTCTGGTTTCAAGCGCTGGGCGCCGTGATGGGAATGGACTGGCACTCGTCCGGCGTAACCACTTCGGTGATGGGTGCGTTGAAGCGAGGATTGGCGCCGAGGGCGCATGAACTCGGCATTTACATCTGCGGAGGCCGCGGACGTTTTTCGCGGAATACTCCGAGCGAACTGCGTACGATAGCTAATCAGCGCGGCTTTGACGGCGAACGTTTGGTGCGCACCAGCCGGCTGACGGCCCGCATCGACAACAACGCCATCGCTGATGGCTTTCAAATCTACCTGCACAGCTTTGTCGTGACGTCGAATGGCGAGTGGGCCGTCGTCCAACAGGGACTGAATGACCAGACAGGGATGGCGCGCCGTTATCATTGGCACTCGGCGTCAGTAAAAGACTTTGTCGAAGAACCACACACGGGAATAGTCGGCGAGCATCAAGGCGTGATCATGAACCTTGTCGATGCTCATGCGAAATCGGCGCAGCGCGCGATGTTGGAGGTGGCCCATGAGCATCCGGAAAAAGCCCTCGACGCGGCACGCTATCTTCGCATGCCGGCACATCACGACGTTCGCGCGCAGAACGTTGATCTGAAACGACTCGGCGCGGTGCTCGCGATCGCGTACGAACGAGACCTGCACGATTTCGCCGAACTGCTGTTGCTGGAAAAGCTCGGCCCTCGAACACTTCAATCTCTCGCACTCGTTGCTGAAGTCGTTCATGGCGCTCCAACACGATTCGACGATCCGGCTCGCTTCTCTTTTGCGCATGGCGGCAAAGACGGCCATCCCTTTCCTGTGCCGCTAAAAACTTACGACGAGTCTCTCAACTTCCTGCGCACTGCTTTGGATCGAGCCAAAAACACTCAAATGAGCGATCGTGAATTGGGAAAAGAAAAGCTTGCCGGTCTTCGCCGGCTCGAACGATTTACCCGATCCGTCGAGGAAAGACTCAAACCCACGGCCGACTTCGATGCAACTCTCGCTCATGAGCACAGGATTTCACCGTCACTCGATGGACGCACCGTAATGGATGACAGGCGAGGCACACACTACTTTGTCGGCAAGCACCGCCAGCCTTCCCTTTTCGACTGACTTCCAAAACAAAAAAAGCGGGCGCCGAAACGCCCGCTCAAGTTTGATGCAAGACCATGCGCTAGCTATCGCAAGGTTCGTGCTTCGGCAATGTTGGAATACCCAGAATTGCCTCCTGCATTGAAGGCGCGCACGCGGTAACGGTAGGTCTTATTCCGCGCGAGTCCAGTATCGGAATAACTGGTCACGTTCGGCCCAAGCTGCGCAATCTGCACAAAGTTCGTGCAGTTGTTACCCTGGCAGCGTTCGACCCTGAAGCCCTGCTCGTTACTCGAGTTATCGCTCCAGGCCAAATTGATCTGGCTGGACGAAACTGCCGTCGCGGTCAAGTTGCTTGGCGCTGCCGGCACCGGTGTGGGCGTTGGTGTCGGACTAGGCGTCGGCGTTGCTGTTGGAGTCGGGGTTGCTGTTGGAGTGGGCGTGGGCGTCGGACTGCCGCCGCATCCCGGGAACTTGAACGACCCGATTCGTGTGCGCCAGTTGAACTGGCTCGTCGTCGAGTAGTACTCGCTGGTGAACCAGAACGTGCAATCGTCAACGGGGTCGACTGATATGGCAGCATAGTCGCCCCAGCGGCTGCTGGTTCCGACCTGACTACCCGTTCCGGCAAACAGTGTCGCTTCAGCCTGCGTGAGGGTATTCAGCGGATCAGTGGCTAATCGTCCGGCGTACCTGATCTGCGGAAAGATTGAAGCGCTCGATGCGCTGTAGCCGAGGGCAAGATTGCCCTGCTGGTCCATGGCCGCACTTCCCAGCCAGCGCCAGGTCGTATCAGGTTGATAAGTGCTCTCCTGATTTACCGTAACCGGCCCGGCAGTGACATTACGTATCTCGAACCAGCGGACACCAGCGACTCCGCCGGCGCCGACTGTGTAGTTCCCGACCACTGATTCGTGCGTTCCAAAGTTCCGATACGCAAGTCTGAACATTAACCGGTCCGCAATCGCATCCAATCTCGACGAGGTGCCTGATTGAGGAACACACGATCGCGTGGCTGCACACAAGACCGTGAATCCTGCGGCCGGCGGTGTCGCGAATAACGTAAAGCTTGAATTCGCCGGCGTGGCAAAATCCGCGTGGAAGTGAAACACACGATAGGTGCCGTTACCTGGCCACTCGATGAAAGTTGCGGGCGCTCCCACCGGCGGCAAGGTTGATCCATCCAGATCAGCCGGCAGGTAAGTCTCTTCACCAGAACCGCCGGTGATGCCCGTCGTCACAAAACCGGCCGGCAAGCCCTGCAGCATCTTCGCTCGATCGAATGCGAAAGGCTGCGGGCCGAGATAGGCTGTGCCAGTTGAGTTGAATACGTTCATGCTCATGTAATAGCCATCCGGCCACACGCTGAGATGCGGATAATCAAAAAAGTTCGAGCCAAGATGAAAGGCATATCGGTAGTAAGAACCAGTCGCGTCGCTCGTGGTCGAAATCGCGATGCACTCATCGGTCGGTACGCCCACACCGGCGAACTGGCTGATGAGCCAACGATTGGCAAGCTGGTCATAAAGCACGACCGGGTCACCATTGCCATTGGTTTCGCAGACACCACCAAAGCCGCCCCAGATTGTCTGGATGCCTGATGGCCCAAGCAAAGATGCGCCCGTCGCTTTGTTAAAAACCTGATAGCCTTCGTTCACTATCTGCACGTATTGCGTCGCTCCTACTTCACCATCGGTGTCGGGCGGCGCGCAGTTGCAACCCACACCCGGGAACGGCACTCCGTCAAAGTTGTTCTGCGTGCCTGGCATATTCGCCGATGGAGCAAATGTCTCGCCGGTTTGCACCACCGGATCGTTTGCGTCCTTGTGCGTGTGCGGAATCTTCGGGTTTTTGTTTGCTTCCTTTTGAGATTTGCCGGTGTACGGCAATTGTTTCATCTCGCGGAGTGGCGGTGAGGTGTCATTGCGGGTTGATGTGCCAAAGGTGACGTCCGATTTTTTCTGAGGCCCCGCGCCCGGCATAGCGGCGTCTCGCGCCCGCTTTGCCTCAATAATTTGCGGCAGCACCAGGATGGCAATGAGTAGAAGAGTTCCGGACAGTGCGACGAGTAGTTTCGCGACCTTCATTTTCGACCTCCGTGTTTTGATTAAGCACCGCATCAGCGACGACGCTGAAAAACGTCAGCTGTGAATCGGAGGAGAAAAAGCTAATGCAGTACGGCATTTCAGCTGTGGGCAAGAACAACAAATACGCGCACGAAAAACTATCACACGCCGTAGACGCGGGCAACAGATTTATTTGCCGACCAAGGTTGCAATTTGTTTGCATTGGCCGCCGATCGTACGCGCGAGGATGTTCAGGTGAGGCACGCCGATTTTCCGATCGAGCCCCGATCGCGCTAATCTGCGGCGCAAATGCCTGAGTTTCCCGATATCACGATCTACCTCGAGGCGCTCAATTCGAGAATCCTCGGTCACAAGCTCGAGAAAGTTCACCTTAACTCGCCTTTCCTGCTCCGGACCGCGACGCCTTCGATCTCTTCATTAGAAGGCCGGGAGGTGGTCGAGCTGCGCCGCCTGGGTAAACGAATCTGCATGGGCATGGAAGGTGAGCTGTGGCTGGTGCTGCACTTGATGATTGCGGGCCGGCTTCACTGGAAGGAAGGCGGGTCAGCCCCTTCGGCCGCGAAGGCCAGGTTCTCGAAAAGCAAAGCGAAAGCTCAACTCGCGACTTTTCAATTCGACAATGGCCTGCTCAGCCTGACCGAAGCCGGTACGCAACGGCGTGCGTCACTTCATGTCGTGTCGGGCGAGGCGGGTCTGCGCGCTCTCGATCCGGGTGGCGCCGAACTATTTCGTAACGGGAAGTTCATCGACCTCGCCACGTTCGCCGGCCTACTCAGGTCTGAAAATCACACATTGAAGCGCGTTCTCACCGATCCGCGTCTCTTCAGCGGGATAGGTAACGCGTATTCCGACGAGATTCTCTGGGCGGCGAAACTTTCACCAATCAAGCTCAGCCAAAAGCTGAGTGACGACGAAGTCAAGGCTTTGCACGCGAGCGTTCGCGACACTTTGATCCAGTGGGTCGAGCGTCTGCGGGCAGAAACCGGCGAGGGCTTTCCTGAGAAAGTAACGGCGTTTCGAGCTGAGATGGCCGTGCATGGCCGTTATCGCGAGCCGTGCCCGCGTTGCGGCGCTAAAGTTCAACGCATTCGTTACGCCAGCAACGAAACCAATTACTGCCCTGCTTGTCAGACCGCCGGCAAACTACTCGCCGATCGGGCGCTGTCGCGTCTGCTCCGTGAAG
>DATENS010000258.1:0-23518 GCA_035274925.1 Pyrinomonadaceae bacterium | reverse complement strand
TTGGACGCGCCGGGCAATCACTTGGGCGGTCTAAATTTCGAACCTCCGACAAACTTCAGTTTCTCGCCAGGATTCCCAGGGTAGATTCCGCCGGATCCGGCGATGCGGCCTGCCAACCTCACGTGTTATGATCCGGCGGCCATGGGCACACTCAACTTTGACCGCTATCACGCGGCGATGGGTGACGCGTCGTACAAGGACGTGACGCGCGTGCATGGCAAACCTCTGAGCGACGCCAGCGCCACTTTCTATTGCACCCAACGAAAACTTCCGTTCGCACCCGTGCTCGGTCACGAGCGACTGGTCCGTTTGCTGGTCGACAGCCAGATCGATCGCCCGCGGTTACGCTTTCTAGAACAGGATCGCGGCGGGCTGCAACGTTTTGCGAAAGCCATCGAAGATATTCAGTTTGTCGGCAGCATTCGCGCAGTGCGTCCCGGAACGATCATGTTTCCGCAACAGCCGATCGCCGACATCACCGGGAAGTTTGGTCTCACGCAGGCGCAGGAGATTAAGTTCGAGCACGCCTTCGATTTGCCGATGACCACAGCCAGCGTTGCGATGCAGTTTCGCATGGCCGCCGGCAATCGTTGGCTTTCGGATTTTTCGCTGCGTCGCAACGGAGACATTGAACGCGCGGTGGATATCGCCACCTATGCGTTCATCGGCGGATTCAACGACACGTCAAACATGGAGGCCGCGCACCGCCTCGATATTCCCGCGGTCGGCACCGAAGCTCACTACTGGCAGCAGGCGTACCTCGCCTACTTGTATGACCCGGAGATCGAGCCGCGTACGGGGAAGCCCAAACATTTCGAACAGGTGGCATTTGAGCGTTGGCTCGACGCGAATCCCAACGGCACCACTCTTCTGCTCGACACGATCGATGTCTACCTGGGCGCCGTACACGCAGTGATGGCCGCCACTTCTAATGACGCGCGCCGCAAAGCCTTCAAGGGCTTTCGTGTCGATTCAGGAGACTTAGCTGAGCTAGCCAAATGGTGTCTACGGTTCTTTGAAGCGAATGGACTGACTGGCCTGCGGCCTAACCTGACTGGCGATCTGACGGTCGAAAAGCTGACCCAAATTGTGGAAGAGTTTCCGGAGGCGGCAGGCTTTGGTATTGGAACGAAACTGTCGAGCGAGGTGAAGCACGTGGCCGGCGTGATCTTCAAAGCGTGCGAGATCGATGGGCGTCCGACATTGAAAGCTTCCAACTCGGTCGACAAGATAACGTTGCCGGGCCGTCTTCAGGTCTTTCGCGGAACAGATGCTAACGGCAACTTCGTCGCCGACGTGACTGGACTGGACGACGAACACATCGAAATCGAAGGCGCTACCAACGTCGAGCGTTTGTTGCTGCCGTTCTGGGAGAACGGACAACATTCATCGATCCCTTCGATTGAAAAACAGAAAGCGTTTGTAGCTGAGCAGATGAATCGTTTCGGCGACCTGCACAATTATCCGCGCACACTCAGCGATCGTTTGACGAAGCTGCGCGACGATCTCACGGCGCAGATGCGCGCGGACAACTCTGGCTGGGAAAAAATTCTGAAGTTGCCGGAAGAAATGCCGGAAGAATTGATGAACGCGAAGTAGATCAAGTGGCACGGGCGTCTCGCCCGTGAACCACGCGCAAGATTCGCGTGCTACGTTAAATTGACAACGCGCGAAATCGCGTGCTAAAAATCACTTCCGACCTGTTATAAATCGCATTAACACGTGAGCGTAGCGTTTCCTGTCGCGCGCCCGTGGCCGTAAGCCAGAGCGTACTAACTCAGAGTGTATTGACGGCGTTCTATGGCCCAGGAAGGTAAACCGCCCGAATCGGGCACCCCTACAGACGCACCCGCGGAAGGAGCGCCGCCGGATGAAGCGCGCTCCGCACCCCCATCTTCTCCAGTTTCTGCCGACGCCCAGAAAGACGCACAAGTCGAAGCCGCGAAAGCGCGCGTAGTTGCCGCGAAAGAAGCCGCGCAGAAATCAGCCGCCGCAGCGCCGGGCGCACCAAAACCACCGGTAAAGAAGAAAGAAGAAGGACCGAAGCCGTCAGATGCTTCGAATCATCCGCTGGTCACAAAACTGAAAGAGCATCTGGGCGAGGCAGTGATCGAAGCCTCAGAGTTTCTCGGCCAGCTTTCCATCCGAGTTCAACCGGCGCGCATCGTGGAAGTGTGTGACTATCTCAGGACGAATCCAGATACGCTCTTCGATTACTTGTCGGATGTGACCTGCGTCCATTATCCCGATAATCGAGAGGCGCCATTCGAAGTTGTCTACAATTTGTATTCAATCCCTCGGAGCGAGCGAGTGCGTTTGAAAGCCGCAGTGAACGGCGGCGGTATCGAGAGTGTAACAAGCGTTTGGCCGGCCGCGGACTGGCCTGAGCGCGAGGTCTACGATCTGTTCGGCGTGGTGTTTAGAAATCACCCGGACTTGCGGCGCATTCTTTTACCGCCTGACTGGGAGGGACATCCGCTGCGCAAGGATTACCCGCTCGAATTTGTCGAGAACCGCTGGACCGAGAACCATCTGCCGGAATTTACCGACGTGCAGAAGGAACAGTTGGAACAGCGGCGTGCGTACGGATTGGAGATTTTGTCCGTGCCGCAGGAACGCGAGGTGCGCGAGTTGTTTAAGAGTGGCAAGGAAGTGATGCCGAAGGATAAGTAGGCAGTAGGCAGTAGGCAGTAGGCAGTGAGCAGTAGGCAGTAAAGCAGTAAGCAGTAGGTTTTTGTGCTTTGAGCTCTGTACTTTGTCCTTAGTTCGCTAGACGAAGCCGAGTCCTGAAGCTCAGAGATCAAAGCACAAAGCACACAGTACAAAGCACTAAGTACAAAGCACTAAGCAAAGCACAAGATTTTTATGTCGCCAAAAGAAATCGCCGCCCATTACGAAGCCAAAGTCTTTGACACGCCGGAGGCGGCGACCGGCGCCGGCTTTACGCTGACTGAAACGCATGCGCCGCGAAACGTTTGGAACAAGGCGAGCGCCGCCCAATCCCTCTTGCTCACCCTGCGCGAGAAAAAAGAGAAGGGCGAGTTGAAAGAGATCGGGTTAGTGATCGAGCCGTGGAAGGTAACGGGTTGTTATTTGGCTAATGAGGCCGAACAACCATCGCATTGATCTTGGCGTTACTTTGCGTCTTAGCGCCTTTGCGTAGGTCTTAGTCCAGGAATGGTTTCACGCTAAGACACAAAGTCGCAAAGACGCAAAGTAAACAACTCCAGTATGCATCAAGTCGAAATCGCCACCACTCGAGAGTCCCTGCTTGACGCGCCAGAGATGACGCTCAACATGGGACCGCAGCATCCGTCCACGCACGGCGTGCTGCGCGTGATCCTGAAGCTCGACGGCGAGACGGTCATCGATCTCGATTGCGACATCGGGTACCTGCATCGCGGCATGGAAAAAATTGCCGAGAACCGCATGTACACGATGATTGCGCCTTACTGGGACCGCCTCGATTACATTGCCGCGGTTTCCAATGGCCTGGTCTGGGTCGAGACTGTCGAGCAGATGATGGGGCTCGATGTGCCGCGACGGGCTCACTACATTCGCACCATTCTTACTGAGCTCAATCGCATCGCTTCGCACCTGCTCTGGTTAGGGACCCATGCCCTCGATATCGGCGCGGTGACGATTCTGCTATGGGCCTTTCGCGAACGTGAAGAGATTTTAAAAATCTTTGAGCGGCAGTTTGGCGCCCGCCTCACGTGCCACGCCTGGCGCGTGGGCGGTATGCCCAACGATGCCTACGACGATTTCGCAGCGGATGTGCGCCGGTTCATCGACAATTTTCCGAAGCGGATTGATGAATACGAGACCGTGCTTTCTGAAAATCGCATTTGGCTGGGCCGCACAGTGGGTATCGGGGTGATTTCCGGGGAAGACGCGACGGCGATCGGCTTGTCAGGGCCGGCGCTGCGCGGATCAGGAGTAGCTTGGGACATTCGCAAGTCACGGCCTTACGCGGCTTATGCCGACATGGATTTTGAAGTGCCGCTGGGAGAGAACGGCGATACATACGATCGCTACCTGGTGCGCATGGAAGAGATGCGACAATCGCGCCGCATTGTTCAGCAGGCTATAGATAATTTGCCCGACGGTCCGGTGAACGCGAAGGTGCCGAAACTGATCAAGCCTCCGGTGGGTGACTATTATCATTCGATCGAAGGACCCAAGGGCGAGATCGGCTGCTACCTGGTTTCCGACGGCACTCAGCAACCGTGGCGCGTGCGCGTGCGCCCGCCCTGCTTCATGAACCTGCAGGCCTTGCGGAAACTTTGCATCGGACATTTGGTTGCCGACGTGGTAGCAATCATCGGGACCTTGGATATTGTTTTGGGTGAGATTGATCGATAGCCCAACCGCGAAGCGGTTGCGAAACAGAGCCCAGGGTTGCCGCGTAGCGGCTACCCTCGGGTTAATAGGATATCGGATTCCGCAACCCTGTCAGGGTTGCGGTCTTAATGGATTCACCGTCACCCCACGTAGCCTGCGGCAACGTCGGGCTGGAGGTTGGAACCGCTTCGCGGTTCTCGTCGATTAGATGTTTTACCTTTTCGCCGCACCCACGTTCATCGACACCTTCTTGCTGAAGTTTTTCAGCGAGCAGACGGTGAACTATGTCATCTGGCCTTTTATCCAGGTGGGTGCAGTAGTGACCGTTACCGCCGGCTGGGTAGCCTATGCCACTTATCTGGAAAGAAAGATCTCGGCATTTATTCAGGCCCGGCTGGGCCCGATGCGCGTGGGTCCCTGGGGACTGCTGCAACCAATTGCCGACGGGCTAAAGCTGCTCGTGAAAGAAGACTTTATTCCTGAGAATGCCGATCGCTGGATCTTTTTTATCGCGCCATACATCGCTGTGGTGGCGGCGTTTGTGGTGATGGCGGTGGTGCCGTTCGGGCCTGACTGGGGCGTAATAACCGATGTGAACATCGGTGTCTTGTTTGTCCTGGCGGTTTCCAGCGTGGGCGTGCTGGCCACAATTCTTGCAGGCTGGTCTTCGAATTCCAAGTATGCTCTGCTCGGAGCGTTGCGTTCGAGCGCGCAGATGGTTTCCTACGAAGTCTCGATGGGACTGGCCATCATTGGCGCGTTGATGTTCGCGCGCACGCTTTCACTTTCGGGCATCGTCGGCGCGCAGGCATCCGACTCGATTTGGTTTCTGCTTTATCAGCCGGTCGGCTTTGTGATTTTTGTGATCAGCGGCATCGCCGAGAACAATCGCGCGCCTTTCGATCTGCCGGAAGCCGAGTCTGAGCTGGTCGCCGGATTTCACACTGAGTATTCAGGGTTTCGCTGGTCGCTCTTTTTTATGGCCGAGTATGCGGCCATGGTAGTAGTGACGGCGGTGGCCACCACTCTCTATCTCGGCGGTTGGTATTTTCCGTTTGTCCATCAACTGACCGAAGCCAAGGGGTATCACAACGCGTACGTGGTCGTCAGCCTGATCGTGTTTCTGGCGAAGGCCGGCGCCCTCCTTTACTTATACTTTTGGTTGCGCTGGACGCTGCCGCGCTTTCGCTACGACCAGTTGATGGACATCGGTTGGAAGTGGATGTTGCCCGCCGCGCTCATCAACATCGTCGTCACGGCATTGGGAGTGACCACGATTCAGGGCCTGGACGGCTGGCGCGGAATGAACACCATCGATTCCGTGACCAGCGGACTCGGCCTGACCGGTAGCGGCAAAGCGATCGCGATTGGATTTGGCGCCGGCAACATGCTTTTGACCGCCGTGGTGCTGTCAGTGATTAATAAGCGCTCGCGCGATTTCAATTTGAAGAAGCAGCGGAGCAAGATTCGTTTAGTCGATTTGCCGAAAGGAAAGCCTGCGGTCGCGCCGGCTGAAACCGCTAACTAATTTCTTGAGATCTCAAATTTGAGATCTGAGATCTGAGAGATCTGAGATTTAAAGATATGCCATTAGTACCTGTTCCCAAGGCCACTTTCGTGCAGAAGCTCAAACGCTTCTTCATGTTCGATCTATTAAAAGGACTCGGCGTGACGCTGGGTTTCAACATCGGCGCGTTTACGTCCAGAGACGCCGTCGCCGGGAAGGGAATCTACACCGAGCAGTATCCCAAGGTCCGTCCGGATGTGGCGCCGCGCTTTCACGGCGCGCCGCGGCTCAACATGGATCCGGAAACGCACGACACTCTCTGTATCGCATGCAACCTGTGCGCGCTGGCGTGCCCCGAAGATTGCATCGACGTAATTCCCATGGACGTTGAAGTGGTAGTGGCCGGCAAGCCGCGCCGCAAGAAAGTGCTCGACGAATTCATCTTTGATACTTCCCGGTGCATGTTCTGCGCGCTGTGTCAGGAAGCGTGTCCTACGTACTGTTTGGAGCTGACACAGGATTTCGAGCTAGCCACTTATTCGCGTGCGGGATTTGTCTGGAACCGCGAAATGCTCGAGCAGGGACGCGAAACGGTGAAGTACGAAAGCTAACAGATTGCCGATTGCCAATTGCCGATTGCCAATTGGCCCGTAGTCGAAACGACTTCTTCCACCGGCAAAACAATGAATGCTGAAGAGCTCAAGAGGCGAACAAAACAATTTGCGTTGAGAGTTCTGAAGTTGGTTGCGGCTTTGCCCAATACGATCACTGGTAGAGCTATCGGTGGTCAGTTGGCTCGTTCTGGCACTTCTGTTGGCGCAAATTATCGTGCTGCCTGTCGCGGACGATCCAAGGCTGAGTTCGTTGCAAAAATGGGAACCTGCGAAGAGGAAGCAGACGAAAGTGCATATTGGATGGAAGTAATCATTGAAGGAGAGCCCTTGAAGCAGAGCCAAGTTGAGCCGTTGCTCAAAGAGGCTGAGGAGCTCACCAGAATATTTGCTCAATCGAGGATATCTGCGTCACGTTCGCTGCTTCGAACGAAGATGCAAAAGAGCAATCGGCAATCGGCAATTGGCAATCGGCAATGACTTTATTTGGTTGGGAATCAGTCTTCTTCTGGATCTTCTCCATCGCTGCGATTCTGGCGGGGCTTTTGACCGTCATGGCTCGTAATGCTGTGCACTCTGCTCTGTTCCTGATTTCTTCGCTGGTTTCCATTGCGGCGCTTTTCATCCTGCTGGGCGCGGAGTTTATTGCCGGTGTGCAAATCCTGGTTTACGTGGGCGGCGTCATGGTGCTGTTCCTGTTCGTGATCATGCTGGTCAACGTGGGCGCAGAAGAAGAAGGGAAGTCGGCGATCTTTAATCGCCCGCCACAAGTGGCTGCCGCGCTGGTCTTTTCCCTGTTGCTTGTGCTCGGACTGCTCTTTGGAATCAATCGTGGTTACGAGGGCCTGAAGAATCGGGACAAGGCCAAGCTTGAACAGGCGGCAGCGGCCCAGGAAGGCCGTCAAAGCGAAATGCAAACCGGCGCATCCGGCGTCAGTCGGCTCACCAAAGAAACTGAGCGAGTTGGTTTTAGCTTGTATAGCTATGCTTCGTTACCGTTCGAGATTGCGAGCGTCCTTCTGCTGGTGGCGATTATTGGATCGGTGATGCTGGCGCGAACTTTGAAGCAGGAGGCGGCGGCCGACGACGTCGATCCCGAAATGCTGAAGAAGGGCGATTAAGACTGACCCGAAACCATGATTCACTTGTCATCAGTTTTCGGATTGTTACTGCAGGAAGCGTCGGGCAGCCGTCTGTCCGCGGCCTGGGAAGGCGTAAAGCATCCGGACTTGTCGAAGTTCCTGGTGATTGCTGCGATTCTGTTCATTATCGGCGTGGCCGGCGTACTGACGCGGCGCAACATCATCGTGATCTTCATGTCGATCGAGTTGATTCTTAACGCCGCGAACCTGAACTTCATCGCCTTCTCTCGCTATCTACAGGACACCGGCAGCGGCAATCCTTTGTCCGGCCAGCTATTCACGGTTTTCATAATTGTCGTCGCGGCCGCTGAGGCGGCTATCGGTCTCGGCATCGTGATCGCTCTGTATCGCAATCGCGAAACGATCTGGATTGATGAGATTGACCTGATGAAATGGTAAGGCCTGTACTTTGTTCTTTGTACTTCGTGGTTTGTTCGCACGATGGACTTGAGGATTTAACTAAGCGTTAGAAGTCAAAGTACAAAGTACAAAGTTCAAAGTTCAAAGCACGTTTTCATGTACAAATACATCTGGCTAGTTCCGCTGCTTCCCCTGATTGGCGCTGCCATCAACGGCATCCTCGGCCGTTGGCTGCGCTTTCCGGAAAAACTGATCGGCGGGATTGCGGTTGGATCAGTCGCCTTGTCATTTCTCATCAGCCTGACTGCGGTCTATGCCTACGGTTTTGGCGGAGAGGCGCAGTGGCCCAAAGCTTACGTGACCACGCAAGGCTCGTTCACCTGGATTCCGGGCGGCGCCGTGCGCCAATCGCTCGGTCAATCAAACGAAAAGCCATCGACCGAAGCCGGATCAAACGGCTCGTTGCTTAATGTCGAATGGAGTTACCATCTCGATCCGCTTTCCGCAATCTTCATGCTGGTCGTCACCGGTGTCGGTTTGTGCATCTTCGTCTTCGCGACCGGGTACATGCATGGCGAAACCGGCTTCTATCGCTTCTTCGCGTACATGGGGCTGTTCATGTTTTCAATGCTGGTGCTGGTGATGGGCTCGAACTTCGTGATGATGTTCGTAGGCTGGGAAGGCGTCGGACTCTGCTCGTACCTTCTGATCGGTTACTACTTCAATCGCGATGAAGCGGCAAATGCTTCGCGCAAGGCTTTCATTACGAACCGCATCGGTGACTTTGGCTTTATCCTCGCCATCTTTGGAATCATCGCCACATTTGGAAGTTCGCAGTACACGCAAGTGCTGCCACTGGCCGGGAGTTATCCGGTCGAGACTTTGGGTCATTGGGGACTGATGTCGTGGATCGCTCTGGGCCTGATGATTGGCGCCTGCGGAAAGTCTGCTCAGTTTCCATTGCATGTTTGGTTGCCCGACGCGATGGCTGGACCCACACCCGTCTCCGCGCTAATTCACGCAGCGACGATGGTAACGGCGGGGCTGTACATGCTCACGCGCACCAACGTCATCTTTCAGCATTCACAGACCATGATGATGGTCGTGGCAGTCATTGGCGCCTTTACCGCAATCTTCGCCGCGACCATCGGCATCACGCAGAACGATATTAAAAAGGTCCTGGCGTACTCGACCGTCTCGCAGCTCGGTTTCATGTTTCTCGCTTGCGGCGTGGGCGCATTCGTAATCGGCATCTTTCACGTGATGACGCATGCGTTCTTCAAGGCCTTGATGTTCCTCGGCGCCGGCAGCGTGATTCACGGCATGCATCACGAGCAGGACATGCGGCGCATGGGCGGTCTCAGTAAGTACATGAAGTACACCTACTGGACTTTCCTCGCGGGGTGGCTGGCCATCTGCGGCATCATTCCGTTTAGCGGCTTCTGGTCAAAAGATGAAATTCTCTGGGGCACGGCTTCGACGTCCGCCGTCCCGTTGGGCTGGTTGCTGTGGATTGTCGCCACGATCGCCGCGACGTGCACCGCTTTTTACATGACCCGACTAATGGCCCTCACGTTTTGGGGCCGTTATCGCGGCGACGACGGTCAGGAAGCTCACGGGGATGATCACGCCCCTGGAAAGCATGAACATCATCCGCATGTGCCGCACGAATCGCCAAAGTCCATGTGGGTGCCGCTGGTCGTGCTCGCGATTCTCGCAACAGTCGGCGGATTTGTCGGGATCAGTACGGCTTTCACCGGCGGCAAGCACGTGGGCGGAAGATTAAACATCGTGAATTGGCTGGAGCCGGTTATTTGGAATCCGACTACCGAGTCGTACCACGTTAACGAACCGCTAACAGCTGCGCAGGAGAAGGAGATTGCTGAAACTCCTCATACCAGTGAGTTGCGCGCCCTGCCCTCGGCTCCCGAACACGGCGGATTCAATCTCGCGCATGCAATTGAAGAGAAGCTACACAGCGAAACGCTAACCGAATGGATCTTCATCATCATCTCGCTGGCGGTCGCGGCCTTGGGAATGTTTCTCGGTTATCTCTTTTACATCAGGAATCCAAAACTGCCTGATACGTGGGCCGCGCGGCTCAGTGCGCTGTATCGCGCTAGCTATAACAAGTATTGGGTTGACGAAATTTACGGATGGGCGATTACCCGTCGCACGATGGATCTCGCGCGCGGGGTCTTCTTTTTTGATTCCAAGGTCGTTGACGGCGGAGTGAACGGAACGGCCTGGCTGACGCGCCTCTCGAGCGTGATCACGGGTGGAACGGACAAGTACTTCGTCGATGGCCTGGTCAATGCGATCGCCAACTTCATTGTGAGGCTGATGTCGCCGATCGTCCGCGCGGCGCAGACCGGGCTAACTCAGAATTATGCGTTGGTGATGGTGATCGGTTTGCTTGTAGCTGTCGCCGTGTATTTGATTAAGGCGTTTTAGTTTGGAGTGCGCTGACTTGTCAGCGCTTTGACTCTCGGAAAGAAAAGCGGCGACAAGTCGCCCCACTCCAAAATACGAGGATTGACGTGATTACAAATAACATACTTTCCATCATCGTCTGGCTGCCGGCGCTGGGCGGGATCCTGATCCTCGCCTTGTTCAAAAAAGATCGGAGCGACCTCATTAAGAAGTTTGCCACCGGCTGGCTGGTGCTGGACTTCATTGCTTCACTTTGGGTGCTCCGCTACGACCGCGTCCTGGGCGGATTTCAATTCCTCGAAGATCGGCAATGGATTCCCATCATTGGCGCCCGCTATCAAATGGGCGTGGACGGCGTGTCGGTCCTGCTGATCGTGATGACCACGTTTCTGGGCGTGCTTGCCGCGCTCTCGTCCTGGAACTACATCGCCAAGCGCGAGAAGGAGTACTACATCCTCCTGCTGCTTTTGCAGACCTTCGTGCTCGGCGTTTTCACTTCGATGGATCTTTTCCTTTTCTACCTGTTCTTCGAAGTGGGACTGGTGCCGATGTATTTCCTGATCGGAATCTGGGGTGGCGAGAACCGCCTCTATGCAGCGATCAAGTTTTTCCTTTACACGCTGGTCGGATCGGTAGTGATGCTGCTGGGCGTTTTGAAAATGTATTTTCTGACGCAGGATGCGGCGCTGACTGCAAAGATTCTGCCGCAGACAGTGGATCTGCTCGCGGGAAATAAAGAAGCCGTCGAGTTGGTTTCAAATTCCCTCCGCCAGGCTGCGCAAAACGGGACCGGCAACTTCAACATCCTCTACATGCAGGCGATCGGCTCAGTGATGGGCCTGGATAAGGTCCAGGTGTTGCTGTTCTTTGCCTTTGCGCTGGGTTTTGCGATCAAGGTGCCGATGTGGCCATTCCATACGTGGCTCCCCGATGCGCACGTCGAAGCACCCACGGCGGGCTCAGTGATCCTCGCGGGTGTGCTGCTCAAACTCGGGACCTACGGTTTCTATCGATTCAATCTACCGATGTTTCCCAAGGCCTCGATGGACGAAGCGTTCTTCGGCAAGTTCGGCGTGCGAAGTGTGACGGTCTTTCTGGCGATTGTTTCGATCATTTATGGAGCGCTCGCGGCCATGTATTTCGTGGTCAAGAAGAATGGCGATGTTAAGAAGCTGGTCGCGTACTCCTCCGTTTCATCGATGGGCATCGTCATGCTCGGCCTGTTCGCGCTGAATCCAAATGGCGTCAACGGGGCCGTGATGCAGATGATCAATCATGGAATTTACTCGGGCGCGCTGTTCCTGCTGGTGGGCATCATCTACGAGCGGCGGCACACGCGCAACGTTGCGGAGTTTGGCGGACTGTCGCATGTGATGCCCGGCTATTCGGCGGTGTTCTTGGCCATGGCGATGACGGCCATCGGGCTGCCTTTGCTGGCTGTATTCATCTCTGAGTTCCTGGCGATGCGAGGCGCCTTTGAAGCAAACCCGGTCTGGGCCGGTTGGGCAGGTTTGGGAATTATTTTGAACGCGGGCTACATGCTTTGGCTGTACCAGCGCATGTTCTTCGGAGAAATTACCAACGAAAAGAACAAACTGCTGCCTGATCTAAGCGGGCGCGAGTGGGCCTACATGATGCCTTTGGTAATCATGTCTTTATGGATTGGAATTTACCCGAGCCCATTCCTGCGCTTTATTGAGAAGCCGGTCAATGCGGTAGTGAAACAGATTAAGCCGGACTATCCAATTCCAGGCCAGCCGGCGACTCCGCCACCGCAAAGGAGCGCGCAAAATAGATAAGTCAGAAGAAATGATTCCAAACACATGACTCCCATGTTGGAAATTGGCTCGATCATTAATGACCGGTATCAGGTTGACGAAAGACTCGCTTTCGGCGGATTGGGTTTCGTTCATCGTGGTTATGACTTAAGACTTGAGGCTCCGCGGGCGATAAAGTTCATTAGAGAAGACTTATCAATGGTGACCCGGTCGATCTGCATCGAGCGCTTCCAACGGGAAGCACAAGCGATAGCACAGGTGGGTGCACATCAAAACGTAGCAGCCGTCTTTGATTACGGAGAGTTGCCTTGCCATTACATCGTTATGGAGCTGGTTGATGGCGAAACTCTCAGTACAATTCTTGAGCGCGAAAAGCGGCTTGGCCTTGATCGAGCGATAAAGCTAATGAAACAAATCTGTTCAGGAATTGCGGCCGTGCACGCCAGACAGATAGTGCATCGTGACCTCAAGACAAGCAATATCATTATTACCGAGACGTCAGACGGTGAACTCGCAAAGGTTATTGATTTTGGGATTGCCAAGCTCCCCGACTCTGATTCGGGAGGTCTGTGGACGAAGTACACACAGATGGGCTGGAGTATGGGAACTCCCGAGTACATGCCTCCCGAGCAATGGGATGACGCGTCAGCCGCCAGGACTCAATCCGACGTTTATAGTCTTGCGATGATTTGTTTTGAGCTCCTGACTGGCTCGCTCCCATTCCACGCGAACAAACCAGCCGAGTACCGCAACAAGCATAGACTAGAAGTGCCGCCACCCTTCGAAAAAGAGCTGGACGTTCCACCTGAGTTAGAGAGTGTGTTGCTAAGGGCTTTGGCCAAAGATCCCGATGAGAGGCAAAACAACGCCAAGGATCTCGCCGATGAATTGATGGGCGCAATCGGGGAAGCCACTCAAGCAAAACTAAAGCAGGAAGAAATGAAGCGTCTGGCAAAAGAAAAAGAAAGACGGGACAAGCTCGAAGCAAAACTGGCAAAGTTAACTAACGAAGCGAAACTAGAACGGAAGAAATACGAAGCCGCTATAACCGAACGTGAGACACTCAAAGTCAATTGCGTTAAGGCCAGGCACGAAATTGAATCGCTCACGGCGATCATTGCTGAGCTGAGGAAAAACGCGGCTCATCTGACACGCGTGAAGGGCGCACCAGTTCTTTCAGGACTGTTAATTGGAGGATCGCTAGCTACATGGTTGATTGATTGGAATAGTGCTCAGCGTTGGTTGATTTTGACGATGGTAATCATCTCTGTCATTTCTCTCGGGTTAGGGGGCCTTTTCTGGTGGATGGGTCCGCGTAACATATTTCGAAAGATTATGATGGTGTCCATTTTTACGTTTTTTGGTTTTTCAGTTGCTACCTTAGTTTTTCTCGCGCTCGGATCGGCAAGCAATTTCATGGTCGAGCGTGGAAATGCCGATCGCAATGCGAAGTCCTATGATAAAGCCATTGGCGATTACAGATTGGCATTAGCTCTCAATCCAAAAAACTCAAACGCCCATTTCGACCGAGGTCTTGCATACGCGTTGAGGAAAGATCATGACAAAGCTATCACTGAATTTGATGAATATATTCGGCTGAACCCAAACGTCTGGGCATTCTTCAATCGTGGAGTTTCTTACGCCAATAAAAGCGAGTATGACCAAGCAATAGGCGATTACACTGAAACCCTAAATTTCACTCCTAATCAGTCAGAGGTCTACCGTAGTCGCGGTCTTTCCTACTACGGAAAAAAGGATTACGAGAAGGCAATTGCCGATTACGACGAAGCTATTCGTCTTAATCCAAATAATGCCGATGCGTATAAGAATCGCGGCAACGCGTTTCAGCAGATGAATCAGAAGGACAAGGCAAATGCGGATTTTGCTAAAGCCGGACAACTAAAAAGGCCTTAGTGGCGCGCCCCGGCGCTGGACTACTAAAAATGACTTTAGCTCTTCAGTCTATTTCAACTTTCAACTTTCGCGACCTGCAATTGATCGCGCCGGAGCTGATCCTCACGGTGGCTGCGTGCGTGGCGCTGGTGATGGAAGTCATCCTGCCTTACAAGCTGAGCAAGTGGACCGCCTACTTTTCCCTGGCGGGTGTCGCACTCGCTATGGTTTCAGTGGGCACCCTGTTCATTAATGCGGGCGGATCTTTTCGCACGGGAAACTTTCAATCGCTGGCAGCCGCCGAAGGCTTCTACGGGATGGTGCGCATCGACGGCTTCGCGCTGCTTTTCAAAGCCATCTTCCTAATCGCCGCCGCATTGGCCATCGCCATTGCCATCCGCTTCATGGACATCGAGCGGGAACAGCACGGCGAATACTATGCCCTCATCCTGTTCGCGACCGTGGGCATGATGTTTCTGGGCAGTGGGTATGATCTGATTTCACTCTACATCTCGCTCGAGCTGATGGCCCTCACGTTCTATGTTCTGGTCGCCTTCACCAAGCGCCAGCGCCGATCAAATGAAGCGGGGATGAAATACTTTCTGCTCGGCGCCTTCTCGTCCGGAATTCTGTTGTATGGCATGTCGCTGTTATACGGCATCTCCGGCTCGACTAACCTCGAAGAGATTGGAAAGGGTCTGGCGAGCGCGGGGCCAGAAATGCGGCCCATGCTTTTGCTCGCGATGATATCTCTAGCGGCGGGCCTCTTCTTCAAAGTCGCGGCCGTTCCGTTTCACATGTGGGCCCCCGACGCTTATGAAGGCGCCCCCACTTCAGTCACGGCATTTCTGTCCACTGGTTCAAAGGCCGCAAGCTTCGCCCTGTACGCGCGCATATTTTTTGTCGCGCTACAGCCGATGCAAATCGATTGGGCGCCTTTGCTCGGGATCGTGGCAGCGCTAACGATCGTGGTGGGTAACTGGGCGGCTATCACACAGGAAAACTCGAAGCGGTTGCTCGCTTACTCGTCGATTTCGAACGCCGGCTATCTTCTGCTCGCCCTGGTCGCGAACAATACGTATGGCAACATCGGTCTTGTAATCTATTTACTGGTGTACACGCTCATGAACATGGGTGCGTTCGGCATCGTGATCAGCCTGCGCCGGCGCAACATCATCGGCGACAATGTGGATGATATGACCGGCCTGGCCCAGAAAGCGCCGGGGATGGCCGCGATGATGGGCATATTCATGCTTTCGCTGGGCGGCTTGCCCGGGACGGGCGGATTCATCGGCAAGTACTTCCTGCTCTGGGGCCTCCTGCAACGCGGAGATACCGATCACAAATCCTGGTATTACTGGCTGGCCGGCTGGGCCGTCATTAATATCGTCGTTTCCTTTTACTACTACATCCGCTTCATCCGTGTCATGTATCTCGGTGATCGTGTGGCCGATGACGAGCCGCTCACTGTCTCGCCGGCGCTGAAGACTGCCCTGGTCGCCGCGTTGGTGGGAATTCTCTTTATCGGAATCTATCCTCAGCCTTTCATCGCTCTCGCCCAGAAACTCATGCCTGCGCCTGCCGCTGCGGCGCCGCCCTCGAATAATCTGACGCAGGCGAAGTAAACTTCGCTGGTCGATGCTTTCACTCCAGACAACCATTCTTTGGGCGTTCTATTTTTTTGCCGGGGTCTCGATTGTGCTCGGACTGCTGTCGCTGCGCGGCGGCCTGCGCTTTGTTCGCTACGTACAGAGCGAGCTCGGCAAAGAGATACCTGACTTCACTCCGTTCGTGACGGTCTTTCTCCCGTGTCGCGGAATAGATGATGGCCTGAAGGAGAACATTGCCAGCCTATTCGCTCAGGACTATCCGGCTTTCGAAGTAGTGTTTGTCTGCGACGCTGACGACGATCCGGCGCTCGGCATAATTGATGAGGCGCGCCGATCGTATCAGGGAGCCACTGGTCCCGTCGTCGGCACAGTCATCGCCGGCGCTGCGAAAGAAAGCGGTCAGAAGGTCCACAACCTGCGCGTAGCCGTCAGGGAAGCTAATCCAAAAAGCGAGGTCTTTGTCTTTACCGACACCGACGCCCGGCATCAGCCGTTCTGGTTGCGGTGCCTGGTCGCCCCTCTGCGAGACGAAAAAATCGGCGCCGCTACGGGTTATCGTTGGTTCATTCCGGTCAACGGAGGACTGGCCTCGCACCTCCAATCAATTTGGAACGCGTCAATCGCGTCAGCCCTGGGCGGGCAGAGCGAAAAGAACTTCTGCTGGGGCGGATCCACGGCGATCCGGCGCGAAACGTTTGCGCGACTGAATATCCGCGAGCGCTGGCGCGGAACACTTTCCGACGATTTCACCGTGACGCGTGTGTTGCATGAAGCTGGATTGGCAATCAAGTTTGTGCCGCATTGCCTGACGCCGTCGTTTGAGGACTGCACTCTTGCCCAACTTCTGGAGTTCACCACGCGACAGATGAAGATCACGCGTGCTTATGCACCCCACTTGTGGAGGGCAGTACTGCTTGGCTCGCTTATTTTCGTGGTCGCATTTTTCGGCGGACTCGCCCTAGTGATAGTACGCGCCGCCTCCGGCCTTTCGTTTGCCACGCCTCTGGCCCTGATCGCAGTCATGTTTCTGCTTGGCGCGATGAAAGCGCATTTCCGCCTCCGCCTGGTCGCTCAGATAATTTCAGATGCGCGGTTGCAAAAGGGTTCCACGACGGTTGCACAGGTAGTTTTGTGGCCGCTGGCGTCCCTGCTTTTCTTTTACAATGCGGTCGCCGCATTCTCACGTCGTATCAAATGGCGCGGCATTACCTACGAATTGAAATCGCCGACCGAAACTGTCATCCTCTCAGCCGAATGAACTGAATTAGCGTAACGATGAAAATTATTATTGCTTCACTAATCATGTCTATGGTGGCGATCAGTGCGGCGGCGCAAACCAGCAGCCCAAATCAGGCGCTGAACGAAATGGTCGAGACTGAGCGCGCTTTCTCTCGAATGTCCGAAGAGAAGGGAACGCGCGAGTCATTCGCCGAGTTCATCGCCGAGGACGGCATTCTGTTCCGGCCCGGGCCGGTGGCGGGCAAAAAATGGATGCAGGAGAATCCGCTGCCGAAAACCAACAAACGTCCGTTGCTGACCTGGCAGCCAATCTTTGCCGGGATGTCCCGTGCCGGCGATATGGGTTTTACTACCGGTCCCTGGCAATACAAAGGCGACATCAAGGATGCGAAGCCGGCGGCTTTCGGCAACTTCATGACGGTTTGGAAGAAGCAGCCGGACGGGCGCTGGAGGTTTGCCATCGATTTGGGAGTGTCCAATCCCGAACCTAAACATGCGATTGCGCCCTGGCATCCGCCCGCGATCGCCAAGTCCGCGCGTTTTAAACGCGTCGATATCGCTTCCACGCGCGAAGCCCTGTTGCGAACCGATCGTGAGTTCTCGAAGTCCTCCGCTGATCAGGGCGCTGTGGGAGCTTTGCTTCTGTACGCGGCACACGATGTGCGCGTGTTCCGCAATGGCAAGATGCCTTTTATCGGCCGCAAGGCCGCGGCGCGTGCGATGACGCCGCTTGCCCGGGAATGGACATGGAAGCCCACCGCCGGCGACGTTTCGATTTCCGGCGACTTAGGCTACAGCTATGGCGTTTACGAGTTGCGCGAGAAAGCCGGAAACCGCCCATTGATCGAAACCGGAAACTACATGCGCGTTTGGAGAAAGACGAAAGGCACCTGGGCGATGGTGATCGATGTCGCCGATCCGTTACCGCTCGAGAAAAAGAATTGATTCGTGGCCAATAAAGCCCAACAGCTCGTCCAACTGCTTCGCTCGACGAAACGCGAAAAGCGTCTCGGCACGCTAATCCTGTTCGTCACGTCGCGTTGCAATTCTTTTTGTCGCACCTGCTTTTATCATGAAGAGCTGAACCGGCCTGGCGACATGACGTTCGCGCAAATCGAGAAAGCTTCGCGCACCATGCCGCCGATCACCGACCTTTGGTTATCAGGCGGCGAGCCCACCCTGCGTCACGATGCTTCGGAGATCATCCGCATGTTTGTGCGCAACAATGGGGTGCGGCGGCTAATCATTCCCACCAACGGGCTGGTGAAATCGCGTGTGTTTGAGATCGTCGACAACGCGCTCAGCGAAAACTCTGAGCTGCATCTGTATCTCAACATCGCGCTGGATGGTTACGGCAAGACGCACGATCAGATTCGTGGAGTGCCGGGCCATTGGGAAAAAACGCTCGACTGCATTGCGGCGCTTTATCCGCTTAAGGAGAAGTTCGACGATCGCTTGCGGCTCAACGTGAACACGGTCGTCTGCGCCGACAACTATAACGAGATCGAGAAGCTCGGCGAATTCATGTGGACGAATTTCCGGCTTGATGGGCAGTACTTCAACATCGTCCGTGGTGACACGCCCGTCGGGGAAGAGATCAAGCACGTACCTGCGGAAGTTTTGCCGGGGATGTACGCTTACATTTCCGGACTGACGAAGCGGTACGGCGATCGAATGTTCGCTGACGACGATTCCTCCCGTCGCTTCGTAAAGAACGTCGCGTACGTGGGCACGATCACCACGCACTATCGCACGCAACATGCGAATTTCTCGGCGTCGACCGCCTGGCCATTCCCCTGCACGGCCGGCGAAACGATCGCGGTCGTTGACTATAACGGCGACGTGCGTGCCTGCGAATTGCGCGAGAAATTCGCCACGCTCAAAGACTATGACTATGACTTCGGAGCGCTTTGGGATGCTCGCGCAAGGGAAACAGAGCTTGCGGCGATTGACGGTGGCAAGGCTTGCTGGTGCACGCACGTCTGTTTCATCCACGACTCGATGCGGCATTCACAGCGTGCTTTGCTTTTCGAAGGTCCGAAAAATTACCTGACGCGGGCAAACTGGTAATGGCTGACGACGATCAGGATGCGAATCGCAAGTCCGGTATCGCCTATGCGGCCGCGTTATCGCTGTTCGCTTCCGTGGTGGCCGGGTTACTAATCGGATGGTTACTCGATCGTTGGTTGGGAACTCGTCCCTGGTTGTTGGTAACAGGGATGGTACTTGGTTCGGCGGCGGGGTTTTATGAGTTTATCAGGACCAGTTCCAAGCTTTCCTGACTGCCAAATCGATCGAGCAGAATGACCTGATCTGACCTTCGCAAAAATTTCAGCCAATCGCATAAGCTTCTCGTCTAAAAGTATTGACCGGGCAGCGAACCGCTGTGTATATTCTTTTTAACCAGGGTGCATCGCCCGGTGGCCCCTCCACCAAATTAGTAGTTGGCTAGCCTCATTGTCGATTCGAAATTCGTTTTGGACAAGAGAGCATCCCCTATGAGAAACCGTGCCTTTCCCGTGCGCCAGCATTTCGCGGGCCTGATCTGTGTTGTCGTTGCCATAATCTCTTTGGGCGCTCGCCAGCAGGCGGCCGCCGTTGTCCAAAAGAGTCCTTTACTATTCAGTCAGTCCGCTACTTCGACTCGGGCGATCGCCCTTGAGTCGGTGACCCTGCGCGCCGAGCCTTTTAAGCTGACTTCGGAAGGCTACTTCAGCCCGAATGATCCGCGGACTCGCATCGCGCTGTTCTGCATGAATCTGGACCTGCTGGCCGGCGAAGGCGCGAATGCTTTGACCGCCGATGTTCAGGACGCAACCGGCACGATTTATCCGCTGAGAGTCGAGTATGTGGGAGAGGTTCCGCCCACCGTAAATTACATAACCGGCGCCATCATCAACGATTTCCGCGGCATTTCGATGATCATAGTGCGGCTGAACGACCTGATGCCCGCAGATCCCGGTGACGTCCTGATTCGTGTGAACCTGCACGGCATGTCGAGCAATCGCGTTCGCTTCGGCATTGGTCATGTCGGCGGCGGATTACCCGATGATCCCGGTGCGATCGGCACGCCTGCACCGCAAACAGTGCCATCGCCCACTCCAACTCCGACGCCCGATCCATTCACCGGACCAGCTTCAGACGCCGACACAGTTCGCTTTCTCGAGCAGGCGACCTGGGGCGCAACGACCGCCGAGGTCAACCGCGTTAAGGCGATGGGCTTCCGCGCCTACCTTAACGAGCAGTTCAATCTGCCCGTCGCAAATGTTCCCAAGGGCTCGAACTATCCGGATCTTAGTTTTCCGGTTGATGATCCGGCCCAGGGGTGCCCTTCGGGTAGTCCTCCGGAATGTATCCGCGACAATTATTCGATCTATCCCGTTCAAAAGACCTTCTTTACTAACGCACTGTCGCGTCAGGATCAGTTGCGCCAGCGAGTGGCCTTCGCGCTTCATCAGATAACGGTCGTCTCAGGCCTCAACCCACTCGATCGGCCCAGTTGGCTGACGGTATATCTGCAAGCCCTCGACCGGGGAGCATTCGGAAACTATCGAACGCTGTTACAGGACATCACGCTCAATCCGGAAATGGGTGAGTACCTGGATATGCGTTTGAGTACAAGGACCAACCCGAACGAGAACTTTGCACGTGAAGTTTTGCAGCTATTCTCGTTGGGTGTGAACGAGCTCAACACGGATGGCACTGCGAAGCTCGACGCTCAGGGCATTCCAATTCCGGCGTACACCCAGACGAACGTAAACGAATTCACGCGGCTCTTCACCGGGTGGAACCTTTCGCCAACGTTGATCGCGCCGAACACCACGAACTGGCGCGACCCGATGGTGCCGCGCGGAGGAACCCAGCACGACTTTGGCGCCAAGACGCTCTTGAATGGCGTAACGACTGCTGCGTGCTCGAGTGCGAGCGGAGCCGCGAACGTCGCGTGCGCGCAGGCAGATCTCACCGTCGGGCTGGACAATCTTTTCAACCACCCAAATGTTGGTCCATTTATTGGAAAGCAACTAATCCAGCACATGGTGACCAGCAATCCGAGCCCGGGTTATGTCGAGCGCGTCGCGCGGGCCTTCAACAATAATTGCCAGGGACTTTATCCGGACAATCCATGCTCCGGAGCCCGCGGTGATATGAAAGCCGTAGTCACGGCCATCCTGCTGGATCCCGAAGCGCGTGGCGATGTGAAAACTGATCCTAACTATGGCAAGTTACGCGAGCCCGTACAGTACATCACGGGGATCCTGCGTGGCTTCAACGCCACCAGCGACGGGGTGCTCGGCAATCGATCTACCAATGGCGATTTGCCAGGCTCGCTGGATCAGCCGGTCTTTCAGCCCGCCACAGTGTTCAGTTATTACCAGCCCGGGTACGAAGTTCCGGGAACGGGAATCCTCGGTCCAGCGTTTGGGATTCTCTCAACCTCGACCACTCTGCGACGAGCCAACGTGGCGAATCAGCTCATTTATTCGGGCATCCTGGTCAACGCCAATACTCCGACCGGTACGCAACTGAATCTTTCGTCGCTCGAGTCGTTGGCCGCAAACCCCGGCGCAATCGCCGATCAGCTCAACACACTGATGCTCCACGGCACGATGTCCACCCAGTTTCGGACTTCAATTGTTAACGCAATGAACGCGATTCCGACGTCGGATGGAAGTTTCGCGCGCAAGCGGGCGCAAGTGGCGGCTTATCTGGTAGTAACTTCTTCTCAGTTCGACATTCAGAGATAACTATTATGGCGACAACACGGCGAGACTTCTTACGGACAAGCGCGTGCGCACTGGGCGGCGTGGCAATGGCTTCCACTCTGGACAGCTTTGGAATTGTCCATGCGCTTACCCCGCAGCAGGCCACGGACTACCGGGCCCTGGTTTGCATATTCCTGAATGGCGGCAACGATGGCAATAACACTGTCGTAGATCTGAACCAGTACAATTCGTACGCGGCGGCGCGCGGCGTTGATTTAGCGATTCCGCAGGCAAACTTGCTCTCGGTCGCTCCGGTCACCGGCGGTTCCTTCGGGTTCCATCCGAACCTGACTCAGTTACGTGACCTTTTTAATCAGCAGAAGCTGGCGGTTATTAGCAACGTGGGGCCACTGGTCGAACCACTCACCAAGACAACCTATCAAAACAACACGGGGAAGAAACCGCTGCAACTGTTTTCCCACTCGGATCAGGTGGGGTTGTTCCAAACAGCAATTGCGAACGTCGTCAGCCAGACCGGCTGGAGCGGGCGGGTTGCTGATCGCCTAACCAATTTGAACGGGTCGTCAACGTTTCCACAGAATATTTCAATCGCCGGGATCAACCTGCTGCTTACCGGCGTGAACACGCGGCAACTGGCCGTGGCCGACTCAGGCACAACTCTGGCAAACGTGCTTCAGCTGATCATGACTGGCTCAACCAGCGAGGTTAATTCACGCACGACGTCCTTCAACGAGCTTCGCAACTATGATCGCAACTTCACATTGATTAGAGCGGCCAGCGACACTCGCACCAGTGCCATTCAAACCGATCAGGCGCTTAGCAACTTCAATCCAATTCTGCAGACAGCGTTTCCGAACACGAGTCTGGGCCGGCAACTATTGCAAGTCGCCCGGCTAATCAAAGCGTGCACGGACCCGGCTGCCGGGATCAACATGAAGCGGCAGATTTTCTTCTGCCAAATCGGCGGGTTCGATACGCATAGCGCTCAGATCGGCGGCCAGAGCGGTTTGTTGACTCAGCTCAGCGCGGCCATGAATGCTTTCTATAATGCGACGGTTGAGCTCGGCGTGGCGAACAATGTCACGACGTTCACGCTGTCTGATTTCGGACGCACTTTACAGCCGGCAGGCTCAGGTGCGGCGCAAGTCGGCAGTGATCACGCATGGGGCAACAATCATTTCATCATGGGAGGCTCTGTGCTTGGCGGCCGGTTCTATGGCACTTATCCAACGCTGGCGTTGGGTGGCCCGGACGACACGGACAGCGGCGGGAACCCGCGTGGGCGCTGGATACCGACCACATCAGTCGAGCAATATGCTGCCACGCTGGCCTCGTGGTATGGATTGTCCTCCGTTGATTTTGCGGCGGTGTTTCCTTTGATTGGACGTTTCGCTACACCGACGTTACCGTTTATGGCGTAATGACTACCCAGCCTGAGAAACTTGAAATGCCTAGCGATCACCCGCTAGGCTATTTTAATTAGTTGTTGCGGGGCAGAACTGAAGATGTGCAGCGCCTATCACAGATCGTTGTTGGTGGTTATTCTGCTGCTGGCAGTCTCAGCCATCCTCCTGGTTGCCAATAGCGCTTGGACTCCTTCGGCGGGCGCTTTCTCGTCCGGGCCGCCGCCGGGGTACAGTCGCGCGCCGGGGGAAGAGCCCGAAGCTTGCGCTGAGTGCCATTTGTCATCAGGCGATTCCGGCTCGGGACAAATCTCAATCACCGCGCCGGCGACTTACATTCCGGGCCAAACTTATCCAATTACTGTTACTCACACAAATGCCGACCCGACGCGTCTCCGTTGGGGGTTCCAACTGACCGTCTTGGATCCGTCCGATGAGAAGGCCGGCGAGTTGCAAAACACAAGTGTGCTCACT
>DATENS010000257.1:0-30597 GCA_035274925.1 Pyrinomonadaceae bacterium | reverse complement strand
GACATATCGCAGATAGATAAGATATTTTCATCGTTTGACGACGCTGCGAAACCGGGATGTGCTGTCGGTATTTATTCTGCCGGTAAGGTACTCGCCAGAGCGTATGGCGCGGCCGATCTTGAGCGCGGTGTTCCGCTTTCGCCGGGTTCGGTCTTTTACACTGCCTCGACCGCAAAACAGTTTACGGCAGCAAGCATCTGGCTCCTGGTAAAAGACGGCAAGTTGGGTCTCGACGACGACGTAAGAAAATACATCCCGGAATTACCTGCCTACGAAAAACCGATAACGATCGGAAACCTGCTCTATCACACAAGTGGCTTAAGGGACTACACCGATCTTCTCCAGTTAGCGGGTCGCGGGTCCGAAGAAGTCTCGACTAACGCAGACATAGTTTCGCTTACGGTTCGCCAGAAGAAGTTGAACTATCCGACAGGTACCAGGTATCAATACACAAATACCAACTATGTCTTACTTGCCGAAGTGGTGAAGAGAGTCAGCGGTCAGACTCTGAAAGACTTCGCTCGCACGCGAATATTTGAACCGCTCGGCATGAATAGCACGCAGTTCGTTGACGATCCCGTTAAGGTGATTCCCCGGCGCGCCGTCGGCTATCTGGCGAAGGGCAAAGGTGAATACACCTTAGTTCTCAACAATGCAGTAAGAAATGGCCCAGCCGGTCTCTACACCACGGTTGAGGATCTGGGTAAGTGGAATCAGAATTTTGTTAATCCGACGGTCGGGAGCGCCGCACTTCTTCACGACATGGAGCGTCCGGGAAGACTGACGGACGGAACGGTTACCGACTACGCTTCGGGAATCATGATCGCGCAATACAAAGGCTTGCCTGTCTTGCGACATTCCGGACACACCCCAGGTTTCAGGGCTGAGTTCCTGCGATTTCCGGATAAAGACTTAGGTGTGGCGGTCTTGTGCAATAACTCAGTCGAATCAAGACCTGAGCGATTAGGGGAACAAGTGGCAGACTTATATCTGGCCGATCAACTCAAGCCGAATGCGCCAGCTCAAACTCCTCCTCCCGGCCAACCACAAACCCCAATCGTCTCACCGGATCAGCTGAAGTCTTCCCTGGGCGATTATTGGAACCCGTCGACAGGCGAGGTGCGGCAACTCGTCATTCGTAATGGCCAGCCGGTATATGTCATCGACACCTGGTCCAGGGCCCGCCTAACCGCGGTTGATTCGACTCACTTCAGATTTGGGCGTAATGAAATAGTGGTAGCCGGCGCATCACCTAATCGAACACTGACTCTGAAGTGGGCCGATGGGCGCGTGGAACAGTATCAGGAGCTTACTCGGGCAAAACTAAATTCATCACAGCTCGCCAAGTATTCGGGTCGTTACTACAGCGCGGAACTGGATACAGTCTATGAACTCGCGCCCAAGGGGTCCGCGTTGGTTTTGAAACGCCGCAATCAGGAAGACATGGAGCTTCTACCTACCGTTCGCGACTCATTCAGCGAAGGAAGCATCCGAATCAAATTTTCGAAGCTTAAGACAGGACAATCAGTCTTTGCCTTCAGCGAAGGTGACGTCAGCGATGTTGGGTTTGTTTCAGATTGTCGTCAGGCTGATTCGTTGCCGCGCAACAATCATTAACTTGGTGACGACCGGAACTGTTAAGAAGAATTGGCAGCGCATACGGGACTCGAACCCGTGATCTCTGCCTTGAGAGGGCAGCGTGTTAACCAACTACACCAATGCGCCGCGGGTTGGACTTCCCGGATTATAGAGGCCGGAAAATATCTAAGCAACTCATGAAGAGGTCAGTGACATGAACTCAGTTCCCACTAAGTTTTGTACTTCAATATCCAAGATGCGACATCTCCGTAATCCTTTAATGAAAGTTGATACTTGTGACGTTCTTGGAATTCTTTTGCAGGTCGGGCGAATCTAGAAGTTGTAACGAGCATGGCACTCGTTGCGGAATGGTCTTTTAGTTTTCCAAACAAAGCTCTCACCAATCCCACACCGACCGGTCTATTCCTATTATGTTGTTTAGCTTCCACTAAACACAGGAATTTCCCAATTTCGGTTTTCATGTACGCCAGAATGTCCTTACCGCCATCTCGGGTCGCAGGTGTAAGTTCAACTTCCATACCCATGTCCGCGAGTAAATCGGCAATGACTTCTTCAAATTGTCGTGGAGAGATTCTAAAGATGTCATCCGGCTGCTGTTTGAGTTTTTCAATGAGCAAGTCTGTAGCGACGAGGATCTTGGGGGCAACTGTCGACAGTATTTTCGCCGGGGGAGGTGAAATCAGTTGCTCTCGTAATCCGTAAAGTTTTCCGTCGGGCGCGCCAGGGAATACTATTCTCTTTCTTCGAATATCGGTTGGTACTGCTCGCGTCGTAACTATTACGTTTCGAATTTTTTTCCGGTTGAAGAGGGCGTCTATAACATATTGAAGTTCAGTTGAAGGTAAGACCTCAGCGTCCTCAAGAACCACTAGCATTGGCTGGTTCGTGGGTGACTCCCGAATTCTGTCAACTAGCTCGGCGACACGGCTGAGGACATGAGCAGATCCCCAAACATTTATCCATTCAACCTCGGTTTGGCGGCGTACGCGAGCAGCGAACTCGCGAACAAGGGTGGTCTTTCCGTAACCCCATGGCGCTACAACAAAGATTGGGCTTTGATCTTCGGCACGGGCGTACCTAGCAAGGATCTGAAGCGCTTGCTCCTGGCCCCTCGATAACAAGAAACCTACAGAAGCCTCTTTAGCCAAGCTGTCGTCAGAAAGATTTTCAAAAGACTGTGGTGGGGACATCTCGCATTTTATCCTCCTCGGGAGTATAGGCCTGTACGCGGTCGAATTCCTCAGCCTAAACTGAGTGGAGTGTACAACCCCAAACGGGAGACGCCCGCCAACATGTCATACTCTGGCTTCGCAATTCTTACTTCATCCGATTCGGTGTTTCTGATCCAGACTAAATGAACATCGCGGTGCTGAACGAGAGGGGATCGAGCGAAGCGCGCGTGGCGCTCACGCCTGATTCAAGTAGAGAAAACTCGTCATCGAATCTTGAGCGAGGCCCTTTACGCTTATGGCCTAGTGTTCAGTAGTCAACAACAATGCGGCTTCGCTGGGATAACGCCCGCGCTTGCCCAGAACTTCACGCTCTAAGATTTGGTCGTCATTGTTGAGCCGCAGAATACGAACGGTGGCCTCGCCAATGTCTGTTAACGATTCGATAAAGACCCCATTGAATTGAAAATGCTCACGCCAGCGATTCGTCCGTGGATTGTAGAGGGGGACTAATTCACTTGTGCCGGGTTTCAAGGAAGCAATGTCACTACCCTTAAAGCGGTTACAGAAAACACACGCCAGTGCCAGGTTCTCCAATTCCGAAGAACCACCGTGTTTGCGACTAATAATGTGCTCGACCTGAAATCTGAAATAGGAGTCTTGTTCGGCTATCAAGCAGTACTCGCAAACAAAATTGGCGCGGCTCGCAACAATTCGTCTGGTTTCGAGGCTGAGGTCACTCATTCGGCAAGAAGTCGCGAGCGCGCGCCTTGGCCAAACGCATCAAGTGTTCGATTTGCAAGTAATGATCAAGCTCTGACTTTTCGGCGGGCGACAAATCGCCGTTCTTCTCACGCGCCAACAAATCGGCAACCCGCTGTTGCGCCGACTCAGACGGACGAAAGGAAATGACATCTTGTGGAGTAGTTCCGGCGGCTATGAAATCAACAATTTCTTCGTAGGCTCTGATCTCATTCATGACGAACAGCAGAATACTCTTTCAGCTTGGAATTATCCAGTGCCTTTAGGTGCTTACCTGCTCCGAATGTGCGCGGAGGCACACCTGATCTTCCGGTGCATGTTATACTCTCCCTTCGCAATTCAACTTCATCGACCAGTGTCAGAAGCCCGACCGTCAGGGAGGGCCAGGTTACCGTCCCATGCCCTTGCTGACGCGCGGGCTTCTGACACGTAGATCCTGACCAGAGCTGAATGAACATCGCGGTGCTGAATGAAACGTCGCCCGGCGAAGCGCGCGTCGCGTTAATGCCGGATTCAGTACAGAAGCTTATCGCCGCCAAGGCGTCCGTATCCATCCAGACGGGCGCGGGTTTGGGCGCGGCGCGCACCGATGATGATTACTCGACCGCGGGCGCGACCGTCGTTTCGGATCGCAACTCGTTACTCGGCGAAACGGATGTGCTGGTCGTTGTGGGCCGTCCTGCCGCAGATGACTTGAAGCGGATGAAAAAGGGCGCGGTAGTGCTCGGGTTTCTCAAGCCGCTCGATGAGCCTGCCGAGCTTACTCCGGCGCTCGAGCATGGGCTGACGACTTTCGCGATGGAACTGGTGCCGCGCATCACGCGCGCACAGGCGATGGACGCGCTTTCGTCGATGGCCACGGTCGCGGGCTACAAAGCAGTGCTGCTCGGCGCGGATCGCATCCCGCGGATGTTTCCTTTATTAATGACGGCCGCGGGCACCGTGCCGCCGGCGCGTGTTCTGGTTTTGGGCGCAGGCGTCGCGGGCCTGCAAGCGATCGCGACCGCGCGAAGATTGGGCGCAGTGGTCGAGGCGTACGACGTCCGCGCGGCCGCGGGCGAACAGGTGAAATCTTTGGGCGCGACTTTTCTGGAAGTAGATCTCGGCGGCATTCAAACTGAAGACAAAGGCGGGTACGCAGTCGAACTGTCAGAGGAAGCTCTGAAGCGCGGCCGCGATCTGGTCGCCGAACACGCCAAGAACGCGGACGTGATCGTCACTACCGCCCACGTGCCGGGCCGCCGGGCGCCCGTTCTCATGGAAGAACCCGCGGTCCAAGCCATGAAGCGCGGCTCAATAATTATCGATCTGGCCGGCGCGACTGGCGGCAATGTCGTAGGCAGCAAGCCGGATGAAATCGTCGAACGCGACGGCGTGACGATCATGGCGCCCACAAACCTGCCGGCCACGGTGCCGGTGCACGCCAGCCAACTTTACTCGCGCAACGTGACGTCGTTTTTGAACCTGCTGATCAAAGACGGCGCGCTGAATCTTGATATGAATGATGACGTAATCGGGCCTTCGTGCGTCACGCATGAAGGCAAATGGATGAACCAACGTGTTGCTGCGGCGCTGGGCGCCGCGGCCTGATGATCTAGGAGGAAGACCATGAAGCTCAATCGCCTGTTCGCCTTGATACTAACCGTAACTTTGTTCGCGCCCACCGCGGCCCTTGCGCAAAAGCGCAAGCCGCGCAGCACGACAGCGCCAACTACTGCCAATGTTCTGCCGGCGCTTAAGTTCACTGAATTTACTTTGCCCAACGGTTTGCGCGTGATTTTCCACGAGGACCATTCGACGCCGATCGTCGGCGTCAATCTCTGGTATCACGTCGGCTCGAAGAACGAGACGCTGGGCAAGACCGGCTACGCGCATCTCTTCGAACACATGATGTTCCAGGGCTCGAAGAACTATGACGACGATTACTTCAGTCCGATTCAGGAAGCGGGCGGCACTCTTAACGGCTCGACCAACACGGATCGCACCAACTACTGGGAAGTAGTTCCGTCGAACTTTCTCGAGACGGCGATTTTCATGGAAGCCGATCGGCTGGGCGGCCTGCTGGAAGTGCTGAACGAAACCAAGCTCGCCAATCAGCGCGACGTGGTTAAGAACGAGAAGCGGCAGAATTACGATAACCGTCCTTACGGATTAGTGGGCGCAAAGATCAGCGAGGTCCTTTATCCGAAGGATCACCCATATCACTGGCTGACCATCGGATCGCTGGACGATTTGAGCAAGGCTTCGATTGCCGACATCAGCGATTTCTTCCGGCGCTTCTACACGCCGAACAATGCGACTCTCGCCCTCGCCGGCGACTTCAATCCGGTGCAGGCGCGACAGTGGATCGAAAAATACTTCGGGCCAATCCCGCGCGGGCCGAATGTGCCGGTGCTCAATCCGCGGCCGCCGGTGTTGACTGAGTTGAAGCGCGTGGAGATGGAAGATCGCGTGGCCCTGCCGCGTGTTTACATGGTCTGGCCGACACAGCCGCAGTTCACTGCCGACGCGGCGGCGACTGACACACTGGCGTCGGTGCTGGGCGGTGGAAAGAATTCGCGCCTTTACAAAGCGCTGGTTTACGACCGGCAGATCGCGCAGGACGTTTCCTCCTTCAATAACACTCGAGAACTGGCCGGTCAGTTTCAGATCACCGCCACCGCCAAACCGGGCCAGACGCTGGCCGATCTCGAAGCTGCTATCAACGAGGAAGTTGAGAAGCTAAAACAGTCAGGTCCGACGCAAGATGAACTCGAACGCGTGTACAACGGTCGGGAAGCGTCCGTAGTTTACAGCTTGCAGACCGTCGGCGGATTTGGCGGCAAGAACGATCAACTGAACCAGTACAAGACGTTTTTGGGCCAGCCGGATTACTTCCAACGCGAGCTGGCTCGTTACCGCGCCGTAACACCCAAAGATGTGCAGCGCGTCGCGCAGCAGTATCTCAACGACAAGCGCTTGATTGTAAGCGTGAAGCCCGCCGGCGGAGGCCGTGGCGGCCGCGCTCCCGGCGAAACGGCTGCGGCGGAAACGGGCGACAGCACGCCCGGCCAACAGCCAACACAAACGGCTCCCGGCGCCAAGCGATCCGCGGAAAGTAAAGAGGCGATGCAGGCGAACCTGCCCAAGCCTCAGGCCGATCCGACCTTGAAGCTTCCGGTGATTCAGCGCCGCAAACTTTCAAATGGTTTGGAAGTGCTGATCGTCGAGCAGCACGAATTGCCCGTGGTCAACATGAATCTGGTGATCAAGTCCGGAGCATCCAGTGATCCATCCAGCATGCCCGGACTGGCCAGCTTGACGGCCGATCTGTGGGATGAGGGAACCAAAACGCGGAGTGCGCTCGAGATGTCTGAAAGTTTGGCGGCGATCGGTTCGCGGCTAAACACCGGCGCGGGATGGGATGCGACCAGCGCGGGTCTGGTGACTCTAACGCGCCATCTCGATCGCGCGCTCGCCTTGTACGCCGACACCATTCTCAATCCGGCGTTCGATGCGGCTGAATTCAAGCGCCTGCAGGGCCAGCGGCTTATCGGGTTGCAACAACAACGCGATAACGCAAACGCGATCGCCTCGCAGGTTTACGCCTCGCTGCTTTACGGGCACGAGCATCCGTACGGTCATCCGATCGGAGGCAATGAAAGCTCGCTTAAGACGGTGACCGCGGATGACGCTCGGCGCTTCTACGAAAGTTACTACCGGCCGAACAATGCGGCCCTCATCGTGGCAGGCGATGTGAAACCGGCCACGATCATTCCCAAGCTCGAACGCGCATTCGCGGGTTGGAAACAAGGCGCGGTGCCGGCGGCCGCTAATGTGAACGCACCGCCGCAACGCAATCGTGCCGAAATTTACATCGTGGACAAACCGGGCGCGGCCCAGTCGGTGATTCAGATCGGGCAGGTAGGTGTGGCCCGTTCGAACGCCGACTATTTCCCGTTGCTGGTAATGAACTCGATGCTCGGTGGCGCATTCGTCTCGCGCGTGAACCTGAACCTGCGCGAAGACAAAGGCTACACCTACGGCGCGCGCACTTCGTTCGACTACAGGCGAGGTCCCGGACCATTTACCGCGAGCGCCGGAGTCTTCACCAAAGTGACTAAGGAATCCGTCGCGGAATTCATGAAAGAAATCCGAGGCATCCGCGGCGAGCGTCCGGTCACCGAGAAGGAGTTGAAGTACTTTAAAGAGTCGCTAATCCGCAGCTATCCGCGCGGCTTTGAGACGCCCCAACAGATCGCGGGCCGCTTGACGGACGTGGTCTTGTACGGGCTGCCCGACGACTACTTCAACAGCTACTCGGCGCGCGTCCGCGCCGTGACCCTGGCGGATGTAACGCGGGCTGCGAATCGTTATCTCGATCCGTCACGGATGGCGATTTTGGTCGTCGGCGATCGCAAAGTGATCGAGCAGGGGCTTCGCGGGCTTCCGGACGTGAGCACGAGCGTCGTGTTTCTCGACACGGAAGGGAAACCGGCAAGCACGGGTAAGTAGGAAGGTTAGTTGAACCTGGTTGCTACCAACGCCGAAGGCGTTGCAACCTCCAGCCCAGCGTTGCGCGCGTCCGCGCGCTACGCTGGGGACGCGAGGTAACAGATGTCACAACCCCTTCGGGGTTGCGCCCAATGTTTCGTTTATCCCAGGCTAGCGCGCTTCACGCGCAAGGCTGGGCTGAAGGACTGAACACCTTCGGCGTAACAAATTTGATCTTAAACAAAGTACCGCGATGATAATGCCAGGAATCAATAACGCACTTTTGTTGTTCGAGGGATCGAACGTCATGACTGCTTCGAACATCATCGCCGCCCTTTACGTTTTCGCCCTGGCGGCATTTCTTGGTTATCAGGTGATCTCGCGTGTGCCGCCACTGCTGCACACGCCCCTGATGTCGGCGACTAACGCAATCTCAGGCATTTCATTGGTGGGATCGATCGTGATCGCGGGCTCTGGTCACAGCAAGGTGGCGACCATCCTCGGCTTCGTCGCGGTCGTTTGCTCAACGACCAACGTAGTCGGCGGGTTCGTGATCACCGATCGCATGCTGCGAATGTTCAAACGTAAAAAGTAAAGCACGGACTTTGTACTTTGATCTTCGGGTTTTGATGTGTTGCCAAGTCGCTATTTGAAGCTTAAGGCAACGCCTGGAGAAGACAACAAAGTACAAAGACCAAAGTACAAAGATCGTTTTTATGGTTTGGCAAACCTACTTCATCGAATTTAGTTACCTCCTCGCCTCGATCCTTTTCATTCTCGGATTGAAGGGCTTGAGCCATCCCGAAACTGCCAAGCGCGGGATGCACATGGCCGAGTTCGGCATGCTGATGGCCATCATCGGCACGCTCATGCACTTCGAAATCGTCTCGTACACCTGGATCATCGTCGGACTGTTATTGGGCTCGACCCTCGGCGCGGCCATGGGCGTCTGGGTCCCCATGACAGCCATGCCGCAACGAACCGCACTATCACATGCATTCGGAGCGTTTGCAGCAGCTTTGGTCGGTATCGCTGAGTACTACAGCTACACGCACGGCTTTAAGCCGCTCGCCGATCTCGATCATGTGAAGATGGGCGCGATGGGATTCGAGATCATGCTCGGATCGTTGACGACCACCGGCAGTTTGATCGCGTTTGGAAAATTGCAGGGCATCGTTCCCGGCAAACCCCTCGTCTATCGCGGTCAGAATATCTTCAACATGTCGCTGCTGGCCGTCACCGTCGGACTCTTCATCTATCTGATTTTTGTGCCGACCGCGGTAATTCCGTTTTACGTGATGCTGACGCTGTCTTTCATCTTTGGAATCCTGCTGGTGCTGCCCATCGGCTCGGCAGACATGCCGGTGGTCATGTCGCTGTTGAATTCATACGCGGGACTTGCTTCAGCGGCGACCGGCTTTGTGCTCGGAAACAAAGTGCTGATCATCGCGGGCACCCTGGATGGTTTTTCCGGATTCATTCTGTCGATTCTGATGTGCCGGGCGATGAACCGCTCGATCACGAATGTTCTCTTCGGCGCTTTCGGCAGCGCGGCCACTGCCACGGGGGGCGAAGGTGCGCAGGGCGAAATGCGCGAAGTAGGCCTCGAAGACATCGCCGTGCAACTGGCTTACGCGCACAAAGTCGTATTCGTCCCGGGTTACGGTCTGGCTACTGCCCAGGCGCAACATGCCGTGCGCGAGCTGGCCAGCGTCCTCGAGAATCGCGGCGTGACTGTTAAATACGGAATCCATCCGGTCGCTGGCCGCATGCCGGGACACATGAATGTGCTGCTGGCCGAAGCAAACGTGCCTTATTCGCAATTGTACGAACTTGAGCAAATCAACCCCGAATTCCCCACCACTGACGTCGCGGTCGTCATCGGCGCCAACGACGTCGTCAACCCTGATGCACGCGACAATCCCGGCAGCCCGATTGCCGGGATGCCCATCCTCGAGGTCGATCACGCGAAATCCGTCGTCGTCCTGAAACGCGGCCAAGGCAAAGGATTTTCAGGTTTGGAAAACCCTTTGTTCTTCAAACCCGTAACAGGCATGTTGTATGGTGACGCAAAAGAGACCCTGACCAAGTTGGTGGGCGCCGTGCAGCACGCATGAGGTAAGCCGGCTTTAGCTTGTCATCTCCGGTGACAACTGGGCTTTTGTCTTACTGACTGCAAACTTAACAATCTTAATTGGGAGCGTTTTATGAACAGAAAGTCGTTATCTTTTTTCCTGATACTTCTTATTGGAGTGGCGATGACTATTAATTCCCTGCCCGTGGCTTTCGCCCAAAAACCTGGCGGCCAGCCGGAGTTTGATTTGAAAGAAGGCCAGGTTATCAACGGTTTCAAAACTGAAGCCTTATACCTGAACGACTCAGACAAGCCGTTTGGCGCGCGTTTTCGTCACGCGCGCACGGGATTCACGCTCGACTTTTTGCAAATCCAGTCTGTGCCCCAGGTCTTTGCCTGGGTCAACTCGTTCCCAACTTCGGAAAAAGGCGAGCCCCATACACAGGAACATCTACTGCTCGGCAAGGGCAATGTGGGCCGCGCGCACTCAAGCCTGGAAGGCATGTCGCTGGCAAGTTCGTCGGCCTTCACCCAGCAGTGGCGCACCTGTTACCACTTTCACACGGCCGCAGGCGCGGAAGTCTTTTACAAACTCTTCGAGAGTCAGATGGACGCGCTGCTACATCCGGATTACACCGATGAAGAGATTCGCCGCGAAGTGAGTCATTGGGGCATCAACGAAAACGCGGCCACCAAGGCGCTGCGTCTGGAAGAAAAGGGCACGGTCTATCAGGAGATGGTAACGACCTATGACCGGCCCATCAGCCTGCTCTTCAGGGCCGAGAATCAGTTGCTTTACGGCGCGCAGCATCCGCTCGCGATGTCGTCGGGCGGCTGGCCGGCGAATATCCGCGAGATGAAGGCCGAAGACATTCGCAAGTTTCACGCGGAGAACTATCACCTCGGCAACATGGGGATGGTCGCTTCGTTCCCGAAAGAAATGCCCACCGCGGATGTGTTGAAACGCCTCGACGCCATCTTCAACCGGCTCGAGCCCAAACAGGAGAGCCGTAAATACGCGAGCGAAGCCGAATTGCCCGCGCCACGGCCGGCGACGCCGGGCGAGATTCGACTGGTCGAGTATCCGGATAAGAACGAGCAGCAACCGGGCTGGTTAATGTTTGCCTATCCGGCGCAGATTAAGCTCGATACGCAGGACAAGACGCTTTTGAATCTCTTCTTGACGAATATCGCCAGTGATGCGACCACCAATCTCTACAAAATGTTTGTTGACTCAAAGACGCGTGTCGCTGATACCGGCGCAAAGGCAGTCTTCGCATTTCTTGATGACGAGATGGTGGTCGGCAATCCCATCTATGTCGGTTTGACAGACGTCGCGCCGGTGAACATGACCAACGAAAAGATCTCGGACATTCGTCAGAAAATCATGGACGAGATGAAGCGCCTGGCGTCGTTGCCGGACGGCTCGCCGGAATTGAAAGAATTCAACGACCGGATGAAGAGCCGGGTGATCGAGACGCGACGCGGGCTCGCGAAGTTCGTCAACTCACCTCCGGGTTTCGGTTTTCGTAACTCGAATTCGGGATGGATGACGCACCTGCTGGATCTCAACCGCACGCCGGGCTTCCGCAAGTCGGTTACGCTCAAACCTGAGCTCAACGCCATCGATCAAAGTTTGGCGTCAGGCAAAAACATCTGGCGCGATCTAATCGCGCGCTGGCATCTGGCTGATTCCGTGCCCTTCGCGGTCGCGGCCAAGCCTTCGCCCCAACTCATCGCCCAGGGCGCCAGCGAACGCGCTGCGCGGGCCAAGGCCGAGGCTGAGCGGCTGCAGAAGAAATACGGAGTCGCTTCGGAACTGGAAGCGATTGCTCGATACAAAACGGAATACGAGGCCACGACCGCGGAGCTCGAGGGACTGGCAAAGAAGTCAGGCAACATGAAGTTTCTCGAAAAGCCGCCGCTCACTCTGGACGATCAGCTCGACTTCAAAGTGCAAACACTCACCGGCGGCGTGAAGATGGTCGCGTCGAACTTCGAGAACATGACCAGCGCGACCACCGGCATCGCCCTGCGTTTGGACGGCGTGCCGCAGGAAAAGCTCGTTTATGTTTCGATGCTGCCTTCGTTGCTGACGCAGGTCGGCGTGATCAAAGACGGGAAGCCGATTCCTTTCGAGCAGATGAGCGAGAAGCTCCGCCAGGAAATTCTCGCGCTCAACAGTTACTTCAGCACAAACTTTCGCACCAGCCGCGCGGAACTGGTAGTGCGCGGGGCCGGCAATGACACGGCTGAGGCGCGCCGTTCGCTGGAATGGATGAAGCTGGTTTTGACGTCGCCCTACTGGCGCGAGGAGAACCTTCCGCGCATTCGGGATCTCGTCGATCAGACTCTGAGCGGACTGCGCAATCGCACCCAGTCGCCCGAAGAGAATTGGGTTAATGATCCGGCAGACGCTTACTGGCGTCAGGACAACCCGCTTCTGCTCTCGACCTCTTCGTTCATGACCCAATCGCATAACGTTCATCGCCTCCGCTGGATGCTCAAGGATCCGGGGGCGGATCGCGACGCGATCAGCGCTTTCCTGGACAAGCTGGCCGACGCGCCCAAACAAAACGCCGAACGCGAACACTTGAAAAATCTTCTGGCAACTTTCCAGAAGGGCGAGTTGAAGGATCGTTACTACAACGATGAGAAGCGCGCCTTCCATGAACTTCCTGCGGGAGCAAAAGCGCTGGCCGTGGAAGCGGCAAAAGACCTGGACCAGCTGATGGCGGACATTCCGGATGCGACGCTCGGCGCGGACTGGACTTACCTGGTCCGTGAAATCCGCCGCGATCTGCTGGTGCCGCCCGCGCAGACGCTGGCCGAACTAAATGCCGTGCGCCAAGGTATTTTGAAGACCGGCGGCGCGCGCATGTTCATGATTGGGTCAAGCACAACCCAAACGGCGCTTCAACCCGGGGTCGGCGCGATTATCGCCGGACTTCAAAACGCTCCCGTAATGCCTGTCACTTATTCGAAGCAGCGCGTCGTCGAAACGCGCGTGCGCGAACGCCTGAATGAAAGCAGCGCGCCCGCGCCCATTTTTGTAGGGCTGGTCAATCCGAACACGCAGGGCGGCGTCTTCGTAAATTCGGCGCCGGCAGCGAGCTATCTGGACGCCGACAATCGCGAGATGCTTCTGGACTTTCTCGCCTCGCGTCTTTACGCGGGTGGCGGCGCGCACGGCATCTTCATCAAAACCTGGGGCGCCGGTCTCGCGTACTCGAATGGTTTTCGCGGCTCGCCGGGCGTGGGGCGCATCGGCTATTACGCCGAGCGCACACCTGAATTGCCGCAGACGCTGCGCTTCGTAATTGACGAACTAAAGAAAGCCAAGCCCGATCCGAACCTGGTCGAGTACGCTATTGCAATTGCGTTTCAGCAGTTCCGTTCGGCCTCGCCTTACGAGACACGCGGCGAATCGCAGGCGTCAGACATCGCCGATGGAGTTCCGCCCGAAACGGTTCGCAAGTTCCGTGAAGGGCTGCTCGAACTGCGGCGCATGCCGAATCTTTCGGACGAGTTATTCAAGCGCATGGGGACGGTCTATGCGCGTATCCTTCCCGGCTACGGCACCAAGGCACGGGACGTTACGGGCGGCGTATTTTTTGTCATCGGTCCCGAGACGCAACTGGCCGCTTACGAACAGTACTTAAAGACGGTCGAGGGTCCCGAGGTGAAACTCTACCGGGTCTACCCGCGCGACTATTGGATCACGGGCGAGTAAGGCAGCCCGAAGGGCTGCAAGATAGTAGCCGGGGGTTGAGCGCGCAGCAGCGCGCGATAACCCCCGGATCAGAGTCAAGAATATTTGTTGACCCTGGAAGGGGTCACATTTGACGATCGAGATGGCACCCCCTTCAGCAAGCCGACTAACTCGCAGTTACAGAACCCCGAGCGATAGCGAGGGGATGCGAAACTCAACTTGCGCTGTATGAAGTATTTCAAAAACCAGACTTAAAATTAGGAATCATTATGCGAAAAACACAACTGAATCTCTTAGCCCTGCTTTTAGTTTTGCTGACGGCGTTGCCACCCGCACTTGCCCAGCCCCGGGCCGCCCGGACAAAGATCACCAAGCCAACGTTGGCGGCACGCGGCGTCGAAACGATTACCGCCGCACAGCTCGAGAACTATCTTTCATTCATCGCTTCAGATGAAATGGAAGGACGCGATACCCCATCGCGCGGGCTGGACACGACCGCGAGATTCCTCGCGATGAATCTCAAACGGTGGGGATTTAAGCCGGCGGGCGACGATGGCACTTTCTTTCAAAAGATTGCCTTGCGCCGTGACGCTCTCGATCAGGCAAAAACAACTGCCGACATCAACGGACAAAAGTTCAACTTCGGCGAAGACTTTTTGTCGAACGCGGTGGCGTCGTCACTTTCAGGTTCAATGGTTTTTGCGGGGCACGGCTGGATAATTAAATCAAAGAACATGGATCCCTATCAGGGCATCGATGTGAAAGATAAGATCATTGTGGTCAGCGGCGCGGGCTTTCCCCGCGGCATCGGCCGCGCGGATCTCGCGGGCACGATGGGAGTTGATTGGAGCAGTCCGGCCGTCTATGCCCAGAAAAATGGGGCCAAAGGAGTAATCTCGATTGCCGAGACAGGCGGGTCACTCAACTGGGAACAGATCCGGCAGCGGGCGCTTCAACCCGGACGCGCGGTGGTCGAAAAATTTGTCACCCAGCCGGGTCCGCCGCCTCTTCCCTCGATTCTGATAACCACAAAAATGGCGAACGCGCTGTTCGCTGGCGAGAAGTCGGACGCGGCCGCAATCATGAGCGGCGCGCAAAGCGGCCAGCAAGTCCCATCATTCGAACTCAGCCCAGGCAAGAAGGTCTCGATCACGGTGGTGGTCAAGACTGAGCGTCCGCCCACTCAAAATGTGGTCGCCGTTTGGGAAGGCGGCGATCCGGCGTTGAAGGGCGAATATGTCGCGATCGGCGCGCACTATGATCACGTGGGCATTTGCGCGCCCGGCTCTGCCGATCAGATTTGCAACGGCGCAGACGACGATGGCTCAGGCACGACGGCGCTGCTCGGCATGGCCGAAGCCGTTTCGCACGCGAAGCAACGGCCGAAGCGCTCGATCCTGTTTGTTTGGCACTGTGGCGAAGAAAAAGGGTTGTGGGGCTCGCGCTACTTCACCGACTATCCGACGATTCCGCTCGATAAGATTGTGACTCAGTTCAATATCGACATGATTGGCCGCAGTAAGAAAGCAGGCGACACTGAGCCGCGCAACAAAGATCTTTCAGGGCCAAACGAAATCTATGTCATTGGATCCAAGATGATGAGCACTGAACTGGGCGAGTTGAGCGAGACGGTCAACAAATCTTATCAGAACCTGACCTTTGATTATCGTTACGACGATCCGGCGGATCCGAACCGCTTTTTCTTCCGCAGCGATCATTACAACTACGCCCGCAAAGGCATTCCCATCATCTTCTACTTTGACGGTGTGCACGAAGACTACCACCGCCCCGGCGACGAAGTGCAGAAGATTGACTTCGCGAAAATGGAGAAGGTGGCGCGCACGGTTTATGTGACTATGTGGGAGGTCGCGAACCTGCGCACGCGTCCCAAGGTGGATAAGCAACTGCCGGCGGAGCTGAAGTAATGAATGATCCTTAACAAGTCCGCGCAGCGGACTTGTTGAATCCTCGGATTTTTCTTTGCTCGTCACAACAAATGCTCTCCAAAATGCTCAGGATCGATGCTTTAGGTAGCGCCGTCTTTGCCGTTGATGACGTCAAGCCTCGACGAGAGCCATTCATTACAACATCTTCGGCAGTGCCATAACTGCCCCCGTCCGATTGTTTCCGCGGTCTGATCCCTTCACCACCGCACTTTGGGCAAATTGGGGCAGCGGCCACCCAACTAATTCCCACTTCGTACATCAAATGAAAAATAAAATCTAACATCTGTAACTCATGGCGATGTGCGGATCGACTAACCGTTCAGATGCTTTCCAAAGTGCTCCTGCACTCTAGCCCATGCATCCTGGGCCGCTTCCGCGTCGTAAACTTCCGGGCGCGTGTCGTTAAAGAAGGCATGGTCGGCGTCGTAACTTGCTACCTCGATAGGCAAACTGTATTTTTCGGCGGCTTGTTTTAGTTCGTTCACCTTCTCTGCATTGATCCAGGCGTCGCGTTTGCCGGCAATGAAGAGCGTGGGCACAGTCAAATTCTTCAAGACATCTTCCGCCGGAATGTCGCCGTAAAAAGGCGCTGCCGCTTTCAGCTCTGGTATTTCGCAGGCCGCCTGCAGGGCAAACGTGCCTCCCATGCAGTAGCCGGTAATCACAAATTTGTTGATGCCATAGGTTTCGCGTGTCGCCTGCATTGCCTGGCGAATAGTTTCCATCCCGTCTTCAATCGCCAGTGCGTGCATCAGCGCCGACGCTTCTGCGGCATCCTGCGCGACTCGCCCGCGATAGAGATCGGGGGCCACACAAAGATAGCCTTCGCCGGCGTAGCGGCCGGCAATGTCGCGGATATGTTGATTAATGCCCCACCATTCCTGGATCAGAATGACTGCACTAGTGGCTTCAGCCTGTGGTCGCGCCACGCACGCCGTGGTCGCCCCGCGCGAGGTGTTTAGGTTCAAGGACTCAACATTCATTAGAGTTCTCCATATCTATTCAATCTGTGGATACCGCATTATCGCTTGCGAAACTCTTTTGGCGTAGTGCCCGTCCATCGCTTGAAGGCGCGATGAAATGCGCTGCTTTCCGAAAAACCCAGCAGGTAGGCAACTTCACAGGCGGCCATTTCCGGCTCGCGCAGGTAGCGCATGGCGAGATCCCGGCGCATCTCGTCGAGCAACTCCTGATGGGAAGTTCCGGCCGCGCGCAATTTACGCTGAAGCGTTCGCGCACTCATGCCGAGATGTGCAGCAATACGATCGATCGAAGCATTGCCGCCACTCAGCTCGTTCTTGATCAAGTTTCTTACTCGATCCTGCAGGCTGTCTGCACGCGGGTACCGCGCCGCCAGCTCGGCTGCATGACGATCCAGCACCGCGCACAGTCCCGGGTCCGCTTTCACAATCGGTAGATCAAGCGCCGCCGATGGAAAGAAATATTGATCGCTCCCGGCACTGAATTCCACCGGGCAGCGGAATATGCGTTTGTGCTCAGAAGTATCGCGCGGCTGGGGATGTTGAAAAGTCACCCGCACCGGCGACAGGTCTGAGTGCGTGACCATTCGTCCCAGGGCGGCCATCGCCGCGAGCGTCATCTCGGCGTCCTGTCGCCGCTCTTTGATCGAATCGTCGTTGTAACTATAAACAATGCGCGTCCATGCCGGCCCGCGCTCAACCGCAAAGCTCGAACCATTGGTCCAGATGAAGTTGTAACGCACCATGCGATCGAGTGCTTCACCCAGATTGGGACTATTGATCACTGCATAGCCGAGCACATCGAACGCTTTCGGGTCAACCTCCTCACCTACGTGAAGACCGAACGCATCGTCGCCGGTAAGCTCCGCCGCTTTTTCATAAAGCGTCACGACCTGAGCAAACGGAATTCGCTGATCCGGATCGTCCAGGACCGCCGGATTCAGACTAATCGCCTCGTACAAACGCTCGGCGGGAACCGCGCGAAGAGCGGCCGCCCGGATAATCTTGTCGACGGCCTTGGCCTGAATTGTCGCGACTGCGCTCATTCTTTGACCTAAATTAACGCTCGGCTGGCGCATAACGTCAATTTCCTGGCGTCAGAAGTCAGCGAAGTGTGCGTACAATCAACGCCCCGGCGCGTGTTGGATAAGGTCGTGAAAATTCGTTTGCGAGGATTATCAATGTTTCGGAAACTGGGCCTCATACTTTCTGCCGCCGTCCTGATGGTTGCGCCGGCAACGTCGATGCGCGGTCAAGCTCCAGACCGCAAGATCGATTTGATGCTTTCCGCCATGCCGGCGGGAAAAGATCCGCAGCGCTATCCCGGTTACGTCGAACCAAAATACAAAGAGTTCGACCAGCGCTCGCTGTATCTCACCATGCGCGACGGCGTGCGAATCGCTATCGACGTCGTGTTGCCGAAGAACCTGCCCGCCGGCGAGAAAATTCCGACCATCATGAACATGACGCGCTATTGGCGATCCCGTCAGGGAGATCAGCCGGGCGGATGGTTTCCGTCGCATGGCTACGCGCGCGTGATGGTCGATGCGCGCGGCACGGGCGCCAGTTTTGGAGTTTGGGCCGCGCCTTTTTCGCCGGATGAGGTTAAAGACTATGGCGAAGTCGCTGCGTGGATCGTGAAACAACCCTGGTCGAACGGAAAAATCGGCGCCTTTGGCAATTCTTATGAAGGGAACACCGCGCTTTGGCTGGCCGTCAGCATGAACCCGGCGGTCAAAGCGGTCATCCCCCGTCACTTTGAATTCGATGAGTTCTCAGAAACGCCTTACCCCGGCGGTGTGTTAACCGATTGGATGATCAATGCGTGGAGCCAGGGCAATCACCAACTGGACACCAATGCGGGAGTGAGATTGGTCGACGAAGACAAGGATCAAGCTCTCTATCGCCAGGCCACCAGTCAGCGCGCACAAAACATCGATGTCTATGCTGCCGCACTGAAGACGACCTTTCGCGACGATCGCGCCTTTGGGGTGTCAATCGACGAGATCAGTTTGCACAGTTACCTGCCTCAGATTGAAAAATCCGGAGTAGCTATCAACAGTTGGGGCGGTTGGTTTGACGCCAGCACTGCTGATGCGGTCATTCGCGTTTTCCTCTCGCTGCCTAATTACGAACGTGCAGTGATTGGTCCCTGGAACCATGGCGGCGGCCAAAACGCCAGCCCTTTCCAAACGCCGCAATCACCGCGCGTTATGCAGGCCTATGAATGGTTGCGCTTTTTCGATCGCCATCTTAAAGGGGTGGATACCGGATTAGGACGCGACCGGGCTCTTTATTACTTCACCCTCGGCGAAGAGAAATGGAAGACCACAAACACCTGGCCCGTAGCGGGAACAAAGATGATGCGCTGGTATCTCGACGAGGGAAATACGCTCGCACGAAAACCTCCGGCGGCAGACTCGGGCAACGATGCGTATGCAATTGACTTCACTGCGACCAGCGGCGAAAAGAATCGCTGGCACACACAAGTCGGCGGCCAGGTCTTCTATCCCAATCGCGCTGATGAAGACAAAAAACTACTCGCCTACACGTCCGCACCCTTTGAATCTGACACCGAAATCACGGGTCACCCGGTCGTCGATCTCTTCGTTACTTCAACGGCCACCGACGGGGCTTTTATTGTTTATTTGGAAGACGTCGACGAAAACGGAGTGGTGACATATCTGACCGAAGGAGCTTTGCGCGCCATTCATCGAAAGATTTCGGAGGAAAGACCGCCTTACAAGCTTCTGGTTCCCTATCATTCGTTTAAGAAGAAGGACGCCCTGCCCCTGGTTCCCGGCCAAATCGCTGAATTGAAGTTTGGACTTCAGCCGATCTCGGTGCTGGTAAGAAAGGGCCATCGCCTGCGCATCGCGATTGCGGGAGCTGACAAAGATACGTTCGCGCGCATTCCCGCAGAAGGTAATCCCACGATCACCGTCACCCGCAACCGGAAACATGCGTCGTCGATTGAATTGCCGGTGATTATCGGAAAATAGTGCGCCAACTCTGATTGGATCTTATTGCATCTATGCCTTCACAATGGCATTGATGTCAGCACGCACTCTGGTTTTGCACATTGCCCTGGTTTTCGTCTTGTCGCCCGCGTTCACTGCCGGCGCGCTTTCTTCACCGCAATCACTGCCAAAGGGCCAGATCATTGAGAAAGTGACCTGCGCAAAAAACCCGCAGGAGAGCTACGCACTGTATCTGCCTTCCACCTACGATCCGGCACGCAAATGGCCGATACTCTATGCGTTCGACCCAGGTGCGCGCGGCAAAATTCCCGTGGCCACATTCCAAAATGCAGCGGAAAAATTTGGTTGGATTGTGGTGGGCTCGAACAATTCGCGGAATGCTTCGGGCCAATCTTCAGTCGACGCGTGGGACGCGATTACCACCGACGTTGCCGAACGGTTCAGCATCGATGACCGCCGCACCTACGCCACCGGTTTTTCCGGCGGCGCGCGCATCGCGCTTTTCTTTGCCACGCGCTGCGATTGTCTCGCGGGGGTCATCGCCTCCGGCGCGGGATTCCCGAGCTCAATCACGCCGGACCCTGCAATGCACTTCAGCATCTTTGCCGCAGTTGGTCACGATGACTTCAATTTTGCCGAAGTGAAGAGCCTGGAAGAACCTTTAACAAAATCCCGAATTGCACATCGTGTCGAAACTTTCGCCGGGCGTCATGATTGGCTGCCCAGCCCGCTTGCGGTAAAAGCGGTTGAGTGGCTGGAACTTCAAGCCATCAAAAGTGGACGTCGCGATCGCAGCGAACAGTTTATCGAGGCCGCGTGGCAAAACAATATGCAGGATGCCCGCAGTCTTGAAGCCGCCAAAAACCCATTCGAAGCTTTTCACGCTTACCGAACGATCGTCGAGACGTTCGCCGGCCTGCACAACATCACCGAGGCTGAATCAAAGTTAACTGCATATCAGAACGCGCGCGAAGTGAAAGATGCGCTCCGTGACGAAAAGCAACAAATCAGCCGACAGCGGGAACTTGAAAACCGATTTTGGGCCCTGGTTGCTGAACGCGATAGCAGTAAGCGACAGGAAGATCGCGACTCGCAGAATAACTCGCAGCCTGATAGCGGAGCCGACGCATCTGTGCGGTTACGCAGCCTGTTAAGCAATCTCCGAAAAGAGTCTGAGGGCGCGGACGACAGTGGTAACCGGCGCGTCGCTCGACGCGTTTTGAGCGGGATCATGGTGGGGCTTTTCGAACGGGGTACGGATTTGTTGGAAGCTCGTAAACAGTACCCCGAAGCGATCAAGACTTTTCAGCTCCTCACCGAAGTACATCCCGATCGCGCAGGCGGGTTTTACTACCTGGCCTGGGCGTATGCCGCCAATGGCGACAAGAAGCGCGCCCTCGAAAGTTTGCGCACCGCGGCGAGCAAAGGATTCTCGGATCTCGCGGCGATCAGCGACAACAAAGCCTTTGACCCGCTCATCGCCGACCCGCAGTTTCAATCAATTCTGCAAACGATTCGCGACAAGAAGTGAATTCGAAGGGTATGCGCCCTGGCTCCCTGATAGTGGTTTTCTTTGCGGTTCTATTTGCGTCTTTGCGACTTTGCGCCTTGGCGTGAACAAACACCAGCCCTTTCACGCAAAGGCGCAAAGACGCAAAGTGACGCAAAGTCGAACCAGGACACTACCGGCTCCCAAGTGATAGCAACCCTCTCTCTGTGATATAAGTTTCGCTTCCAACTTCATCCTGAATTAAGAAAGGCGATTAATGAGATCTCTGCTCGTCATTCTCAGTATTTTGCTGAGCAGCTTTGCGGCTACCAGTCCCAAGGTTGTCCCCGCCGATTTGGTTTTTATTAACGGGACCGTCTACACCGTCAATGCAAAGCGGCCTCGCGCCAGCGCGATCGCGACTAGAGGTGACCGCATCGTCTACGTCGGCACCAACGCCGGCGCGAAAGCCTATCAAGGCGGCACAACCCGGGTAGTCGATCTGCATGGCGCTACCGTCCTTCCGGGAATGACCGACGCGCACGCGCACTTCATCGGCATCGGCCAGCGCGAGATGAACCTCAACCTCGAAGGCATCACCACGCTCGAAGATTTTCTGACGAAAGTTAAGGCACGCGTCGATCAGGCAAAACCGGGAGAGTGGATCACCGGCCGCGGCTGGATCGAAACCTTCTGGAAGCCGCCTGTCTTTCCGACGCGCGCGGACCTCGACAAGATCGCTCCGCACAATCCCGTGTACCTGACCCGCGCGGACGGGCACGGCGCGGTCGCCAACAGCGCAGCATTGAAAATTGGCGGCGTTACCCGAGAGACAAAGGATCCTTTCGGCGGCCAGATTCTGCGCGACAAACAGACGGGCGAGCCGGTCGGCATGCTGCTCGATAACGCGCAGGGATTGGTATCGCGTCACATTCCGTCGGGTGGTAGTGACAATATTGAACAGGCGATGATCCTCGCCAACAAACGCAGTATTGAATTGGGTTGGACCCAAATTCAGGATGCGGGCGGCAGTTATCGCGATGTAGATCTGCTGAAGAAACTTTACGGTGAGGGGAAACTTAAAGTCCGCGTCTACAAAGCGGTGCACGGTCCCAGCGATGACGCTGAGCGGCTTTTGCGCGAAGGCCCGGCGATCGGAGCATTCGATCATCGTTTCAACTTGCGCACTATAAAAGTAGTTTCGGACGGCGCGCTCGGATCACGCGGCGCTGCTTTACTCGCACCCTACAGCGACGCGCCGGACAGCAAGGGTTTCCTGCGCGTGAAGCCGGAAGACCTGGAACCCATGCTTAAAGAAGCTTTGAGAAAAGGGATCCAGGTGGAAACGCACGCGATCGGTGACTGGGCGAACCGTTTTGTGCTGGACCAGTACGAAAAGGCTCTCAAGGCCGTGCCCCCCGCGCAACGAAAAATTCGGAATCCTCGCTGGCGTGACGAGCACTCGCAGATCGTTAACCCGGCGGACATTCCCCGGTTTGCGAAGCTTGGAATTATTCCATCAATGCAGCCATCGCACGCGATTGGCGATCTCCACTTTGTGCCGAGTCGCATTGGCATTGCACGCACTAAGGGCGCTTACGCGTGGCAGAGCTTGATGAAAACGGGCGCGATTATTCCCGGCGGTTCTGATGCTCCGGTGGAACGGGGCGAACCCATGATCGAGTTTTACGCGGCCGTGGCGCGCAAAGACATTCGCGGCTTTTCCAGTGAAGGCTGGCATCCGGAAGAAAAGGCCACGCGCTTGCAGGCTCTGAAAATGTTTACCATCTGGCCGGCGTTCGCGGCGTTTGAAGAAAACCTGCGCGGCTCGATTGAAGTTGGTAAACTTGCGGATCTGACAATTCTGTCCGCCGACATCATGAAGATTCCGGAGATGGAAATTCTGAAAACTCGCTGCGTGATGACGGTCATTAACGGCGAGATTGTTTACGAGAACAGGTAGCCCGACGACTTTAATGACACGTTCGGGAGGGATTGATATGAAACTCGAAAGATGGTTTTCAGCGGCGCTCGCCCTGTTTCTTTGCACGTTCACCTTGAACGCTCAGGAGATGCATCCCCATAAGCACGAGATGGGAGAAAAGCTGGGCAGCGTTAACTTTACCGTGTCTTGTAACAAAGTAGCGCAAGAAAAATTCAACCGCGCTGTCGCGCTCCTTCATTCCTTCTGGTACGACGCGGCTGAGAAGGGATTCGTTGACGTCACCAAGGCCGATCCAAAGTGTGGCATGGGCTACTGGGGCATGGCCATGAGCTGGTATCACCCAGTCTGGCAGCCGCCAACCACGATGGAGATGCAGAATGGATCTGCCGCCGCGACCAAGGCAGCCATGACCGGTGCTCGCACACAAAGAGAGAAGGATTACATTGCGGCGATCGAAACCTTCTACAAGGACGCAGACAAACTCGATCACCGAACGCGCTCGATCGCTTACGAGAAAGCGATGGAGCAACTACAGCTGCGCTATCCGCAGGACCGCGAGGCCGGCGTTTTCTATTCGTTGGCGCTGCTGGGTACTGCTTTGCCAACCGACAAGACTTATGCGAATCAAAAGAAGGCGGCAGTCATTCTGAACCGGGTGCTGGCGGCTGAGCCAAATCATCCGGGTGTCGCTCATTACATCATCCATAGTTTTGACTATCCGGCGCTCGCCTCGCTGGCGCTCCCGGCGGCGCGAAGTTATTCCAAGATCGCTCCCGACTCGCCGCACGCGTTGCATATGCCTTCCCATATTTTCATACGGCTCGGGCTATGGCCCGAATCGATCGAGTCCAACCTGGCTTCGTCGGCCGCTGCGAGAAAACATTCTTCCGTGAAAGATGATATTCACGCGATTGATTACCTGGCCTACGCCTATTTACAAACAGCGCAGGACGGCAAGGCCAAGGAGCTGGCCGATGCGGTTAATGGGATGGAGAAGTTTGATGCCCACATCTTTCAGGCGGCTTACGCGCTCGCAGCCGTACCGGCGCGTTACACGCTGGAACGACGGCGCTGGGCCGAAGCCGCGGCGCTCAAAGTGCCGGTCGCGACTTTTCCCTGGAACAAATTTACCTACGCGGAAGCGATTGTTTATTTCGCCCGGAGTCTGGGGGCCGCGAGGAGTGGCGATACTGCTGCCGCCGGCAAGGACGTCGAACGACTCACAGCGATTCAGAAATCACTCGCCGAAGCGAAGGAGAATTACTGGGCCACACAAGTTGAGATTCAGCGCCGCGCCGCAGCAGCCTGGTTGGCCCATGCGGAAGGCAAACGCGAAGAAGCGCTGCAGCTCATGCGTTCCGCGGCCGACCTGGAAGATTCGACAGATAAGCATCCGGTCACGCCCGGTGCGATTGTTCCCGCTCGCGAGTTGCTTGCAGAATTGCTGCTCGAATTACGCGAACCGCAGCAGGCTCTGAAAGAATTCGAAGCTTCGTTGCTCGTTACGCCTTATCGGTTCACTGGACTCTTCGGCGCCGCCAAAGCGGCCGAACTGGCCGGCGATCGCGCCAAAGCCGGAGAGTTCTATGCAAAGTTGCTTTCCATAGCCGAGAAATCCGACGGTCAAAGAGCAGAGCTGCAAGCAGCACGAACTTTTCTTGCCGCGCGGTAACTCTCGTTATATTTGGGCAGGGCCAACCGCGAAGCGGTTGCGGCCTCCAGCCTAACGTTGCCGCGCAGCGGCTACGTGGGGAAACGAAGGAACAAAGATCCCCCCAACCCTGAAAGGGTTGCGACTGCCTCCTTAGATACCGAAGTTGCAACTCCGACTTAATAACAAAGTATCAATTGGTTACACCGTTCACATTAACGCACTTGCACCAATGGTTATGATCGTCCTGCGTGCCCCAATCACTTTCTGCCGTTTACATTCATCTTGTCTTTTCCACTAAGGACCGTCGTCCGTTTTTGAAAGACAAAGCCATTCGCACTGCGATGCATTCATATCTTGGCGGGATTTCAAAACGGCTAAGGTGCGCGCCAATAATTACCGGTGGGGTAGAAGATCACATACACCTCCTGGCACGTCTTGGACGAACGATTACGCAAGCCGAATGGGTGAAAGAGCTCAAACGCGTTTCAAATCTCTGGATCCAGGATGAATATTCAATTAAGGACTTCGAATGGCAGGGTGGTTACGCGTGCTTTTCGGTAAGTGCATCAAATCTCGAGCAGGTTACGAGATACATTGCGAATCAAGAAGAACATCACCGCAAATCAAGTTTTCAGGATGAGTTGCGCGCCCTCTTTCGCAAACATGATGTCGAAGGGGATGAACGTTATGTTTGGGATTGACGCAACCGCTACGCGGTAGCCTAACGTCTCGATGATCCGTTTCCCCAACGTAGCCGCTGCGCGGCAACGTTGGGCTGAAGGTCGCAACCGCGAAGCGGTAATTTTTTTCCTTTGCCTCACATTGACACTCCCGCGCTTTTGCCATAAATTGCACGCCCCCCTCAACCAAAAGCTTTACTGCGAGCGGATCCTTCACCTGCTGCAGTCATGGCTGAAGCCGGCGTGCACCCCGTACCTCGCCGGGCCCAGTCCCCAGACACTCGTACGGGCACAAGGAGACCACAATGAAAATGAAACGCGCGATCGTCGGATCGCTTGCGGCTTTGGTATTAGTCGCCGGGTTTGCAGTGTATGCGCAGGTAAATCGTCCCTATCGCAACGGTTCTGTTTGGGACGTGGCGTTCATCAGGATGAAACCAGGAATGGAGACCAAATACCTGGAGTATATTGCCGGACAGTGGAAGGCCGAGCAGGAAGCCCAAAAGAAAGACGGCAACATTCTTTCTTACAAAGTCTTAACGGTTGAAGGCCACAATGCCACCGAGTTCAACATAATGCTGATGACCGAGTACAAGAGCCTGGCCGCGATGGAGGCGAGTGAAGACAAAGCCGAGGCCGTCGCGCAAAAGGTAATCGGTGATGACGAAAAACAAAGGCAGGGTTACCGCGATCGGCTGGAAATCCGCGAAGTGCTTGGAAACAGACTCGCGCGCGAAATCATCCTTGAGCCAAAGCGCCGTTAAGCCTGAAGCTCAAAATCTAATCCTATTAGCGCCGTTCCTCGTTTTCCGGGGAACGGCGCTTTTGTTAACATCGTCTTACATAGCAGGAAGTTAATCATGAATTCCTTAGGCATTCTCCGGGCAACGCTCCTTATAGTCAGTTTGGCGAGCTGTCGATCGCTAATCGCCCAGCAGTTAAATGCAGCGGCTCCCACCCCAGTTACTTCAGTCAATTTAAGTCTCATTGTCACTGATCGCGAAAAACATTCGCGCGATGATGTAACTAAAGAAGACGTACAAGTCTTTGAAGCTGGCGTCGCGCAGACGACCTTCACAATTACCAAAGAAGAGAAACCGGTTAATTACGTGATTGCAATCGACACGTCAGGATCGTTCAGGTCGCTCCTGCCCGGAATCCTTGTTGGGGCGCGGCTTCTGATCGAAGGCAATAAAGCCAGCGATGAGACCATGCTAATTAGATTCATCAGCCACGACAAGATCGAAACCGTCGAGAAGTTCACTGCTGACAAATCGAAGCTGGTCGAAGATTTGAAGTCCTTTAAAATTGAAATGGGCCAAAGTGCGGTCGTCGACGCCATCTATGTCGCGGTGCAGGCCGCTGCAGAAAATAAGAGCGGCGACCCTTCGATCAGGCGCGCCCTCGTGCTGTTTTCCGACGGCGAAGACAGAGCCAGCTTCTACACCACTGATCAGCTGATAAAACTGTTGAGGGCCAGAAATGTGCAGGTCTTCGTGGTGGGGGTTATTGCGCAACTCGATGGCGAACGAGGATTAACGAGACCAAGTCCGAAAGAGAAGGCGGAAAAACTTCTCAAAAGGGTAGCCCTCGAATCCGGCGGACGTGTTTTCTTTCCCACAAATATGGATGAACTCGCCGGGGCAGTCGACGAAATCAATCATGACTTGCACACGCAGTATTTAATCAGCTACGAATCGAAGAATAATCCGGGCAAGGATAACTTTCGGAAAATTGAAGTTAAAATGGTCGAGTCGCCGGGGCGCGCAAAACTCACTGCCATTACCAGGCCAGGGTATTTCATCCAGCCACCGGATCTGGACGAAAAAGAAAAGAAAAAGAAATCCAAATGAACCGCGGGTCGCGCAAACTGTGAACCTTAAATAGTCCTTCGGGAGTAAAACAATCGATCCACTAACTTTCAAAATCCTAATCAGCGTCGCGATTATCGTCATCGCCACCATTCATGGGTATGGCGCGGCGTGGCTGGCCATCTGGATGCTGTTTCATCCTTACAATCCGGTAAAACTTTTTGGCATCACTATTTGGCCGCAGGGAATGATTCCCCGCCATCGCGAGCGGCTGGCCCAGTCAATCGGCAATGCGGTCGGCAATGAACTGGTGTCGCAGGAGACAGTCTTTAACGCCCTCTTCGAGACCGGTTTCTTTGAACGCAAGGTCGATGGGTTCGTCAACTCGTACACCACTGAGCTGCTTTCGACCGTCTATCCTTCTTTGATTGAAGCGTTGCCCACCGGCGCGCGCGCGCCCGTACTGGACACCATTGCCGCTTTGCAATACCGGTTAGCCGAACACATCGCCTCGGTTTTGAAGAGCGAACAAACTGCCGAGGCCATCGAGAAGTTCGTCGATCGACAGGTCGATGTGATGCTCGAGCGGCGTTTGCAGGAAACCGTGAGCGAGGAAACGTTCGCCCAGATCCAGAAATTTGCTGAAGGCCGTTTCCACGATCTGGTTAATGAAGAAACGTTTGAAACTCGAGTCAGCTCGTTTGTCAGCGACCGGCTCGGCGATCTCGCAGGCACGCACACCAGCCTGGAAGAAATGTTTACGCCCGAGACGTTGGCGCTGATCAAAGATCGTATCAGTCAGCAGGTTGGGCCGATCGCCGACCATCTTGCCGAGATCGTCACCAGCCCAGGCACACGCAATCAGATCGGCGGTTTGATAAAACGCGAGGTCGATGATTACTACCGCGATCTTTCTTTCCTCAAAAAGATTTTCATTTCGCGTGAGCGCATCTATCACGAAGTTGACGATCTGGTGCACGCGACGATGCCGCGGCGGGTGGACGAATATCTGCGCGGGCCGGCGTTCGCCAACGAGGCGACTGCTTTTCTCAACTCGACGGTCGACAGTTTTATGAAACGGCCCCTGAGCGAATTGGTGGGGCAGGTGTCGTCCGAACGTTTTGACGCGATCAGGCGCGAAGCCGGCGCCAGATTCGTGGCGATGGCGCGCAGTCCTGAACTCGCCCAGTCTGTCTCAACTTACCTGGCGGGCGCGCTCGAACGCCTGCGGCCGCAAACGCTGCGCGAGCTGCTGCAAACTTTGAATCCGGAATCCGCGCCGCGGGTAAAGAGTTTTCTCACAAACAGTTTGCTGACCGTGCTCGCGCGGGACGATACCGCGCGCACGATCAATGCGATTTTGAGTGTGCAAATCGAGCGTTTTCTCGTGGCCCCGATTGGCCGGCTCGCGGATCACATGCCCGAAGGCGCCATTGAAAAGGCGAGTGGGGCGCTAACGGAAAAAATCACGGCGGCTGCGCGCGAGCGTTTGCCGTCCGCGATTGCTGAATTCGATGTCGGCGGACTGGTGCGAAAAAAGGTTTCGGATTACCCGCTTGATAAGTTGGAAGCGCTCGTACTGCTGGTGGCCGAGCATCACTTGAAGACGATTGAATTGTTCGGCGCGATCATTGGTTTCTGGATCGGTGTTGCACAGGCGATCTATTTTTGGTTTACGTATGTGCCGAAGTCATGAGGTGTCAGAACCGCCAGCGGTAGCGACCGGATCATAAAAACAAGTGGGGAAAACATTTCAACACAGTTCCTAATTTAGTTGAGCTGATAATCCGGTCGCTATCGCTCCCGGTTCTGACACTCTTCCAAATTTTCTAGTTGACATTCCGCGCCAGAACTAATAAACATTTGCATTCGTGGAAAGGAGTCATCCCTGAATGACCTACGTTGTTACGGAACCATGCGTTGATTGTAAATACACAGATTGCGCTGCTGTTTGCCCGGTGGAAGCGTTTCACGAATTACCCGATCGTCTTTACATTAATGCGGACACTTGCATCGACTGCGACGCGTGTGTTCCCGAGTGTCCGGTGGAAGCAATCTTCGCAGACAACAACGTGCCCGAGGATCAGGCCCACTGGACGCAAATTAATATTGACGAAGCGCCAAGCTATCCGGTGATCAGTCAAAAGATACCGGCACTTCACGGCCCGGCTTGTAACGGTCCCGCAGAATAGAATCCGCCCCAACGAACTTTCTATCGTTGTTAAGTTTCAGTGGAAGTGTGTCGCAGGCCTGTTATTAGCACCGCGCTTTAGCGCGGTGATCAGGATGGGGTTCCATTGGAAAACGTTTCAACGCTTTCATCAAAAAAGCCGTTAAAACGGCTCACTGAATTCTTGGGCTTCAACCACCGCGCTAAAGCACGGTGTTATTGAGAATCAAGCTCGTATCGAGCGCGCTATTTCCACCCAGGGTCGATCAGTTTCCAAACTCTTCATACTCATGCAGAACTCGTCGCGCATCTTCGAGGCCGAACTCGTGCGCCTGTCGCTCTAAAACTGAACGCGCAACTTCAGCGTCGATCGGATCGAGCAGCAGTGCTTTCAAAAGTGAAGGCGGCGCCTGGGCCAGCACTTCATTCGCCAGCGCGCGCACCACGACATTGCCTGAACGCGCCATTTCGCAAAGTTCGCTTGGCGCCAGTCGCATCGACATTCCGTTGGCGAGTTGATCGATAAGCGCGTACTCCTGCCGGGTGTGGGCCCGTTCAATCAGCTGAGCAAAGACCTCTGCGGACTGCGTCTGCTGGGAAAGCATGTTCGCGCAGGCATCGGCCAAACGGCGAGCTTTGCAGCTGGATTGATCTTCGGTGCCTGCGGCCACGCTGGTGGCGCGCTCGTCGAGCGCGGCCAGCAACTGGCTTAACTCGCGATCGGCACGCGGATCATAAGGCGCGCCTTTGGTCACCTCTGCGGTGGTCGCCGCCGCTGGCGAGCGCCAGGCTCGCTCAACCAGGTGACGCGTGGCCGGACGCAAACCGTTCCACACGCTGGTCACGCGTGGTCCAAAGTCCTCAATAATCATCGAATTTTCCATCGTTTTGTCCGATCTACTCTTCGCGATTGTTGAATCTGCCGCATCCGCGCACATTGTACTACACGCGCTACAACAAATCGTGCAATGCTGTTAAGCTGCATGCTTTCGGAGAGCACGATTCTGGAGAGTTTTGAGTATGGCAATCAGTGAACAGTTGCTTGAGATTTTGGTCTGCCCGTCCTGCCGCGGCAAAGTCGAGCTGAAGGCCGATGGTAGCGGCTTGAAGTGCGTTGAGTGCAAGCGCGTCTACCCAATTCGCGACGACATC
>DATENS010000256.1:0-44435 GCA_035274925.1 Pyrinomonadaceae bacterium | reverse complement strand
ATCGCGACACGCGGAGCGATGCTGGCGGGATTGATTGCTTCGCTCTAGTTTCAAGTTTAAGGTTTCAAGTTTCGGGTTCGGTAAACTAACTTGAAACTTTAAACTTGAAACCTGAAACCGATGAAAATCGCTACCTGGAACGTCAACTCAATTCTTGCCCGTCTGCCGCACGTGACGCGCTGGCTCGAAAAAGAAGGCCCTGACGTTCTCTGCATTCAGGAAACAAAATGCGCGGACGACAAGTTTCCGTCGCTGGACTTCAAAGCGATCGGTTATGACTGTGTCATCTTTGGCCAGCAGAGCTACAACGGCGTGGCTATCTTATCGAAGGGCGTGTGCGCGAGTGTGCAACGCGGTTACGCGGGTGATGATGCGACCGCGCATTCGCGTTTGCTTACCGCCGACGTTGCCGGCATTCGCGTCGTGAATGTTTATGTGCCCAACGGGCAGGTCGTCGGCTCGGATAAGTATCAATACAAGCTGGGTTGGATGAAGCGCTTGCGAGAGCTCTTTGACGAGGATTATGACCCGAAGTCGCCGGTGCTTCTTTGCGGTGACTTCAACGTAGCGCCGGAAGAGCGCGATGTTCATGACCCGCGGCTGTGGCAAAACCGAATTCTGTTCAGTCCGCCCGAACGCGCCGCGCTTCAGCACATCAAGGACTGGGGTTTTACCGACACGTTTCGCCTGCACACCGAGGAAGCGGGGCATTATTCCTGGTGGGATTATCGCGCCGGTGGATTTCGCCGTAACCTCGGCCTGCGCATCGATCACATCTGGGTTTCGCCGCCGCTGGCGAAACGAAGCGCGCGTACCTGGATCGACAAAGAGCCCCGCGGCTGGGAACGCCCGTCCGATCACGCTCCCGTTGTAGCTGAATTTAATTTGGAGTAGGGACAGTACGGCTCACAACCATCACGACTGAAAGGATCTTCAGTCGCGATGGCTGCGGTTGTCGCTTTCCGTCGGACTCAAGGAGTGGTGACCGGCGTTCCGAACGAATAGTTGAATCCGCCGAACATGGCATTGACTATGATGGACGCGAGAATCAGCAGCGTCCAAATAACCATGATGTTCTTGATGTTCAGGCGCGTAGCATTCATCCAGCCCCAAATAAACGTGTAGAGCATGCAAATGAACCCGAGAATACCGTGCAATATGCCCTTTTCCTGAAAGAGCTTAATCAGCACGATGATGCCGCAAATGAGGCAGCCTAACCACAGAATCAGCCCGATAATCTGCATTACAGTTTCCTCCGTCTCAGTTTGTGAAAGTCCGCTAGCCCTGGATCATGCGAACGAACGCGCCCTGCATAAACAGCAGCCGCGCCAGCCAGTAAACAATTAGGCCAATCAAGAGTAGTCCGGTAATCCCCGTGTAACGTTCCAGCGCTTCCGCCTTATTTGCGATCGACGCGACGTAAGTGCGTGGCGAAGCGGCGCAGAAAGTAATGATGGAAAGTGCAATCAGAAAAAACGGAGCAAACGCGTGCGTAATAATTGCCTGTTTCAATTGGCCGTGAGCCAGAAACAAGCTTGCTCGCGTCATTCCACAACCAGGACAGGGTAAACCTGACGCGTGCAGGAACGGACAAGGCCACCCGGGCAATCTCGCGAATACCAGTAACAGTTGCAGGAATGCCACCGCGCAGATCGCAATACTCAATTTGCGATCACGCAGAATAGTAGAAAGAATCGGGCGAAAGACGGTCGCTCTGGTCATGGGCGGTTGGCCTATTCTACAGGATGCGCCGGACGCTGCAACTTGTTTTTCGTTCGCGCGGTGTGCCACGCGCTTCGTGCGCGTGGGCCTGACGGACGGGACGCCCGTGCCACCTAGTTCGAAGTCAGTTCAGCGGTCTTTTCCGTAATGTCTTTCTGGGCCCACTCGTTGTCACGCGAATTCTCACCCGCCTTATGCCGCTTGGCCTCTTTCATCATCTTCACCAGGTCCATGTGAGTTGAGAAATAAGGCAGGCTCTTGCCGACGATCTCCTGCACTGAATTGAATCCTTTGTCGGTCATGAACTTGGCCAGACCTTCCTGAAGCTCATCGACCATCTTCACGCCCTGCAACATCACGCCGGTGCAAATCTGCACCGTCGAGGCCCCCAGCAGCATGAATTCGATCGCATCGCGCGAACTCTCAATGCCGCCGATGCCGCTGATGGTCACTTCCTTTGGCAGTCCCAAACCCAGTTGGCTCACCATGCGCAAGGCAATCGGCTTCACTGCCTGCGCCGAATAACCGCCCGGCACTGTGTGCCCTTCGACCGTAGGCATTGGTCGAAGCGTGTCGAGATTCACGCCGATTACTGAAAGAATAGTGTTGATGGCTGAGATCCCGTCGGCGCCGCCGCGCACTGCGGCCAGAGATGGCTCTTTAATGTTGGTGATATTAGGCGTCATCTTGGCCCAGACGGGAATCTTCGCTACTTCCTTGACCCATCGCGTCACTTCCTCGGTTAAGTCAGGGTGCTCGCCCATTTCCGAACCCATCTTTCGCTCAGTCATTCCGTGCGGACAGGAAAAATTGAGCTCGAACGCGTCCACACCCGTGTCCTGAACCACTCGGGTTAATTCCTGCCAGCGCTCTTTTTCATACTCTTCCATGATCGAAGCGATCAGGACATGGTTCGGATACTCTTTCTTAACCTGCCGAAATTCTTCGAGCCAGATTTCAATCGGCCGATCGGAAATGAGTTCAATATTCTGAAAGCCAATGACCTCGTTGGTTTCGCGCGAGCGCAGCTTGCCGTAACGCGGCACTACGTTGACTACTTTGCTGGACTCGAGGCTCACGGTCTTGGCGACCGCGCCTCCCCAGCCGGCATCGTAGGACTTGGCGAGTACGCGGGCATTAGTTCCCGGAGGGCCCGAGCCGAGCAGGAATGGATTGGGGAATTTTATTCCGTTGACTGTGATTGAAAGGTCCATGTTCACTCCTATATTTCCGCATCCGCTTCGATCTCGATCAGCATGCGCGGATCGATTAACGCTTTTACTTCGACCATCGTGGTCGCCGGCATGACTTCGCGTAAGAATTCGCCGTGGGCGCGACCGTATTCTTCCCAACGCGAAATGTCGGTGACGAACATCCTCGTGCGCACCACGTGCTCAAGTCCGGCGCCGAGCCGATTCAATGCGCTCGCAATATTTCGCAGGCATTGCCGTGCTTGTTCGTATGCGTCACCGATGCCAACAATCTCACCGTCACTGCCAAGTGCCGTAGTGCCGGTCACATAGATTCGGTTGCCGACCTTAACCGCGCGTGAATAGCCGACTATGGACTCCCACTTGGCACCGGATGAGATCTTTTGTCGTTCAGTCATTCTTTGGCGTGCTTTGCGCCTTGGCGTGAACGTGCTGCGTGCACAGAAACACGCAAAGGAGCTAAGACGCAACGGTCCGCAAAGATTATTCAGCTACCAGTTGATCGTAACTATCCGGCCGCCGATCGCGGAAGAACTGCCAGGTGTTCCGCACTTCCCGAATCATGTCGAGATCGAGATCGGCCACCACCAATGCGTCCTCGTCGCGGGGCGCCTGCGCGATTATCTGTCCGCGCGGATCGCAGAAGTAACTTTGGCCATAAAATTCGCCGATGTCCCAGGGCTGCTCGTGCCCGACACGATTGATGGCTCCCACGAAATATCCGTTGGCGACGGCATGCGCGGGTTGCTCTAACTTCCAAAGATATTCCGAAAGCCCAGCCACGGTGGCTGAAGGATTGAAAACAATCTCTGCCCCATTGAGGCCAAGGGCGCGCGCGCCTTCGGGAAAATGCCGGTCGTAACAGATGTAGACGCCGATGCGCGCGTAGGCTGTATCAAAAGCCGGATAGCCGAGATTGCCCGGACGAAAATAAAACTTTTCCCAGAAGCCGGGATTGACATGCGGAATATGGTTCTTGCGGTACTTGCCGAGGTAAGTTCCGTCGGCATCGATGACTGCGGCGGTGTTGTAGTAGATGCCGGTGATCTCTTCTTCATAGATAGGCACGATGATTACCATGTTGTGCTTCTTCGCGGTTTCCTGCATCAACTTGGTGGTAGGCCCATCCGGAATTTTCTCGACCGCGTCATACCAACGGACCGTTTGCTCGGCACAGAAGTAGGGCGTGGTAAAAACTTCCTGCATGCACAGAATCTGTACGCCCTGTTTGGCCGCGTCGGCAATCATGCCGAGATGCTTATCGACGTTAGCGCGTATGATGTCAGCGATGGGCGCATCAGTCGGTCCGGCATGCTTTGCTTGAATCAATCCGCATTTAACTATTCGTGGCATGATCAGTTTCCCTCGTAATCAACGGTCTTTTGTTAGCAGGTCGTGGATGGTGGTCGAATGTTTATTCGCTCCTGCGAAGCCGCATCACGACGATTGAACCTCGCCCGCCGTTCTGGCCGGCGCGAGCATCATCAGCAGGAAATATGTTCCCGCCGATACGCCAAAGCCGACAAACCAGGCGTAATCATAAAGGATTTGCAGCAGCGGCACTACTATGCCGATTCGGGCAAGGATGGGTCCGGCCCACGCGATCGCACAACCAACCAGAGTGGCGATCACCGCACGCCAGTTCCAGCCCGCTCCGTACCGGTAAGTCCCGCGCGTGCGATAAAGATCGCCCAGCTTCAAATCCGTATTCCGTACCAGCCAGTAGTCGGTGATTAAGACCCCCGCGATTGAAGCAAGTCCACCTGAGTAACCCACCAACCACGTAAAGATGTATCCCGAAGGATCTGCGAGCAGCCGCCAGGGCTGCATCAGAATACCGATGATGCCCGTGATCAAGCCGCCGGTACGGAATGAGATTAATTTGGGAAAAGCATTGGCAAAGTCATTGGCGGGAGACACCACGTTCGCGGCAATGTTCACCGCCAAGGTAGCTACGACGACAGTGAACATCGAGATCGCAATGACCCACACCTGCTGAAACTGACCCACCAGTTTCATCGGGTCCCAGAGCTCCTCCGCTTTCATGTGCGGATAGATCACCACCGCGGCGGAAGTAATCATTACGCCCATGGCTGCAAATACAGTCATGGTGGTTGGCAGGGCCACCACTTGGCCCACGGCTTGTTCCTTCTGACTATGGCCGAAGCGCGTGAAGTCCGGCATATTCAACGACAGTGTGGCCCAGAACCCGATCATCGCTGTCAGGGACGGAATGAATATCTTCCAAAACTCGCCGACAGTTTGAAACTTACTTTGCTGAGTCAGCAGGTAACCCAGGCCGTTGGCTTTCCAGATCGCCCATGCAAGCAACAACGCTGTCATGACTAAGACGAATGGCGCTGCCCAGTTCTCAACTTTGCGCAGCAGATCCATGCCGCGATAGATGATGAAGATATTCAGGCCCCAGAAGATGAGAAATGAAAGCCATTCGGTACCCATGTGACCACCGATGGGTCCGCCTAAAAGAGTTTTCCAGCCGGGGATGATGGCCGCAAACAGCGTGTTGAGCGCCTCGCCGCCAATCCAGGCCTGAATACCAAACCAGCCGCAGGCCACTATGGCACGCATCAGCGCCGGAAGATTCGATCCGTATGTTCCATAGGCCGCGCGCGCAAATACCGGGAAGGGAATTCCATACTTTGTGCCCGGATGCGAGTTCAACAGAATCGGCGCCAGCACGATTGTGTTGCCGAGCAGAATTGTGATCAGCGCCTGCCACCAATTCATGCCGGCACTGATAAGGCCCGAAGAAAGCATGTAGGTGGGAATGCAATGCGCCATGCTGATCCACAGCGCGGCAAAATTGTAAGTGGTCCAATTGCGATCGGCGACTTTGACGGGCGCCAAATCGTGATTAAAGAGCGGACTCTTACTGATTTCGTCGTACGCCTCGGGCTTTAGCTCGACACGTCCGTCAGAGTGCTGGATTATTTCGCTTGATGTGCTCACGCTGCCAAGTTATAGAAGTCTGAATCGCACCGTTACCCGCGCGGTCACCGAAATCGATCCGGGAGCGGTGGCCGATCCCTGATTACTCGCGTCGCCGAATTCAATGGAAACATTGTTCTGGGCTGCTGATGTCCTGGGAGCAAACTGATCGGAATCTTCGGAAATTGAATAAGCCGGCCCAATGGACTGTCCGATCTCGCGTGCCAGCAGGGAGGCCTTTTCCTGGGCGGCGCGAATCGCCATCACACGCGCCTGATCGCGATGTTTCCGGATTTGAGAGTCGGGAACTCGAGATTACTGAGACGAGTTATTCCGGCGGTCAATATATCCGCAAGCAAGACATCGAACCGCGAGATGTCCGTCAATCTGATTGCCACGGTTTTTGAGACTTGATAGCCGATCAGGACTCGCTTCACACCGCGACGCGCCTCGTACTCCATATCGTCCGTGTTGTATTTCGGCTGGACGCTGATCTGGCTGGTCTGAACATCCTCCGGTTTGACACCGTGCTTGCGGGCCAACGCGAGCACCTGCCTCACGCTGTCATCCGTCTTGCGATTTGCTGCCAGCATGTCCTTGTCGATGTTCTCGATCGCGAGGGTGAAAAGCACTTCGTCAGGCGGGACGCGCACTTCGGCCTGACCTGTAACGGTGATCAGTGGAGGCTCAACTGCGCCCTGAGCAAATACCGCCAAAGGAAACACGCTTAGGACAAAAAGCAGAATAAGTAATCTTGTCATTTAATTGTCCTCATAAAACTTCGGCTTGCCGGCGCGGACTTTGCGGTATGTGCCATCCGCATTCACATTGAAACCCCAGCCGCAGTTGAGCATGTGGTCCACACTTACCCTGATTCTGTTTCGCGGCAAGAACTTGATGGTGATGTTGCAGTCCTCAGTCTCCGCCGGACGAAAAGTAGCGACGTCATTCTCGATCGTCGCTTCTCCGTGCGACTCCCCGACATTGGCCGACGGGCCATACTTTGAACGGTATTCATAAGCAAGGCTCATTTGAATGCGCAGCTTGTTATGGCCCAGGGCGAGAATCTTGATCTCGTTTGAGCCGTCGCGATAAGTGCCGTTTGCCTGCGCGGCGGTGACAATCTTTCCCTGCGCAAACGCGGCGCAGCTCAAGAGCAAAATACCGATCAGGGAAACGGCAATTTTCATCTGGCAATCTCCTAACGGCTCATTGAATCCTGAATGAACTTGCTGATGTCGGCACGCATGCGCACGAGCGATTTTTCGTCAATGTACATCATGTGGCCCGCTTCGTAGTATCCGGTGGAAAAATTCCTCATCAGCATCGGATCCAGACTGATGTGATGCACGGTGTACTCGGCGGCATAGTATGGCGTGGCCATGTCATAGTACCCCATGGCTACGAAAATTTTCAGATACGGATTCTTTGCCAGGGCCGTTCGCAGCGCCACGCTCGTGTCGACGTAATTGTTGTTCGTACCCCAATTCCATGGGCTCCAAATGCCGCCGCCCAGAATGTAGTACTCGAGATCGTTCTTGTAGCCCAGCTCAGTCCGCACGTAATTATTGAACGTTGCAGTATACGGTGGACGAATTGCCGCCTCGCTGGCGTCATACTCAGTACTGTCACTGGCAAGATTGGCGTCAAAGCCTTTGAAGCGAGAATCAAGCCGCCCAATCGATCGTTTCTGGTCGCGCAAGAGTTCCTTGCGAAACAAACCTAACGGGACACGCAGGTTCGCATTGTCGACAAACTGTGGCGAAAGTCCGGTGTAGCGAGAAAGTTTCGCGACGGCATCCTGCCGCTCCTGGGCGGTCAAGCGGTCGCCTTTCCCCAGGGCCTGAGTGTATTCGTTGCTGGCCCAACTTTCCGCTTCAGAGGCAACTTGCTGAACTGATTTTGACTGAAGATCCGGGGCCAGTTTCTTGTGGTACCACGCCGTGACCGCGTACGAGGGAAGATACAGAACGTACGGAATGTCGTTGCCGGGGGCAAAATTGGTCGTCTGGAAATTCATGATCGTCGAGATCAGCATGATGCCGTTAAAGGCGATGCCCCGATCGACCAGGTACCCGGACAACGCCGCGGCGCGTGTCGTGCCATAACTCTCGCCCGCCAGAAACAGCGGGGAAGTCCAACGCTCGTAACGAGTCAAATACAGACGAATGAACTCGCCGACTGATTCGATATCGCCTTGCAATCCGAAAAACTTGGACGCGAGGTCAGGCCGCACGGCGCGGCTGTAACCCGTGCCTACGGGATCGATGAAAACTAAATCAGTTTGAGTAAGCCAGGTCTGCTCGTTATCGACCAGCTCGAACGGCGGCGCAGGCATCATCCCGTCGGGTTGCATGCGCACACGCCTTGGTCCCAGCGCTCCCAGGTGCAACCACACCGAAGCCGAGCCCGGCCCACCGTTAAATGAAAAGGTGAGTGGACGGCGGCTCCGCCCGCTATCGTCGAGGGTGTAAGCCATAAAGAACATCCGCGCCTCGACTTCCCCGTCGCGGTTTTTGATCGGCATCAAGCCGGTCGTAGCCGTGTAGCGGAGAATTCTGCCGCCGGCCCGGATTTCATGTTTGGTTACTACGGGCGGCTCTTCCTGAGGAGTCGCGGCGCGATCCGGTCCGCGCGCCTGCGAAGCGCTGCCGGGCGACACGGTGGGCGAAGGCGAAGCCGACGGCGGCGGGCCCTGCTGTCTGCCGGCGGGTTCCTGTCCGTAAAAGAGAAGTGCAAAGCAGATCAGAATTGCTGAACGCATGAGCGACTAACCTCAGGCCTGGTTTGAAAGCAAGGCGGCCATAGTACGGGAAAGCGGCTCGAAGCGACAAGTGTTTATGGTGGCGGCTCGAACTTTGGTTTGCCGCCACGGATTTTTCTGTAGGTGCCGGTAGCGTAAACATTATGGCCAAATCCGCAATCGACGTCCCGGCCGCTCTGCACGACCTTTATTTTTTCGGGAAGAAAGACGATGGTGATCTCGCAGGGCTCGTTCACATCCGGCTTGAAGGTGGCGATGTTGCCGTCGATGGTTGCATAGCCGGAAGCATAACCCGTGTTGAAGCTTTTCGGTGTTGGATAGAGACCGTCAAATTGCACCTTCAGTTTTTGATTACCGAGAGCGAGAATTCGAAACTCGTTTTTATCGAAGCGATAGACTCCATTTACCTGGGCAGCAGTGACAATGCGTTTTGCCGGTGGTTTGGGCGGAACGGGCGGATGTTGATGCTGGCCGCTTGCCGGCAGGCAGAATACGGAAATGCAGAAGAGTTTAATGAGCGTTCGTTTCATGCCAACTCCTCAAAGTCAGTAACAATCGGCTTTTCCCTCTGCCCCGCATTGAAAGAAGTATGGGAATCGGCCCCTGGTCAAAGCTTGAGTCGCATCCCACACTCTGGTTTGCGCATACTTATCGGCCGTCCAACCCAACTGAGTCTTACGCTTCCACGTCAATTCAAGCGCGGCGTCTTCACCATCGCCGAAAAGGTGACGTGCTTCATGAAGCAGTACCGCGGCGCGCTCGCGGTCGTCAATCGGCAGTTCGAAAAAGTCAGGATAGAGCGTGACCACTTCAAATGGAAAATTTGTGGCGGCGTAAGCGTCCCGGTGGCCGACGTAGGCATTAAGCCAGTTGTCCGAGCTGCGAAACGTCGTCAGATACTTGAGCACAAACGCCTCACGCGCAAAGCCCTGTTGTTGCAGGATGGCAATTGCGCTCTCGACCTTCTGTTTTTGATCAGGCTGAAGACCGTCCGAGGTCAGCAGCAGCGAGATGTACCAGGCTATCAGAGCAATCAAAGTAGCGCCGATAATCCAGCTCAGGCGCTTCAAGAATCCTCGCTTCGCCGGCTGATCCTCCGGTTCGGTGACCCGTTCAGTAATAGGTTGCGCTGGTTCAGGAGAGGTCAGAGACGTGCCGCAGCGGCGACAGACTTCGTCATTGGCGGTATTGACCAGGCCGCATTGCCCGCACTTGTTGCGTGGGTTGTGAGGAGTGTCGTGCATTTACTATTTGGAGTGCGGCGGCTTGCCGCCGCTTTATTAATCTGAAAACGAAAGCGCCGTCGAGCCGGCGCACTCCAAAATCTATATTGACACACACTCGCCGCGCTTCAGAAACTTACCGTTGCCCGCTTTGCCCTTGAACTCGCCTTTGTCGATCACGACAGCGCCGCGCGAGAGGACAGTCTCGACGGCGCCTTTGATTGTCCTGCCTTCGTAAGCGCTGTAGTCGACATTCATGTGGTGGGTTTTTACTGAGAGGGTTTGGTCTTTATTCGCATCGAAGATCACTATGTCCGCGTCTGAGCCAACTGCGATTGTGCCTTTCTTGGGAAACATTCCGAACATCTTGGCCGCGGCAGTCGAAGTAAGCTCGACAAAACGGTTGAGTGAAATGCGGTTCTCGACCACGCCGTTGTAGATCAAAGAGACGCGATGTTCGACGCCGGGCGCGCCGTTGGGAATCTTGGTGAAGTCATCCTTGCCCAGCTCTTTTTGTTCTTTCATACAGAAAGGACAGTGGTCGGTAGAGATGACTTGCAGATCGTCCATCTTTAGACCCTTCCAAAGCTCTGCCTGATTGGCCTTTTCCCGTAGAGGCGGCGTCATCACATATTTGGCTCCGTCCCAGCCGTCGCCATAATCGTCAATGGAAAGGAACAGATACTGAGGACAGGTTTCGGCGAAAGCCGGAATGCCGCGATCGCGCGCCTCGCGGACCTGATTGAGCGCATCGGCGCAACTGAGGTGCACGATGTAAACCGGCGCCTCAGCCATTTCGGCTATCGCGATCGCGCGATGCACACCTTCAGCCTCAGCAATAGTCGGCCGCGTGAGCGCGTGATACTTCGGGGCGGTGTGGCCTTTGGCCAGCGCGTGCTTAATGATCTCGTTGATGACAATTCCATTCTCGGCGTGCATGCAAATCAAGCCGCCGCGCGCTCCGGCCGCGGACATGGCCCGAAAGATGGTGGCATCGTCCACCAGAAACACGCCGGGATAAGCCATGAACATCTTGAAGCTGGTCACGCCTTCGTCCATCACCGTGTACATTTCTTCGATCTGTTTGTCCTCAAGTTCAGTGGTGATCAGATGGAAACCGTAATCGATGGCGCATTTGCCTTCAGCTTTCTTATGCCAGTTGTCGACGCCCTGCAGCAGCGATTCGCCCTTGTATTGCACGGCAAAGTCGATGATGGAAGTTGTGCCGCCGTGCGCGGCGGCGATGGTGCCGGTAGTGAAATCATCGGAAGCGGTGGTCCCGCCAAAGGGCAGCTCCATATGCGTGTGCGGATCGATGCCACCGGGAATAACCAGCTTGCCGCCTGCATCGATGGTCACGTCAGCTTCCATGTCGAGCCGGGCGCCGATGGTCGAGATGGTTTCGCCCTCGATCAGAATGTCGGCTTTGTAGTTATCGGTAGCAGTGATGACTTGACCGTTTTGGATTAGAGTTTTCATGGTTGAGTAGTCTCGTGTTTGCACTGTGCGGCTTTGACTCTTAATGAGCGGAAAGCCTCGCGAACGCTCCGTAGGAGCGAGATGTTTATAGCACCATCGTCCCCAAGTCAACCCAAGCTCCTTTAGGAGCGCAAGGTGAAGCTCGATTACATTGCACTCCTAAAGGAGCTTGGGAATTGGGGGGACTTCTCACCTATAAACATTGCGCCCCTAACGGGGCTGCAAACCAAATCTACATAACGATGCCGCGCGACCCAATGACGCTACTCAACAAACCTGAAGACGTACTTCTCCTCGAACGCGATATCGAACTTTCTTAGGAGGGCCAGATATTCACCCTTAAATGACCGCCTTTGATGATGTCGTTCCTGATTCTGAATGTAGCGAATGATTGTATCGAGTTGCGAATGGCCGTACGAGAATGCGCCGTAACCTTCCTGCCAGGTGAAGCGTCCGTGCACCCATTTATTTCGATTGATGTAATTCGTTGAATCGGCCTTAATCTCTCGGATCAAATCAGCCAGAGCTGTGGCTGGCTTCAGGCCAATCAAGATGTGAACATGGTCAGGCATCCCGTTGATTGAGATTAGCTTCTGCCCCTGATTCTTCACGATTCCAGTGATGTATTTGTAGAGATCCTCTTTGAACGCTGGTTTGATCAAGGATTCTCGATTGCTCACTGCAAAGACAGTTTGAATGTAAATCTGTGAGAAGGTGTTTGCCATAAGCCCTCCGCCGGTCACTCTGAGAAAAAAGAGACTGGATGGCGATATTCGCTCCGTTAGGAGCGAAATGTTTATAGAAACCAAGGCAAGATAAATCAATCGAGCTCCGGAGGAGCGAAATGTTGCTAGCCTTAATAATAGCCGTGCTGGATTGAAGTTGATGATGCTTGCTGAAAAGGTTGCGCCCCTGGCGGGGCGCAGGAAGATCAGCGGTGACGCGTCTTCTATAAACATCTCGCTCCTAACGGAGCGAGGGGAGCCGGGAGGCTGGTTCTTCTATAAACATCTCGCTCCTAATGGAGCGAGGAGTGACGTGAGGTTGTGTCTTCTATAAACGTCTCGGTCCTAAGGGAGCGAGGAGCTTATTAATCCCGCCCAAACCGGAACGAATTCAGCAAGATCGGCAGTTCGCCTTTCTCACCGACATCGTCCGGACCGTTGACGTCAGTGCTCTCAGATGTGGCCATCATCAATAAGGTCGCGCCGTTGCGATCGCTATCGCCCGCCAGCAGGACCACGCGGCCATAAACGTCCAGCGGATCTCCCGCGCCTGTCTTGGTGCGGCCGGTGAAACGAATCTCGTAGCCGTCGTAAGGCCCGATCTTAGTCTTGCCTTCCGATACTTTGCGATAGTTCGGGAACTGGCCGGCAAACTGATTATTCAACTGGCCCGCGAGGGTTTCCATCAACTCGCGCTGACCGCTGAAGTATCCAACCGCCAATTGCTCGACCGTGACTTCGTTGGAGGTTAACCGCTGCACCTTCATGAAATTCGGCGAGCTGCCGCGTCCGGCCGCGGTGTCCAACTTCCATGAGTTGGGATAGCTCACTGAAAAGTCCACATAGTGCTTTTCCAGATCTCCGGACAGCCCGGTCTTGCTGTTTGTGAAAGTCGTTGCATTCGCCGGAGGAGCAGGCCGCCGGTTTGAATTTTCGTTCTCGTTCTTGTTGCTTGACGCCGTCGCCAACGCGAGAAATAAGAACCCAACCACACCCGCCACCGAAAACAAATGATTTCGTAAATGTTTCATTCAAGCTCCTTGAAAACGTAATTTTTGCAGATTGAATTTGCGAGAAGTGAAAGCCAACGCGGCCGCTGCGGCAAACACGCAGACCAACAAATCGATCACATCAAACGAGCCAGGCACGATTCCCGCGAGCTGGCCCAGCTCGCTTCCTGCTCCGAGCAGTAAGCCGAGAGAAAGCCAAACAAACCTGGCTGATGATACGGCGTCGCGCCAAAGAAGAATCATCAGCGCCGTCAAGGCATACACCCACAACCCATCGGGCAACGAGTAGACGAGCCAGAAAGGCCAGCCCTCTGAAACTGGACCTGCTCCTGTTCGCAGCCAGGCGATCGGAGCGTCCAGTCCCAGGCGGCGAAACCACTGGAACATCACCAGGTTTGAATCGCGCCAGCGGATGTAGATCAATCCGCCCACAGTGATCGGTGCGAGAACGTGGACTATGAAAAAGAGAAGCCGGTTCCTTGTCATGTACTGCTGTTAGCCGGAGTGGTATTACGTTGGCTGAAGGCTGCGCTAACCAAAAGGACCAGAACTATTACCAAGATAAAGTCCGCAAAAAAGAACACGAAGAAATAAAACCAGTCGACCCCCTTCGATGACATTCGTATCGACGTGATCATCGTGGGCATAAGGTAAATAAGTGTCGAAAACACGAACGCATCGATCAGGTAAATGAGAAAAGCGATGGCGGTCATCAAAGACACGCGTGGGTGACGCCGGTAACGGATGGCCGCGAATACGATCGCCCCGAGCGCAAAAATCAGCATCGGCGAGCGGCGCGCCAGCATGAATGCCAGATGGGTAAGAAATCCGTCTCTCAACTTATGTCCCTGGAGTGGCCGCGTCAGATAACGGAGCGGGCCGGCGCTGCATGAAAATACCTGCGACCAGAATACCGAAGCCCACGGCCGCCGAAGCGTTGTAAATGATCCCCAATATCACGGACACGATTCGCCGGATGCGTTCGCGTTCTTCAAAGCTCTGATAGGTTGCGTCTTTGAGAAACATCGGCGGAACCAAATCGTAAATGAACATAAAGACGATTACGTGCAGCAGCAGGAAGCCCAAACCCAACGCGACGGCCAGCGAAACCTTCGGATAACGCTTCCAGCGAGTAAGCGCGAACACTATCCCTCCCAGCATCGCCAGCAAGGATGGCGCCTGCTCAGCGAGAATCCAGAAATAATGAGTTAACTTGACCATGCTCAGACTGGAGTCCGAGAGCTAATAGAGGTTGCCTTCGCGTTTACGGCCCGTGTAGTCCACGTAAACTACTTTCAGTTCGGTGTAGAAGTCCAGCGCCGTTGAGCCCTGCTCACGATCACCGATGCCGGTGCCTTTGATGCCGCCGAATGGAATGTGCGCTTCGCCGCCGGTCGTCGGCGAGTTGATGTGGGTCATGCCGGTTTCGATCTCATCGACAAAGCGAAAGATGCGCGCGGCATCGTTGGTAAAGATTGACGACGACAATCCAAATTCAGTGTCGTTCGCCACTTGCATCGCTTCGTCGAAATCCTTCACCCGCAGGACTGAAAGTACCGGCCCGAAGATTTCTTCCCGAGCTATCCGCATGTCCGGGGTCACATGATCAAAAACCGTAGGCTTGACGAAAAAGCCTTTGTCCAAACCATTGCCGGTGGCCCGTTCTCCGCCACACACCATGGTCGCGCCGTCTTCTCGGCCGATGTTCAAATACTCGAGCACGGTATTGAACTGATCTTCATCGACGCTGGGGCCCATCTCCGTGTGTGGATCCATCCCATCGCCAATGCGCATCGACACGGCGCGCTTTGAGAGGCGCTCGACAAATTCGTCAGCGACCTGATTCACCACGACGGCGCGGCTGGTGGCCGTGCAACGCTGGCCCGAAGATCCAAAAGCGCCCTGTGCGGTGTTTTCGACGGCGAGCTCCATGTCGGCATCTTCGAGAATGACCACTGGATTCTTGCCGCCCATCTCGCACTGGCACTTCGCGCCGCGCCGCGAAACTTGTTCGTACAGGCGGATGCCGACCGGATTTGATCCCGTAAATGAAACCGCTTTCACGGCCGGGTGGCCGATGATCTCATCCCCAGCTTCGGAACCCGAACCAAGAATCAAATTCAAGACGCCCGGAGGAATGCCCGCCTCTTCGAAGATTTCGACTATGCGAGTCGCAGTGGCGGGCGTCAGTGTCGCCGGTTTGAAGACGACCGTGTTGCCGGCGACCAGGGCCGGCGCAATCTTCCAGGTGGGAATGGCCACCGGAAAATTCCAGGGCGTCACGACCGCCACCACGCCGAGGGGCTGCTTGATGGTGTAAACAAAGTTGGAAGGCAATTCGGAAAAGATCGTCTCGCCATTCATCCGGCGTGATTCACCGGCGCAAAACTCGGCCACATTGATCGAGCGCTGAAGTTCGCCGCGCGATTCTGAAATAGTTTTGCCTTCTTCCCGAGTCAGGATTTGAGCGAGTTCTTCCTTGGCTTCCTCCATCAGTCTCGCCGCCCTGGCAACGATCCGGCCGCGCGCGGGCGCCGGGGTCGAACGCCAGCTGTGAAACGCCTCGGCCGCAGCCTCGACGGCGGCGCGCGCTTCATCGCGTGTGGCCTGCTTTACGGCGCCGAGGATGTCATCTGTATTAGCCGGGTTAATGTTATTGACGGTCTTTGACGAGCGGGATTCACTCCACTGGCCGCCGATGAAATTGCGATATGTATCCATGTAACTGCGAAGGAAACCTGAGTTGGTGATTGGAACGCGGCATAATATATCATCGGACCAGCCATGAAGGACAACGATCCGGGCGCCGTCAAAACGGATGTGCCCGTTAATATTTCCGAGCTGCTGGCGAGCCGAGCCGCCGTTTCGCCCGACAAACCATTTCTTCATTCGGAACCAGACGGACGCCAGTTCACATACCGGGACTTTGTGAAATCCGTCGAGGCCACCGCCCGCTTGCTTGCTTCGCATGGAATCGGCAAGGGAGACGTGGTCAGTCTGCTGATGCCGAACAGCGCGGAATACATCATCGCGTATTTCGCGTGCTGGCGCATTGGCGCGTTGGCGGGACCGGTTAATTCATTGCTTAAGGAGCACGAGACCGCCTTTGTGATGAACAACTCTGAAGCGAAGGCAGTCCTGGTTCATTCGGAGTTTCGCCAGAGAATAGACAGCATCCGTGACGAGCTGCCGCATTTGAAATCAATCATCACCTTTGACGATCAAGCGGAAGCGACGGGCGGCGTGGGAGAAAGCACGACAAACTTAAGTTTGTCGAACATAAACAAAGACGACGATGCCATCATCATTTACACGTCCGGCACGACCGGAAAGCCGAAAGGCTGCTTGCTCACTCACGGCAACATCATTTCCAATGCGCGGCAAATTAGCGAGTGGCTGAATTTCACGGCAGACGATCGCCTGCTCACCATCATGCCGCTCTTTCACATGAACGCGGTCTCGGTCACCACGATGTCGGCGTTGTACGCGGGCGGCTCAACCGTCATTAGTCCGAGATTTTCCGGCTCGCAATTTTGGAAAATCATTTCGGACTACCGGATAACTTCGTTTGGCTCGGTGGCGACGATGTTGTCGATGTTGCTCAATACTTATCCGGACGGTGTTCCCGACGGGCTCAATACGGATCAACTTCGCTTCGCGATGTGCGGCTCAGCGCCCGTACCGGGTGAGGTGATGAAGAAATTTGAAGAGACCTTCAATTGTCCGGTGATCGAAGGTTACGGCTTGTCCGAATCTACTTGCCGCTCAACTTTTAATCCGCCGGACAGCCGCCGCCGCGCCGGTTCATGCGGTCTGCCTATTGGTAATGAAATGAAAGTGGTCGACGACGACGACAACGAAGTTCCGGAAGGCGAGCTCGGCGAGATCGTCCTGCGAGGTGAAAACATTCTTAAAGGCTATTTCAAAAATCCCGAAGCCACCGAACGTGCGTTTCGGGGCGGCTGGTTTCACACCGGCGACGTGGGCTATCGGGACAAGGAGGGCTTCTTTTACATCGTCGATCGCAAGTCAGACATGATCATTCGCGGAGGCGAGAACATCTATCCGCGCGAAATTGATGAAGTGCTCTATCAGCATCCGGCGGTGGCGGCCGCTGCCACCATCGGTGTTCCCGATCAGCTTTATGGCGAGGAAGTGGCGGCTTTCATTGTGCTCAAGGACGGAATGAAGGCCAGCGAGCAGGAACTGATCGAGCACTGCAAATCAGAACTGGCCGACTACAAGTGCCCGAAAAGTGTGCGAATCGTCAAAGATATTCCCAAGGGACCGACCGGAAAACTCTTGAAGCGGGAACTCGCAAATTCCTACAAAAGCAAGGGGAACCCCTCTGGTTGACTTAACAGCAGCTATCTCATAGAGTAGCGCTCCAATTTGAGTTTGGCTTCACACCGCCGGATGGGTGCGGACACCTGACGGTGAAGTGTGATGGAGAAGGTCGAGCCCTCGGGACCCTTGCCTGCTGCTTACCACTCCTCAACACCCATTTGTAGTAACAACTCGCCCGCGTGGAAGTGTCTTCACCGGCAACCGGTCGCTCTAAATACCGACCACTGACATAACTGAAAGGGAGAAATTAATGAATTTGAAAAGACTGGCCGTGTTATCGGCTTTAGCTTTGACGATTGGCCTGGGCCTCATGTTCGGAGGACGCAGTGCGCAGGCAGCTAGCACCTGGTATGTATCGCCGACAGGCACGCCTTCAGGTACGAGTGGCGGTTCGTGCGCAAGCCCAAGTTTCAATACGATCGGCGCTGCCATAACTGCAGCATCGAGCGGCGACACGATCCAGGTGTGCGCGGGCACGTATAGCGAGCAGGTACAGGTTACCAAGACGCTTACCATCAACGGCGCGCAAGTCGGCGTGGATGCGAGAACTCGGGTTGCGGCTAGCGAGTCGATAATCGATCACCCCTGCGGCCCCGTGCAGATAATGGCCGACAACGTGGTGCTAAATGGCTTCACTGTTCAGGGCTCGACTTTGTCTGATCCCTGTTTCCTGGCGGGCATCTGGACGAATCCTGGCTTCAGCAGTACTCAGGGCGGTCATCAGATCCTGAACAACATCATCCAGAACAACATATCCGGAATCGAGCTCGACAATACCGGCACGCTTCAGACGAAAGTCCAGTTCAACTGGATTCGGAACAACAACAACCCCGGGCCTGGTGCTGGTAATGGGATTCAAGTAAATTTCGGACTCAACAAAGCCCTTATCGATAAGAACCGGTTCAGTGGCCACACTAATAGCTCGGTGCTTGTGAGCAGTGGTGGCGACGATCAGCAGATCACTGTTTCCAACAACGAGCTGGTTGGTGGCACGGCTGAGCGGATCGTTTTTGGTAGCGTGGACAATAGCTCGATAACAGGCAACACCAGTATCGGTTCGACGGCGGTAAACGGAACCATCCGACTTTTCGGTGGCAACAGTGGCATCACGATTTCCTGTAACTTGCTGGCCAACGGACAACGCGGCATTCGGGTAGATGACCCCTTTGCGATTGGGCCCAACTCCAATATCACGGCCAATAATAACAACATCCAGGGCAACGCGATCGCGGGCCTGCAGGTTGATGCCGGCGGCTATTTGCCTGGTTTGCTTAACGCGGAAAACAACTGGTGGGGCAGTGCAACTGGACCAACCAATCCAAACAACCCCGGGGGCACAGGCGATGCCATTATCGATCCTGACGGAGTGGTTGACTTCTTCCCCTACCTGACTAGCACAAGTTCCTGTGCGCCGATATTGCAAGTCGGCCCACCGACAAACAAGGACCAATGCAAGAACGACGGGTGGAAGACCTTCAATACGCCCCGCACGTTCAAGAACCAGGGCGACTGTATTCAGTATGTGAATACCGGAAAATAATCTGGCGATACTCAAGGCGGCCAGCCCTCGCTGGCCGTCTTCTCATCTTTGGGATCGAGCAATTGCGAACCAATACAAAGGAGAATCATGAAGAAAAGACTTTCGATTACGTTGCCATTCCTCGCGATAGTGTCATTGCTTTTAACCGTAGCGGTGGTGGCCGCCACAACCATCGTCGTCACGCCCACGAATATGGATGGATGGGCCGAAGACTCTACGCCTCCCGCTGATGTCCAATTCGTCCAAGGTCCTGGAAACCCGCCGTTGGGATCAGCTAGCGCCCAGTTTACGGTCGATTCAACCGGCGCTACGGATGCTGAGCTTAGGAACGGAAATTATGATGGGCTGAAACTTAGTAACATCACACAGGTGGACTATTGGACATATGTCACGACAAATGGTGGTGGGTCCAATACTAGTTGCCAGGCTGTGTATATCCTTCTGAACGTCGATCAGGATGCCAATGGCAGCGTCGATGACTTTCTCTTCTTTGAGCCTTGCTATCAGAATGGAACGTATCCCACCCTGCCATACAGTGGCACAGTGCCAAATCAATGTGGCACTAACCCGAGCTGTGTTGCATTCAGTACTTGGCAACACTGGAATGCTGGTGTGGGAGGCTGGTGGTCAGCGAACGATAGTGCGGGCGGCCCGCCACTTACCACGCTCGCTGGCTATGCTACGCAATATCCGAATGCCGTCATTCGCAACTCAACTGGCGCAACGAAAGGCGGACTGCGCCTCACTGCCGGTTTTGGAGGCCCTGCCGATTGGGGCAACTTCAACGGAAATGTCGATGCGTTTTCAATTAACGGAACGACGTATGACTTTGAAGTTCGCGCTACTGCAACCGTCGCGAGTCAATGCAAGAATGGCGGTTGGCAAAACCTGCAACGAGCAGACGGATCAACCTTCAAGAACCAGGGCGATTGTATCCAGTATGTGAATACTGGCAAGTAGTCCATCCCCATCCTTACTCAAGGCGGTCGGCATTGCCGGCCGCCTTTATTTTCCGAGGATTAGGGGGACGGTTACGAGTAATACGGTTACCAATCATTATTACGTTCCGACGGACTACGTCGCCTGCGGCATTCTTTTTGTTGGCGCCGGCGGCCTGAACACTACCAAGAGTGGTTCAAATACCTTCGCGAACAACGAAGCAAATATCTGCACGGCGGGTAATGGACCGTCCATCAATTCGGCGTACAATCAGTAGCACGGCGCAGCTTTGAAAAAAGTAAAGGGCAAGGCGTACCCGCCTTGCCCTCTTTCTTTTGTTGACTTGTTGTTCTCGAATTATGTTTTCGCCGGGCCAAGATGGATGGAATGCCTGCGCATTCCTTTCGAGCGATCGGCCACCCACGCTCCCACCAGCCACGCCGCGCACACGCCGACCATCACGAGCGAAAACCATTGGCCGTAGATCCCTTCGGGTGAAAACTTCTCCGTAGCGGTGTGCAGGGCTTCGCTGTTGGGGAGGACACCGGCCTCAGTGAATTCGTGGAAAGAATAAATAGCGACCTGAATCATGAACAGAATGAGAAAGATGCCCGTGACTTGAAAGAAGCGGCGCACATTAATTAAATGTCCGAATTTTCCCCAGGCCCAGGCCATGCTTACTGCGGCCGCCAGACCCAGAAGAGCGCCCCAAACCAAACGCGGGCTGCGCACTTGCTGAAGCATCAGCGCCGTTTCCATGCCTTCGCGGCTGATGGTCACGACCGTAAACAGAAAGACCCCGGCGAAAGCCAACCATCCGGATCGCTCCGAAACCTGACTCAGCCGTTCTTCCATTTTCTCTTTCAGTTGTGGGCCGGTTTTCCACATGTAGATCACCAGCGATAAGACCATCGCGATGGTGATCAAACCAAGAACAGCTTCGCGCCAGGCTTCATTGCCGAGAAATCCGGCAACTGACGAACCCAACCAGCGCTCGACCATTTCGCTGTTGCCCGTCTGCATTTGGAAGAGCAGGTAACCGAGCAGGCCGCTCAAGGTCAGACCGAGGCCGATGGCCCAAAATACAGCCGGCGCGAGTTGTCGCCGACCCGACTTGCGCAAATAGGAAAAAATAACCGCGACGAGCAAGAATGATTCAAAGCCCTCGCGCAAAACGATGATGAATGACTGAAGCATTAGGGGTACCCAACTCTCGTAATCCGGGAAGAGAAGGCGGCGTCTCGCCGCGGCTAGCAGTATCTCAGAAGTTGAAAATGATTGTCAATTTCGGACAAGTACCTGCAATACTGTTTGTTTACTGAGGAAATCCGCATAGAATCATCCGGGTTTATGAGAACTGCAAACAAAACTGTCTACGTTGTGTTTGGTATTTTCGCGCTTTTGTACGCCGTCACTGCCCTCTTCTCCCCGGCGACCCTGGGTGGGGAAGCGGCGCGGTCATTTCATCTCGAGCATACGATGCGCGAGCAGGGCGCAGCCGGAATCTTCATCGCGCTGATGTTCTTCTGGTGCGCATTCAACTACGAGCGAAGGGAAAGCGTCCACTATTTCCTGATGGTCTTTGCTCTGCTGGTGGCAGCAATTCATTGGTTTGATTATTTCAACGGCGACCTGCGGTGGATTAGTCCCGTCTACAACTCAGTTCCGTTTGCGGTGCTGCTGGTGATGGCGATCTTTGGGCGGATTGAAAAACGTCGTGGCCGGGCTGGGCTCGAGAGCTAACCTCACTGATTATCGACAACTGATTCGATCGCCGCTTGAATAGCGACCGGAACATTCGAGAAGAAATCAAAACCAGTTAAGGCTTCAACCTGATCAACGCTTACGCGATAGTTGCGCCAGTCGTTATTTCGTATGCCCTGTGTGTTTGGCATTATGACGGCAATCGTTCTCGTTGAAGTGGTGACGCGTGATGTGTCGTTAGCGCCAACCGGGAGAACGATGATCACTTTCCATGTTAATGCCGGCACCGTGACATGTCCGGAGGCAACCGTGTTGGTAGTTCCACCATTTGAGCCGCTCCCGCCTGTGCCCGTACCGCCCGAGAGAATGTAGAGTTCGTTCCCCGCAGTGACGAGAGTTCGCAGGTAGTTCTCCAGATCCGCCCACGGTCCCTGATTATTATCGGGCGCCTGGGGAATCATATTGGTCATCAGAAACGTCGCCGAGTTGTCCGCGACGGTGCTGGTGCGATCGGCCGACGGCGTCATGTGGCCGCGATCAAAACCTGAGCCGGAGAAGTCTGACCCTTGCACCTGATACCAACCGACCGGGAGAGTGGTGTCAGCGCGGTAATCGTTTTGCCGGGGAGCGCTCCCGAGCCAACTCGAATCCAGATGCCAGCTTGTCCAGGTGGCTGTGCCGCGATCGCGATGGTAGCAAAGCACGTACTGCACCTTCTCCATCAGGTAGTTTGTTGGTTGATTCACATCCGCGACGCAATTCGACGGATTTCCGCAACGACGTTGCTAAAAAAATGGCAACCACTTGGGAAGGAATGACAAGAACTACAAATTCAATCAGGCTCGTGAGCTGGGACGTCGACGGGACCCTCTACTCGATTAGCCGAATGAAGTGGCATCTGATGAAGCTCTTTCTTAACCACATGTTTCAGGGTCGAGCACGATTAGCGGCCAAAGAATTGGCGGCGCTGGGACGTTATCGGTCGCAAGTCGATTCCGTTCGTGAAGCGGGCGGCATTCTCAGCGAATCCTATCTGACACAAAACCAGCGAGAGGCCCTCCTGGAAACCGAGACGCGTTGGTATGGTCCAGCAATTCACAAAGCCGGACCGCGCAAGGATGTCGTTGAGGTAATTTCGTTCTTCGCCTCGCGAGGTATTCCGCAGGTAGTACTTTCCGATTACGAGGCGGCATATAAACTGGACTCGCTTGGTCTTACCAGTCGCTTCGCATCAATCTATGTCGGTGAGCGGTTGGGATTTGTGAAGCCAAATGCGCGTGGCTTTCAACACATAGCCGCGGACTATCAGATTTCGGCGGCTGACATTCTTCACATTGGGGATCGTATTGACCGAGATGATGCAGCGGCCCGCGCGGCTGGTTGCCAACGTCTCATCCTGGGCCAGGATTTTCGTAGCTTTGGTCAGCTGCTCGCGAAGCTCCAGAGAGACTTTCCCAGGTGTTTCGAAAAAGAGGCAGAAACTTGAACTGTGTTTCCCACGATTTGATCCGCGCGCCACTGACTCGATTAATGAAATCTTCCCATGGCAAAAGGATGAATCTTGTGGCTCCCAGGCGGCCACTCTCAAACTTACTCTTGTATTCGCAGTTTATCTCACCTAAAAGATCGTTACAGCGGGTGGCGACTTCATCAACCGGAATCCCCGCATCTGCGGGATGTCCGTTCACCATTACGATTTTGTAGTGCGGCGCCGGATCCCCGATGGGATGAGATGGTACGCAGGTGAGAAACTTATCCTCGCTTAGTTGGGGATACTCACGGCGCAGTTTTTGAAAAACGGTCATCAGATTATCCGCCGTAAGTTTCTCACCGGTGAATGAGTATTCCAGATCGCGACGGCTGACGAAGCTGAGGTCAGGCAGACCGCGTACGAATCCCCGGCAAAGAAAAAGATCTCCGGTCTGATAACGCCGCAAGCCGTACGCGTCGCTCACGACCATTGAATAGATTTTTCCTGTTTCCAGTTGTGCTGCGGTTAACAAGCTTGGAGGATGATTTGCGGCTTGTTCATCGATGAATTCGTAGAGCACTTTCGGCGCCATGGGCAAGAACGTGACTGTGTCGTCAGTGAAATTGCCGACGGTTTCCAAAGTCTCTGTGGACATCGAATACATTGGAACAAGCTGGTACCGCTCCGGAGGTAGGTGAGTCTTAAGACGATCCAGAAACGATTTGACATAACCGCCCGCCCAGCAGATGTAAATCTTTGCGGCAGGGGCGAATGCCTCGAAAGACAACGGGAGCTCACTCGCCGCAATCGCAGCAAGTCGAGTGTGGCTGCCACGTGAGTCGAGTCGTCTCGCAATCGCGTGGACACGTTGGTCGAAGGCCTCGGGCCTTCGACACCAGTCTCTCACCAACCTCGAGCTTTTTGGCCAGGCTGTCGCCAGCTCATCGAGAAAAGTTGAAAGTGTCGAAGGGTTTGTACTGTAGAGGATGCCCGGATTCGCGATCGCCAGAACCCACAAGCGCACCGCTGTAGCTCCGTATTCCGAGACCAGAGATCTCATGGACGGACAGCAGTGAACGCGATATGGAGCCTGCAGCGAGGAAAAGTAGTCAGGTGCGCTCTTCTCTTCCAACAGCATAGACGTAAGCGAATCGTCCTGGCTGAGACTGCTGAAGACATAAAGACTCGAGCGCTTAACATGAAGCGACCAGCAGCAACGCGCGACGAAATCCACGTAAGCGAGTTTTACCTTACGCAGACGGTCTTTGGTGTAGAGGATGCGTTTGGGCGCGGCGGTTGAGCCTGACGTCCAGGCGAACTTTGCATCCCGCCCCGCCCTCGCCGCGGCCCGATCGATCAAGACCTCGAGCTCAGGCCCAAAGGTCAATACCGGCGTGTCTGAAGTGATTCCATACTTGCGTTTGAGCCGCCTCTGGCTCCAGAAGAAAGTGTCGACCCGAATTCGATGCGCGATCGTCAGCACGAGGCCGAGCCCTTCGATTCCGAGGGCAATCACGCGCCGGATACAGTCGTTGATCAAGCCTCTCACTGAAATTCCCGGCGGGCTGCGTCAAGTTGCTCCTGATAGATTTCGACCATGCGATCGATATCGTCGTCGGATAGCAAACTCGGATCATAAGTAAAAGTCATCCACGTGCGCGCGCCACGGGTTACGCCATTGATTGCCAGCGAGTGACGCGCGTGCAATAGCCCGATGCTTTCTATTTTTTCCAACTGCTCGAAGACCTCGGCAGTTTCACCGGCCACTGCTTCGACATGCGAGAAAACGCCTGTGCCCATGTCGATTCCCCTGCGATTGCAATAGGCGCGCACCAGCGGATCAATGGCCCATGCCGGCCAGGAAGCCAACGGAAATTTTTCCGGAACCGCCCATTCACCATGCCGGTTCGACCAGAAGATCTGGCGGCGAACCTGGCGACACTTCTCCAACAGTGAAGTGTGATTGTCGTGTGCGTACAAACGTATCCGGCTGGTGCCATTGCCGAAACCGGCGACAGACCGCGGACGGATGTTAACCGGGAGCCAGAGGCCCACTCTCGAGGGCCGGCCATTGCCGTGCAAGCGATTCCACTGCGTGAAAAGTTGTAACGCGCACGTTGCCAGCAAGTCGTTGTAGCTAAAATGGGCAACCTTCCGGCACCCTTCACGTAGATCTGTGCCGGCGATCTCGATGGTGCGCCAGCGACGGGCGCGGCTTGCCTTGGCATGACTGGACCACAAAGCCTGTGAAGCACCGCGATGCGCGAAGCGGCTTTGCTTTACCGGCGACTCGTGCCGTCGTAGGGTGAGGTTTTCGAATGGGAAAGCCTCGCTCACCGGGGCTTTCATCTCACGAGCGACTCGAGATTGATGATTGAGCCACAGCGCGGCGCTCGCGCCGTCAGCGGCCGCATGATGAAACCGCGTCACCAGCCTGACCACTGACTTGCCATTCGTAATCGCAAGCTGCTGTACCGGCATCTTGCGGCGCAAATCAAGCGGGCGATCAACGAACTCAGTGATCGCTTTCGCTGTCTCTTTATTTGAAAGGTCTGAAATTGTTGAGAAGCTGCCGTTCGGCTCAACACAGCGGATCCAGCGCTGCTTTTGAATGATCGATCCGGTGGTGGGATAGAGGTTCCGCGCGCTGTTTGCGCCGGCGCGCAAGGCGTCAAGACCGGGCGCATTCTTCAGATGCAACAAGAGCGTGAAGTCCTGGGGACGCTGGTGCGTTTCCATGATAGAGAAAATGCGGTCTATCACGGATAACCGGCCGTGATTATCTGGTGGTGACTTCATGGGATGGAACTTCAATGCGAATGTCGCGGCTGAGGAAACGAAAACGATGTGGAGGGTCTTCCACGTATTCCTTCAACTCGATCCAAGATAGTTTTGGTTGCCGATGGTGCTCACGATGCATTGCGAGCCCCAACGAGAACCAATACATGAAACGGCCATAGTAGTTGTGCGAGCGCAGCTCGGCCGCGCCAGTCGAAAATCCTTCATGAGTTTGAACCGCAAATGGAAACCAAAGAAGAACAGACACCAGCACCAACGCCGGCGTCATGCCCCAAAACAGCCGTGAAGCACCAACCGATGCCAGAACTGTTCCGTACAGCGCGAAGATGATCAGGTAATTCAGGGCCAGCTCAAGCAAATCCCGTTTGCGGATGCGCCCCCTTTTCCACAGCCAGAAAAACCATTGATGCGGCATGGCGAGAGCGCGCAGAACCAATTCCATCAGGTTGCGCGACTTCATGAAATGATCCGGGTCCTGACCGGGAATATTGGTGTAAGCATGATGGAGGTGATGGGTTTTGCGAAAGTTTGTAAACGGAACCATCGTGGGCAGCAACGCGATGCGTCCCCACCTGAAGTTCGCGGCCCTGGTGCGACCCAGATGACCGTGAACACCTTCATGCGCCATCACCGTGCCGAGGAACATGAGATACGTCCGCAGCAGGATATCGATGGTGTATTGCAGGAAATTGGCAGGCGTGAGAAACAGCGTCGCTATCGAAACAATGACTACTCCACAGACGATCGATCGGCTGAGCAGGTAAATACCTGGACGGCTCCAAACCTTTCCATCCCGCCGTCCTGAAACAAAATCAACTAAATTCATTACTAACAACCTCGACGACACTCGCACAAACGCGTGCCTTATTCTCCCAGCCAACCATAGTTGCGCAGGACGAGCGGGGCAACGCACCGTGTGACACTTCCATAACTGAAACACTGCACCCAGACACAGCTTTCACGATGAGGTCTAATCCACATTGGACTTATCTGGATGGATTTCAGCCTATGTTTTTAAGACAAATCTTCCTGTTGCTCGTGTTGTTTGCCATGTCGGGCGCGTCTTTCGCGCAAACTGTCGCGACGACGGCCACGACTGCAACGCCCGGCCTGGTGAATCGGCCGCAGCTCGATGACTTAAGAGTCGAAGGGTATGAGGCGCTCTACAGTCTCGATTACGACAGAGCGAATAGTGTGTTCAAGGAGATGGTGCGTCTGTTTCCTGACCACCCGGCGGGCCCACAGTCCCTGGCCGCCACCATCTGGTTACAGGAGTTGAATCGGTCCCGGCAACGCCAGGCGTCGCTCTATAGCAACGAATCTTTTTACAGCGGTGACCAGAAGGCCGATCCGCGACTGGTCGAGCAATTTCACCATTGGACCAGGACAGCGTCGCAGTTGGCGGAAGCGCGTTTGCGGCGCAATCCCCGCGATTTGGAAGCGCTCTACTTCCTGGGCGTGACCGATGGACTGCGAGCGGTTTTTGCAGCCGCTGTCGAACGAAAATTTATGGCGGCGTTGAGTTATAGCTCGCGCGCTGTGGATCGTCATCGCGAAGTGCTCAAGCTCGATCCCAGTTTTCGTGACGCCGAATTAAGCATCGGGATGTACGACTTCATTGTCGGATCGCTGCCGCTACCCCTGAGAATCATGGCCGGTGTCGGCGGCATTCGAGGTTCAAAGAAACGCGGGGTGAAAACCCTGGAAGGGGTGGCGCGGGAAGGGCACTGGGCCCGCGGCATCGCGCTTTCGTTGCTCATCGATCTTTACAAACGTGAAAAGCGCTGGACGGAATCGCTCGCCGCGGCGCGTGAGCTTGCGGAGAAGTACCCGCGGAACTACCTCTTCCAACTGCAAGCGGCTGACGCGCTGATCGCGCGATCCGCCGCTGCGCGCAAGTCAAAGGGCGCGTCGACAAGGGCGGCGAACGCAGATTGCGAAGAGGCGCTCCGTATTTTTGAATCTTTGCTGCGAGATCGCACGCGTGGCAAAGACGGAGTAGCAGCAAACGACCTGATTCATTTTCGTTATGGCGAGGCCCTGCTTGTCACCGGGCAGCTGCAGCGGGCCACTGAAGAGTTTCAAGCGGCGGCGCGGCAATCTGGCGGAGAGCCCTCCCTCGTAACCATGGCCCGCTTGCGCGCGGCGCAATCGATGGATCTGTCAGGCAGGAGGCGGGAAGCGCTGGCCGAATACAACGCCGTCCTCGAAAGACCTAAGTTCCAACGCTCGTATGAAGAAGCGAAACGCGGCTTGCGCGAGCCGTATCGCATGACGGATCAGGACCAGGCTCGATAGTGCCATGAATTATAAGCTAATCATTTTTGATTTTGATGGAACCCTGGCTGATTCAGTCTCGTGGTTCTTAAGTGTAATCAACGAGGTTGCGGAAAAGTATAAGTTCCGGCGAATTGAGCCGGCGGAGTATCCGGCACTGAAAAGCTTTGACACGAGAAAAATGATCGCACACATGGGACTTCCGATGTGGAAACTTCCTTTGGTTCATAACCACGTGCGCAGACGCATGACGAGCGACATCGTCCACATCAATCTATTTCCCGGCATCGATCGGCTGCTGCGAACTCTGCGAGCGCAAGGCGTGGCGCTGGGGATTGTCTCTTCCAACTCATCGATCAACGTTCGGAAGGTGCTGGGAGAAGAGAATGCGTCGCTGATCCGGCACTACGCCTGTGACGCTCCCATACTTGGTAAGCGTGCAAAGCTCAGGCGAGTTCTCGAGCAAAGCAGAACTCTTCCTTCTGAGACGATATTTATCGGTGACGAGATCCGAGACCTTCAGGCGGCCCACGCCGAAGGGATCGCATTTGGCGCCGTGTCCTGGGGCGTCAACTACCTTGAATCGTTCAGTAGTCACTTCCCGGAAGAAACATTTTCGAGCGTGGAAGAAATCGCGGATCGTGTCGAGTATCCCGCGACCTTGCTTGAAAGTGGTGTGCTAAGTCAGGTTCGTCTCTGCGCAGTCTCTACGTCCTCTGCGTCTCAGCGGTGAAGGACGTGCAAAAAACTCACCGCCGAGACGCCGAGACGCCGAGAACGCAGAGGTGACGCAGAGGATTTCAAATTACGGTACCGCCTACTTGAAGAACTGTTTGACATGAGCTCGCAGGTCGGCGACTGAGGAATCTGAGACGACTCGAAACACGCGTGGAGAGCAGCCCTTGGGAAGTTTACGGGCATTAAGCGAATCGGTAATTATCAGGTCAATTGAAGCCAAGCCTCTTTCCCATCCTTTTTCTCGCGTATCGCGAAGACTAAGAACGTTGGGATCTGCTCCCGCCGCTATCAACATTGTGTGAGACCAACTGAGAAACTCAGGCCACGATGAGACAATCCCAATAAGCGCGTCAGGCCCTGGTGATTTCTCACCTTGCAACGACTCAGCTACCGACCGAGCGCGCAGCGTAATCAGATAGGTCTCTCGCGGCAGTGCAGCCCGCACGATTTCTGCCTGGCTGAAAAGCGCGACGGGCGCGGCGCCGCGCAGGACTTTCGGTTTCGCGCACTCATCCGGTCCCGCCCCGGTAGCGCGCGCGCCGGTTGCTTCTTCAATCTCAGCCACAACTATCCGGCGCAGTTCCGGATTCGGCTCAATAACCAGGAAATGATCCGGCGGCGGCAAAGACAACCAGCGTTTCAGTCGCGACTGAATCTCTGGGAGCGAAAGACCTTTGTCGAGTCCAAGGTCGAGAAAGAACGAAATCAATCGATCCAACGGAAGATTGCCGACGTGTGATTGCTCCAACGCGCGTTCGCGCACATAGACACCGCTGCCCCGGCGATAATCAACCCATCCTTTGGTAGCCAGTTGCCTGTAAGTTGCGCTTACGGTATTTGGATGGATCTTGTGGCGGCGCGCCAAATCGCGAGTGCTGGGCAGGCGCTGCCCTGCTTTTAAATCATTGCTGACAATGCCAAGAATGATCTGTGCTTCCAACTGGACGCGAATTGGCACATCGCTGCTTTTTGAGAGCCAGAGGCGCATAAGAGCCTCTAGTTTATACAGAACCGGGAGCGGTAGCGACCGGATCGAACCTCCGACTGACCTCAAAGAGAATATTCCCTGTTGACATCCTTTTGGAATGCGGTGCGCATCTAGCAGATAACCGCAACATGAGGAGGTGCTACTAAGGTGAATGTTAAGCTCTTTGTACCTCTGTGCGTTGTGTTGCTCTGTATGGCGGAAGTCGCAGCCCAACCGACTTGCTTTGCTTCTTACGGTATTTCGCCTGACTGCCCCAATATAGACGGCGACGTTGTCTTCCTCGGCCGGGTCGTCTCCCTGACGGCAATCAACCGCCAGACTGGCGAGCGTACCGAAAGCGACACACTTAACGGCTACCTTTATGGTGAGGTGGCTGTGACGGTAGAGGAACTGCTCAAAGGAGAGGCGAGCGGGGTTGTCGAATTCAGGATACGCGCCGGCTGTTACGGGATGATTGAGAGGGATAAGAAATACATCTTCAACCTCAGCGGGCCGCCGGGGGATTACCACGCTAAGTGGAGTGGCGCGATCGACTACATGGAGGAGAGCGCCATCGCTAAACTTCTGAGCACTATCCGCGCGCACATCAGAGGGGAGCAACAGCCTCGCATCTTTGGGACGCTCTACAACGACTCACGCCGGGGCCCGATCAATGGTACCACCGTCGTGGCGGATAATTATGGGGCGAAGTTCGAAGCCGGCACGGACTCTGAAGGACGTTATGAGTTCCGTGAACTGCCGGAGGGCGAATACAAGGTTTACCCGCTCCTGCCCACATGGCTGGTCTTATACGACGACGACAAAAAGACTTGGGGCGTAAAGCGATACATCTCAGTACGGATACTGGGCAACGGCCCGTGCGGCACACGCGTTGACTTTACGGCAACGGACACGGGCGTCATAAGCTGGCGACTCGAGTCGGCTGCGGGCAAACCTGTTACCTGCTACAGGGTTAACCTAATAAGACTCGATTACGAGTCGCGCAAGGAGCCGTACTACGTGTCGTACATTAATGACCCGGCGTTGGACACCGATTACTCCTTCGAGCACCTGTCACCGGGTCGTTACTTGATATATCTCCAAGTGGTGGACATAGACAGAAATATATCTACGAGCTTCTACCATCCCGGAGTTTGGGACGAAAGGGACGCGCGAGGGATAGACCTCGGCGAAGGCCAAAAGTTAGACGGCGTCACCATCAAACTCGCTCTCCCGGAAGACAGGTGAATGTTACAGCATCAGTTTTCGGGGCCGCGGCGCGGGCGACAGTATGCCGGGGAAACAAGGCTGGCGACCAAAAACGCGGAACATACTCAATCATCTGACAGACATGCGGCCAATTCATAATCGCTGATCATCCTTCCTTCTTGCAGTTGGCGAATACTCCACAACGATAACAATTATCGGTCGTGTTGCACTTCTTAAAGTGCCACATCTTAAATCATCTTACTGCCAGGACCAGTGTAAATACGTCTTCGTGCGGGCGGCTCGAGCCAGGCGTGGGGCGGCATCGCTGGGTGGCTGTACCCTGCTAGCCGGCGCTTCGGCAACCAGCGGATTACACAGACAACGGCTGTTCGGGCTTCCACGCTCAGGCCGCTTTTAAAGGAGGCTCAAATGCTTGCCCTGCTGCTCGGCTTGCTCCTGATATCTCATGCACCCCAAACCGAGTACGGCAAGCCTGAAGAACTAAAGGGCTTGAAGAAAGTCTTCGTCGACACGGGCGGAAACATGAAGGACCGCGGGCGCATTGAGGATGAGATTCGGAGGTCCAAAATCGGCGTTGAGCTTCTCGATTCATCGGACGGTGCCGAAGTCGTCCTGAAATTTGGGGGAGGTAAGGAGGTAGTCGGCGGCTCACTCGGTTCAATCCTCCCTAACGTCGCTATCCGCTCGCTTAACGTCGGTGAAGGGCATGTTTACGTTCTCCGAGGCGGTAAACCCAAACTCGTGATGTCATACGAGGGCGTGGAGACACATCTCTGGGAGAAGAAGCCGGCGAAGAACTTCGGCAAAAGATTCGCAGAGGCGTATAAGAAAGCAAACGGTTTGAAATAGACTGTGTTTGTACAATCCGGCACTCGATCTAACAATTCATTCAACCGGAGCGGAGTCGGCCTCTCTTTGTTGCCTGGCGAGAATATTGATAACCTCCGCGCGCAGAGGCGCCTCTAATGCTGATCGCCCTTTGTAACGAGAGCATGTTTTTCTTTTCAGGCTGTACTGCGTAGCTAACTCTGTGCTGAAGCCCAGTGACCAGGACGAGCGGCTACGGGCTGCTGGCAGGAGCCGTTCTTTCGAGTGAAAGTGTCGTGACTATGGCGCTGAACCCGGTGGAATCGCCCTCGTACTTGCCGTTACTTCCATATCCGACGGAAAAATCGACTGTGTCGCCCGCTGATAATTTGAATGTTACGTCGAATGGATGTTCGAAGTTGAAACCCTCAACGTCTGCGGAAAATCGAACTGCCGATCCGTTTTCAATAACCGCAACATCGGTGGTCGTATATCCGCTGCCGTTTATCCCGCGAAACTGTCCCTGTATGCGATAGTGCCCGGTCGCAGGTGCGATCCACCGAACCACGCTCCGCTCTCCTTTTGCCCCGGGGTGTACTTCGAACATGCTGGGCGGAACAACCACCGCTCCCTGTGAAACGTACACCACATTGGAGGTGTTTTTAAGGACCAGCGGATGCCACTCATTAGGGCGTGTCCAATAATCGGCAGGCACTTCTGGCGAAGCGTAGTGATTGTTATGATTTGCTTTCTCGAAGAGAAAAAACCGGGAAAAGTCGTCTTTTGGTGAATAACCATAGGCCCAATTCCCATTTGGATTCGAATTCAATGAAAATGACTTCACGGCATCGTCGCAGCCGCCCACTTCCAGGTTTGTCGTTAGCGAATCTCTAGGGCATTCCTCGCGTATCCACGTGAAGGCACTTTTTCGGCCGGAAACATTGCTCCCCTCTCCCATCGCAAGCCCGCTTTTGCCGCTCCAGCTGTAATTAAGCATTACGATTACAGCTCCTCCGACGACGAGAGCAAGAAGCGCGAATACCCAGTGCTGTCGAATAACGCTAATAAAATATTTCAGCCTATCCTGCTTTAACGGAATTGCTTTGATTTGTTCTGACACGGGTACGGCAACTTTAGGCGACACGATCTCAGAAAACCCGTTATCACCCCCGATCTTTTTCTCTTCGTGATTGTTGACAGCGAACCGGTAGCCAATCTTCGGCAAGGTTTCAATGTTGACCGCGGGATCTGCGGTAATTATTTTTCTCAGATTCGAAACGTGTACTGAAATATTTGACTCTTCTACGAACGAATCTCCCCAGACCTCGCGCAGCAACTCACTTTTTTCAATGATCCGATTCTTGTTTTGAGCCAGATATAGAAGCAATTCATAGGTCTTCAGTGGTATCCGAATTTGCAAACCATCGCAAAAGAGTGCCTTCTGCGTTGCATCGAGGGTGTACGAGCCGAACTGATACGAGGAAACCCTATTGATTGGACCAGTCGGGTTATCTGAATTGCCGTTGGATTCCATTTGGGAAAAATTAAGGATTCATTAAAGCCTTCTTTTAAAGCGAAGTGCTAGAAGGAGCGTGGCCCAGGAAATTCGTTTTTCCAACATCCATCCGTCGGGGTACGGAGAAGAGGTTTTGAAGATTCGGCTTAGCATAGACCACGCAGGGCATTTAATCAATTATCTCGTCGGAGCGGCGCTATGCTTCACCGACGACAGATAGAGATCAAATAAGTCAGCTGTCCCGCACGGCCCTTTTCTGCGTTGTTTCTTTTGGTCAAACAAATTTTGTTCACTTCACATAAACGAAGGAGTTACACCATGAAAACGATCATCCTTTTCTGCTCAAGCCTGCTTTTTGTTGCCAGCATCGCATCGCAAGCAATGGGTGGAACGTACAATGTTGCAGATGGAGACGTCTCGGCTTTGATCGCCGCCATCAACGCTTCAAATGCTAACGTGGGTCCAGACACAATCAATCTTGCTGAGGGTGGGACGTACACGCTGACGTATATAGCTGGTCCCGATTCGTTTCACGGTCCAAGTGGATTGCCGATCGTCCAAGGCTTCAGCGCAACCCAGCGTGAATTTCTCACTATCAACGGAAACGGCTCGACTATCCATCGAAGCGATGCTCCGGGAATTCCCGAATTTCGAATCTTTCACGCTCTTTACGCGAATGTCATTCTCGATAGCGTCGTGATTAAAGGTGGTCGAGGTTATGGAGCGCGGTGTGGCGGCGGCGGTCTCTACTTGAACGTCTCCAGCACCGTAATACGCAACAGCACGGTCACGGATAACTTCGGAGTTGAAGGCGGTGGTATATGCAACAATAACGCCAGCACGTTGACGATCGAAAATAGCACGATCAGCCACAACACCGGCTCGGGCGGTGAAATTCTCAATCATGCAGCTTCGCTCTCAATAAGCAACACAACTATCTATGACGATCAGGCCGACCCCAATCGAAGTGATTCGATCGTAGATGCATTTTCTCCTCCGGGAAGCATAGTGATCAAAAACAGTATCGTAGCGCGCCGGACGGGAGGCGCCGGCATCAACTGCCTTGGTTTCACACCCGTTTCGCTCGGTCACAACATCTTTAGCGATAGTACCTGCGGACAAAATGTTCCGGCCGGTGATTTGGTTATTCCGAGTATTCAACTGGGGCCCCTTACCGACAATGGTGGCCTAACGCCGACCCGAGCACTTACGGCGGGCCACCCAGCAGTTGACGCCATTTCGGTAGGCGATTGCACAACAATTACGGGAGATTCAATTGCGACCGATCAACGCGGAACGCTGCGTCCTGCCGGCTTGGGCTGCGACATTGGGGCTTTCGAACTAAACGACACCAGTCCTCCGAACATTACTCCGACAGTAGATGGCATTCTTGGAAATGGTGGGTGGTATAAGGGCGACGTCAGTGTCAGCTGGAACACCGAAGATGCCGAATCCCCGATTACGAGCCAGACCGGGTGCAACGCTGTGACGGTCACCACCGACACAAACGGGACGACCTTTACCTGCTCAGCCACAAGTGCCGGCGGAACCAGCAATCAGTCGGTGACGATAAAGCGAGACGCAACTGCCCCAGTCATTAATGTAGCGGCTCCGACAAACGGGACCTACCTTCTCAACCAATCAGTGAATATTGATTTTGTGTGTTCTGATTCTGCTTCGGGAGTCGCGTCGTGCGCGGGTTCAGCTCCTAACGGAAGTGCTTTGGTTACGGGAAGTCCTGGAGCAAAGTCCTTTACTGTCGATGCTACTGATGCCGCGGGAAATGCAGCTCAGATGGCAATCACTTATACGGTAGTTTTCGGCGTGGCGGCTTCGTTTGACCAAACAAAAGCTCATAAATCCGGTTCCACTGTGCCGATCAAAGTTCGGTTACTGGACGCTAACGGAACCAATGTTTCATCAATGGGCATCGTGGTACACGCGATAAGCGTGGTTCAAACGAGCAGTCAAGCGGCTACTAGTCTTGACGATAGCGGAAAATCGAATCCAGACTTTGATTTCCGGTACGACGCCGCTATCGGCGGTTACAGTTTCAACTTGAAGACGTCTGGCTACGGCACCGGAACTTATTTGCTAAATTTCGTAGCTGGAAATAATTTGGCATCCTATTCAGTAGGATTCCAGGTACGAGAATAAGCCAGTAGACGTTAGCTGGATTTTTAGTTTTGTCAAAAAGATTGGCGTCCCGTACGGGAGTCGAACCCGTGTCGCCGCCGTGAAAGGGCGGTGTCCTAGGCCACTAGACGAACGGGACGCACAGTGTAGATTCGCGTGGGAAAACGAAATTGTTAAGTTAGCTTAGCGAATCGAGAGTGTCAAACGGGTGTTCGAAGCGAGCGGTATTCTGCTTTTGAATTAGCCTCATCCTCGGCGACCTCTGCGATGCCTCTGCTAGGATCTCTGCGGTAAGAATTCTTTTTGAGCACTGCTTACCGCTGAGGGCGCCGAGGTTTTCGCGAGGTAGCAGAGAAAAACCCAAATTCCGCAGCTACTCCGGCTGCAACTTTTCGATCAACCTGCGAAGTGCACGCGCTTCATTTTCTTCACTGAAGACAAAACGGACCGCGAAACCCATCTCTGCTACCTGATAGACCGTCTGTCCCCAGGCAAAAACGAGATGATCCGGAAACTGAATCTCGAGACGCACCAGCTCGCCGGCGTTAAGTTTGGTGGGCGCCAGCAGGAAACAGCCGGTAGCGCTTAGATCGCACACCGCGCCACGGCCCTGGGCCAGCAAACTCTCCCAACGCGCTTTCAGGTTAAGGCGAAACCGTGTTGCCTGACGTCGCTCTTGCATCGGCTCGACTTCACTCTATAATCTCTGCGCCGGCGATTTACTTGCTAAGAACGCTTTACTTTAACACAGGAGATTGAACCCCATGTTTAAGCTTCGGGCGCTGTCATTGGCGGCCACTATCGCCATGTTACTGTTGACTTGTGTGGTCGCTGTTGGACAACACGAGGGTGGAGGCGGTGTCACATCCGATGCCGCTACGTCAGGTGATACGGGCCGGTCTGGTATTCGAATACGGCGGGCGCCTGCACGCGCTCCCGCAGCGCGCCGGCCGGCGGCGCCGCCGGTGCGTCGCGGACTTACAGCTGAGCAATACAATCAGCAGGGCGATACTCTATTCAATGCCGAACAGTATGACGAGGCGCTTGAGGCTTACAACAAAGCAGTTCAACTCAAACCGATCGGTTCGGCCTTCTATCACATTGGATGGATCTACAACGAACGCGAAGAGTACGACCAGGCAATCACCGCCTTGCAGCAGGCGCTTCGCCTGACTCCGAAATACGCCGCGGCCTATTACGAGCTTGGATTCGCTTATCGCAATCTCAAGAAGTACGACGAAGCGCTGCTGGCATACGCAGCGACCATCACCATCGATCCGGCCAGGACCAAGGCCTATTACGACATGGGCTGGATTTACAACGAGCGCAAACTGTTCGCTCAGGCAGTGGCGCCGTTGCGGCAGGCGGTTACGCTTCAGCCGGACTATGCTGAAGCGCACAGCGAACTTGGTTACACGTATCGCAAACTTGGGCGTTTCCAGGAAGCGATTGGCTCGTTTCGCCAGGCAATTTCCGCGAAGCCCGACTACGCCAATCCTTATTTCGGCCTGGGCGATGTTTACTTCTATAACACCAGCCAATATCCCGAGGCGATCAACGCCTACGGCAGGGCACTGTCAATTCAGCCTAAGAATGCCACCGCAAATTACAACATCGGCTGGTCTCACAATGAGCTGAAACAATATCAGCAGGCGGTCGCGCCCCTCGAACGCGCGATTGGTCAGAAACCAGACTATGCTGAAGCGTATGCCGAACTTGGTTATGCTTATCGCAAAATCGAACGTTTCGAGGATGCGCTACGGAGCTACAACGAAGCGATCCGGCTGAAGCCTGACTATGCGCAGTCTTATTTCGGCTTAGGCGATCTCTACTATTACCACCTGTCTCGTTACCAGGATGCAATTACGGCGTACCAGCAGGGGCTCAGGTTAAAACCGAATAATGCAGTCGCCAACTACAACATAGGCTGGTCTTTAAATGATTTAAACCGGTCGGCGGACGCCATCGCGCCGCTTCGCGAAGCAGTGAGATTGAAGCCTGAGTATGCCGAAGCGTTCCAGGAACTTGGCTTTGCATATTTACATGAGCAGCGCCTCAACGAGGCAATGGCCAGCTTTAATGAAGCGATTCGGATTCGTCCTGACTACGGTTTGGCCTATTACAATTTGGGGCTTACTTACCTTGCGATGCGCGACAAGAGAAAAGCGACTGAGCAATATCGCATCCTTCAGCGAATCGACAGGCAGCGCGCGGACAAGCTCTTCGCGGAAATCAATAAGCGATAGTTGGACGCGTGCGATGACTACAGCCATTGTCCATCACCCGGTGTTCGAAAAACACGACACCGGGCCCGGCCATCCCGAAACACCTGAACGTTATGCGACCGTAATGGCGTCTCTGCGCGGTGATTCCGAGCTTTGGTCGAACGTGATCGAGATCGAAGCAGACGAAGCGCGGCGCACGGATATCCAATCCTGTCACACGCCACAGCATTTCAAGCACGTTGAGCGCGTCGTGAATGAAGGCACAGGCTATCTCGACGGCGATACAACTGTTTCGGTTTACTCGATGGAAGCGGCCATGCGGGGCGCGGGCGCGGCCTGCCGGGCCATCGATGCGTTAATCGAGGGTGCGGCCAGCACGGCATTTGTTCCGGTGAGGCCGCCGGGACATCATGCGACTCCTGATCGGGCGATGGGCTTTTGTCTTTTCAATAATGTTGCCGTGGCAGCCCGGTACGCGCAATCGCGGCATAAAGAAATCGAGAGGGTCGCTATTCTCGATTGGGACGTGCATCACGGCAATGGAACCCAGGGAATCTTTTATGACGATCCGTCGATCTTCTATTTCTCGATGCACCAGTACCCATGGTACCCGGGGACAGGTACAAGGAACGAAACCGGTCACGGCCGCGGGCGCGGATACACGATGAATGTACCGCTGCGCGCGATGACGCCGACCGGCGATCAGCGCCGCGCTTTTGACTCAGCCATTGGCGACATCGCGGCCAGGTTCACACCCGATCTCATCATTATTTCCGCCGGTTTCGATGCGCACGAAAGCGATCCTCTGGGCCAACTCCTGCTGAGCGACGAAGACTTTGTACAAATGACGGCGGTGCTCAAGCAGTGGGCGGCCGAAACCTGTGGCGGCCGCATCGTTTCATGCATGGAAGGCGGCTATAACCTCGGGACTTTGGGAGAGACTGTGCGCGCCCACGTCAGGGAGTTACAGGGAAGGTAATTGTCTGGCGAAATTTGAGATCGAAGACGTAGAAAACCTCCAAACTAACCACGAGGATCAGCACGACCCCGTGCAAGTATGGAATTGCTCTTAAAGACTCCGTTAAGCCCGGCTCCCGGAATGTCAAATATGAATGTAGAAAACAGCAGTAAGATAAAGATCATGAATAACAACAGATATACGGTCGGCAAAACCGTGGCAAAACCGAAGAGCAATTTAGTCGTTCTTCTCAGTTAGAGAAACCTCTGAGCCACTGGCACTATCATTCTCAATTAGCTTCTAACAATGGCAAGCACAAGGGCGAATATGAAGAAGATTGTAAATACAAGCGCTAAAACTAACACTGCCCCGAGATATAGAGCGTCATACATCTCTCTTTGTTCGGCGTCCATTTTGTAAAGTCTCCAGGATGGTTTAGCTAGGGTCTCGCGTGCAGACTTACGCCAAACCAACACCCAACAGACGATTGCCAGGACCAAAATTAGAAACAGGACCGGTGTCATATCATTTTACATCTCAATAGCCCACGCCAAATATTAGTGAGCTGAGATTGCCTTTGAGGCGCTGTGAACGTCTTTAATTCCGGCGGTTCGCCGTAAAGGTACCTGATCCGGAACCGCACTCAATTAAATCAGTAGATCAGATTAATAACTCGCCCAACCAACTTTTTTGCACGGTTTTGTTTTCCCTTTTCCAGGCCGAACATGGTGCTGAGTTCGTGCCGCTGAAAAAATGGTTTCATAAGAAGTAGCCAAAGTACGCCTGCTCCGAGCAGGACTACGCCAAAAAACACGACTGAAGCCAGATACGCCACTAGCAATTCTGGAATTGCAATCGCCGGTTCTTTAGTATTAAGGAGATTTCGTGGGCCAAACCTTCTTACTACAAACTGCGAGAGCAGAATGCTCGCGAACGCCAAAATGACCATGGACGTGATGGCAAGACTCCCTCTCCAAATAGGATGTTTCGAGTTCATTCTCTTTGCTCCTTGTCAGTCATTCCCCAAAGTCCAGCCACCAAACACCTCGCTTGGTCTAGTAAGGAGTTGTCTGGCCACAATGAAACATGATTAACAAGCCTCCTCCGGGCGAAAGAGAGGTATGCAACCAAACGCCCGACCAACTATTCAGTGTGAAATCGATACCGCTGTCAATTATGGCTACAACTGTCCTCGGAAGGCCTGTCGTGGTTTGCCAGGCGTTCCCGGCATCGATGTCCGAACCATACTGGCCTCCGCCTTGTCCAACGTTGCTCAGCGCCCACTGTTCCGAGAACCGGGAATCGTTCGGTGCGGTGCTGATTTGGTCGCTCTTGACCAGGAAATTCGGTTCAGCAAACTCAACGGCCGGATCCAGGTTGAATTGCAGCGAAGCATTAACAGCCTCCCCTAGACCGGATAGTTCGAATACTTCCAAGGACGAGTCGCCCTTGAGTTTCTTTTTCAAGGCGCGCCCCTTGCCCTGCTGCCAGAATGTCCCTCTGGGCTTGTGATGCTCCCGGACGGAATCGGACAAGCACTTCGTTGGGCCTGTGAGGCGCCTTCGGTAGAGGCTGGCTGGGAGAAGTTGAAAGCTTTGCATTCTTCTTGGCGGCGTGAACCGGGGCCAGTGGGGCCCACGAAAGGCAGCCGATTGAATACAAGAGCACTAATGAAACTGCACCTCTCAAGTGAGCTCGGATGGGAAACGACATGAGGAATTCTCCTTCAAAAAGAGACTGACAACGGCGACCTGGCTGCAGACGAGCCTCCGCATGAAATAACGAAAGCATCGGCTGCCAATAAATTGTTTTTGCTGACGTGAGGTCAGAAGAGCCTAAACAGCTTACGACAAAAACAGTAAGGCTGAAAGATGCCCCTAAAATCGATAAAGTGCCTCCTACGAACCGCCGATCAAGAGAGAGATCTTTCTCTGTACACCCGCATATGCGAGGAGTAAACTCTGGGACAAGCTTAGCTCCAGATGAACTGTGCCACGAGAAACGGGAGAAACCCATGCCAGATCTAGAGATCAACTGTGCCGAATGCGGCGCGACTTTTCCTTTTACGGAACGTGAGCAGGATTATTATCGCGAGCGCGGACTAACTCACCCAAAGCGTTGCAAGCCTTGCCGGGACGCTCGTCGGCAAAACTTTGGCGGGGGACGCCAGGGTGGTGGAGGCGGAGAACGCGAACGGTTCGAAATCGTCTGCGATCAATGCGGCAAATCCGACAGTGTGCCATTCAAGCCCCAGCCGGGGCGGCCGGTTTTGTGCGGCGAGTGTTTCAGCGCCAGCCGCGCACAAAGAGGAGCTTAATCGCGCAGCGCCCTACTAGTTTCTACGCGTACCCAGCCTGCGAGTCTTGAACTGCCGGATCGTAGCGCCAATCTGCGCCTCAATCTGCTCAGCTCTTTCCGCAACAATCGGATTGAGGTCCGAATCCACGTACTTCCCGGTCTTGTTTACTTTTAATACTTCGAGCACCTCTCTGCGATATTCCTTTGCTCTCATCAAGACCAATGAAAGAGCGGCATAGTAGCTCACAGACGTTTTCCTTTCGCGCCGCATGAGCATGGCCGCCTGCGGCGCATACTCGCGAGCGTTCAAAATTCCCAATGCCAGAAGCGCGGCGGATCTATCAAGCGAGGAATCCACCGCCAACAGCGCCGCGATCCTGGGGGTATATTCTCTCCTTCCCATAAGGGCCAATACCTTGGCAGCTGTGCGTCTTCGAAACTCGTGATTGAGAAGTTTGGCGATCTCGCCTGAGTACTCGATTGCGTTCAGATGAGCTAAGGCGTATGCGGCGGCCTCGTTGACCTCGGAACTGAAGTCGTCATTCAGAGCTGCAGCAATTTCTTTTTTGTAGTTCGAGCCGACTCCCATTTTGATAAGGGCGTGTATCGGGCTTTCATCCCTGCGAAAAGTGAATTCTTGTTGCGACAGGAGACCGGCGATCTCATCGGCATATTCGATTGCTCGCATTTCACCGAGAGCGAAAGACGCTCCGGATCGATCGTACACGTTCATGCTGGTCAGAAGAGCCGCAATGTTCTTTTTGTAACCCATCGCGGGAATAATACTCAGAGCAATTGCGGCTTGTCCGCGGGAAGTCGGTGCAGGATACGTATCTTCTTCAGTCCACGACGCATCGCGCTTGTTCATCAGCGCTGCAATATGCGGTGCGTATCGTGCGCCCCCGGTCACGGCCAACACTCTTGCCGCAAAACCCGAGACGGTATCGTCTTCTCCCGATTGCATAAGATTGAGGAAACGAGCCCGTAAACCCCCCAGCCCTCCTACAGGCTGAAGGATCGCCGGATCGTTTTTAGCAATCGCTTCGAAGAACGTTTGAGACAACTTGAGCGCTTCTTCCATTCGGGTTCGCGATTGATAAGCGTGAATCAAAGCCCAAAGGCCGCCTGCGATGTATTCGGATTGGCGTGTTGCGCGCTTTCTGGTCTCATTCCAGTCCTTGCGTTCGGCCGCCGAACTGGATTCAGGGCGCTGCAGGCCCGGGCCGACGCGATTCTGCGCACAAGCCGCGCTGCTTTGAAAAGCGAGGTGAAAGATGATGACGATGGGAAGGAGCCTCATGATCGAGGTCTCAAGCTCCGGCGGTGATGATCACCGCCTTGGTGCCGAGCAACTCAGAAAAGTCTTTCGTATAGATCGCCTCAATCTTGCGCGCCTTGCCGACGCACTCAACCAACTCGTCAGTTGAAACGAATCCATCACTAATCCCTTCGATTGCCATCATCGGCAAATGCGCGGCGATGTGAAGCAGGTCTTCAATCAAACGCAGGTACTGTTCTTTGGTTTCGACGGGCGGGCCGAAACGATTGACTCGCTCCGGTCCGGGCTCGCTCCACGAGCCTTTACCTTGTCGCACCCATTCCTCGCGCCAAAGCAAGACGCGCGAGTTGCGGCTGTCTGCGGCTCGCGGTGGATGCGGCAACCGCAGAAAAAGCAGATCCGTGTCAAAGAGCTCTGCCAGGAAACTTCGGACGGCAAAGTTTGTGCTGCTGTTTCTTTGCTGGTTATTGACCGGCGGAGGGAGCGATCGCCAGAGCCGGCGAAATACATTGGTCAGTGACAGCGGTTGGCGCAGGTCCCGCGTTTCCAGGTTGAACGAAAAAACGTAGTCGGCCACGCCCATCGCCAGCGCCAGGGCGAGCGCGCGTTTATAAGGTGATTCAAAACGTTCGGCGTTCGCCCGTACGTTGTCGAACCACCAGGCATCAGTCTCGTTGAACCAACTCAACAGGTTTGGATTACGAAAATAACTGCGGGGCACATACGCGTCGGCCAGAACGATCTCAACGTCTTCGTCGGTGAGCACCTCGGAATTGTTTTCAACGAAGGCAACGGCTTTGGTCCAGGCCCAATGGGCGGGATCATTTGACGCTACGCGCACGTCCAGGCGCTTCAAATACTGACCGAGCTGGGGCTCGCCGGCGAGCGCGAGCGTGATTGATCGGAACTTCAAGCGCCGCAGCACGCTCAGCTCAAATCCCAGCCAACTCATGCTGCCGGTGTTGTGACCGTTGTGATTCTGCATGAGCTAGTTACCCAGTTGATCGATCCGATCCATTAATTCGTCAGCAATCGCCGGAATGTCGGGCGGCGGCTCGGGCTCGCGGCCATAACCGCTGAGCTCGCCGAAAGGCTCGAGGGAAAGCAGCGCCTTCACAACATTCGGATCGAATTCCAGTCCGATCCAATCCCGCAGGTGTTCACGCGCCTGGCGTTCCGAAAAGGCCTGGCGAAAGGGCCGCACATCAGTAAGCGATGCGTACGCGTCGGCCACACGCAAGATGCGAGCGCCCAGCGGAATCTGTTCAAAGCGAAGTCCGTCGGGGTAACCGCCGCCGTTCCACCATTCATGATGCCAGCGCACTAGTAGTTGCGCGCCCCGGTCAGCGCCCGCTTCCGCAGCCTGGCGCTCGCCGACCAGGGGATGGCGTGCCAGGTCAATTCGCTCATCGTCACTGAGTGGGCCATTGCGCTGAATGTACTCGCGGTTCATCGCGGCTTCGCCGATGTCGTGGGCCAGCCCCGCCACGCGCAGTGAGAACCGATCGCGCGTGCCCAAATTGAAGGACTTGCCGAGTTGATCGGCGATTGCGGCCACGCGCGACGCGTGCGGATTCGGATAATCCTCGAAAGCATCAGCGTCCGCGGCCAATCCCCTGAAGATCTCCATCGTCGCGAGCTGATCCTGATCAATGGTCTCGATTGGCATGTGGTGATCGTCGTTCCCCAGTGCACGTTCTACTTCTTCAAACTGGACAGCAGCGCGCGCGCCATTTCATTGTTCGGGTCCGCGGCCAATGCTTTCTGAACTTCCCCGGCGGCGCGGCGGTGCAGCCCTAATACTTTGTAAAGATCTGCCAGCATCAATCGATAGTCACCATTGTTCGGCTCAAGGGCAATCGCGGCCTTCAATTCAATCTCGGCAATGCGCCTGGTTCGGGGTTCACTGGTAAGCGCGCGGCCGTACTCGGCGCGATAACGGCCTCTGCGCGGATCCAAACTGGCGGCCTCGGCCAAAAATCTGATCGCATGCTCAAGCTGATTGTTCTTCGCGGCTGCCAAACCCTGCTGGAAACTCGCCTCGGCACGAATCTGGTTCGGATCTTTAGTCTTCGGTTGAGATGGTTTTCCGAGCGATGGAGCCGCCGGCGTATGCGCTTC
>DATENS010000255.1:0-4382 GCA_035274925.1 Pyrinomonadaceae bacterium | reverse complement strand
TTCTCACGAAGCTCGTTCTACCCAGCGCTTTCCTCCTCTTATTTGCCTACATCTGCGTTGGCCAAACCGATAGTTCGCAGCCGCCAACACCCGACCAGAAAGCCGAAGCGGTGGTCCAGAAAGGGATTCAGGCCGTCGGCGGGCCGGCTTACCTGGGCGTGCAGACGGTGATTGGCCGCGGCTTTTTCACCGAGTACCGTGACGGAGTGTCGGGCGTGCCGGCGCGTTTTGTTGACTATCTCGCGTATCCGGATCGCGAACGCACGGAATTCAGGGGTGGTGGCAACCTCGTCATTCAGACAAACGATCGCGATAAAGGCTGGCAACTGGACATCGCGGCCAGGACGATTAAGGACCAGTCCGCCCAGCAGGTTGCAGATTTCAAGCTGGGCATGCGTTCCGGATTTGAAAACCTGCTGCACGGATGGTGGCGTAAAGAAGGAGGCGTGCTCAGCTATGTGGGACGGCGCGAAGCCAGTCTGGGGCGCCGTAACGAAGTTGTGCGCCTGACTTATCCGGACGGCTTTTGGGTTGAATACGAGCTGGCCGCTCACGATGGCGTGCCGGCCAAGGCCATCTACAAGCGCAAAATAAAAAATCTGGACACGGATGAAATGGAAGACGTGACTGAGGAGGATCGCTTTTTCAGGCCTCTGGTAATTTCGGGGGTCACCGCTCCGTTCGTCATCGACCACTTCCGTAATGGCGTGCAGACCAGCCGAATCAACTACGAAGCAATCGAGTTCAATAAACCTCTCGCTGACTCTCTATTCGCCAAGCCCGCCACTCTCAAAGGCATCAAGTAAACAAACTCGATCACTTAAACGGATTTCGTTCCGGCGCTTCGTCGTGCGAGATGGTGTGCAGCAGTGCGCGCACCAGCACGTTCAGCATCGGGATGCGGTGCCGCACCATTACGCTCATCGGTTGGGGTTTGGCGCCGAGCCGGGCTTTCGGCTCCAGCGCTGTTCGTCCCAGCGAAAGCCGGCGCCCGCCGAGCGCGATCGCGTCTGCAACAACAGCATTAAGCAGCCGCAGATAGATCGGAAGCTCGAGCGCGGCCTGTCGATCGAAACCGATGTTGTAGCCGACGGCCGTTTCGCCGTCACGCAATGTGGTGACAAAGCCCAGCAGTTTTCCGTCTTTTTTGACGACCTGACAACGGAAATCTTCGCCGAGATAATCGGCCAGCGTCGGCAGAAAATCCGGTCGCAGGGTAACCGGCCGGAACTTCGCGTTGCTGTGCGTCTGAACATAAAGTTGGTGCAGGCTCTCGGCCTGTTGCCCGACCTGGGCCGCGGTCAATGGCTCGACCGTGCAACCACCCGCCTCGATCTTTTTATCAATTTGCTTGCATGTGTTGCGGTACTTTGAAGTCAGACTCTTCAGGTAATCATCATAACTGCGCCAGGCGGGTGAAATTTCAAGCACCATGTTGGGATCGGTTTCCAATTCGCGATATGAAAAGCGGCGCAGCACTGAAACTCCGGATGCGTCTTCGGCTGAGAAGTCTTTCACCATGACGAGATCGGTGTCGCCAGAGAGCTTGTCGGCGCGGCGGATTCGATAAAGCGCCTCGGCTACTGCCGGCCACAATGCCGCGGGATCTTCGTTGGGGGCAAAGCAGACTCCGTGCATGCCCCACGAAAGCAGATTTCCGCAAACAAGCATTCGCTCATCCAGATGTTCGAGAGGGCGTTCGACCGCGCGAGGATGTTTTCGTGCCTTGCCTACGCGCGCGAGCGAGATCGTCACCAGATGCGCCGCCACTGCGGCGACCGGCTCGCGTCCGCGGAAAACGAGCGCGTATCGCTGTTGCAAATTCTCGGGCCCGGCATCCTCCAACACGCGCAAATACCTTCGTGAAAAAAAGATTGAGTTGCTTCCCGTGACCGCATCCCAGCGCGCCTTATCGAGATAATCGACGCTGTCGGCGAGTGCAAAGCCAAAGCCGGTGGGTCGATGTCGCTCGTCGTGCGCCTCGCGCAGATCGCGTGCTTTGCTGACTAGTTTTTGTAGGGGTTTAATTCGCGGCATAGTCGCGAATTATAGACCAGACTGAGGTGGTAACCTCCTGATTTCAGTCCGCTCCGCGGATTGGAAAACCCGGTCGCTAGCGCTCCCGGTTCTGTTTTTGTCGCCCAGCCTGTGATAGAAGTAACGACCTTCTGTAGGAGGAGCGAAGAATGTCACCAATAAACTGGACTCGATTGATTATCGGCGGTCTGATTGCTTCGGTAATCGCGTTCTTAACCGATGGATTCTTTCACGAGCGAATCGTCGCGGCTGATTGGGCGGCCGTCTACCACGGTCTCGGCGTAACTGAGCCAAAACACAATGCGATGGGTCTCGCCTATTTTGCGGTGTTCGAACTCGGGCGCGGCTTTCTTGCGATAATCCTGTACGTCCTGATGAGAGGGTGTTGCAAGCCCGGTCCGAAAACCGCCGCGGTGGCAGGTATTCTCACGTGGCTTGCCTTCTCAGTTACCGGGCCGGCCCAATTTATTCCTCTGGGATTTTTCTCACACGCGCTATGGATCAAAGTGGGGGCATACCACCTCGCCACATCCATTATCGCGGCTATCGCGGGCGCGGCTGTGTATAAGGATGCGGGCGTGAAGGCTAATTAGACATCGTCCACTTGCTGTTTCTTTGCGTCTTCGCGCCTTTGCGCGAAACACCTGCTCCCGCAAAGGCGCAAAGCAGCAAAGCGGCAAGCTACTCAGATTTACATCATCAGTTGAAGAGGTACGCATGAGAACTCTGACCAAGACAGTTCTGTTAGTGCTTTTTTTGAGTGTCCTTCTTTCCGCCCCACTTTCAATTCAAGCTCAATCCCGAAGCGTAAAGGCGCTGGTCGGCGGCACGCTGATCGACGGCTTTGGCAGTCAGCCGATTCGTAACAGCGTAATCATCATCGAAGGCGAGCGCATCAAGGCCGTCGGCCAGGTGGGTTCGCTGGCTATTCCTGCCGGTGCGGAGATTATTTCCACGGAAGGCATGTCTGTGCTGCCGGGCCTGTGGGACATGCACGTGCACCTGATGATTAATGGTCACAGCGACTACGACCATTGGGACAAGACCTATCCGAGCCAGTTTGAAAAAGTGATCATGCCCGCGTCGGCGATGCAATTACTAATGGCCGGCGTGACCAGCGCCCGCGATCTGGGCGCGCCTTTGCAGGCGAGCATCAACGTCCGAGAGCGGATCAGAAAAGGCGAGATACCCGGGCCGACGCTTTACGTATCAGGTCCATTCATTCAGCACGAGCCTTATCCCGGCACCGAATTGTTTCGCTGGGGAGTGAAAGGCGCCGAAGACGCCCGCGCCAAGGTGCGCATGCTGGCCCAGGCGGGTGTCGATGTCATCAAACTGATCGATCAGGACCAGATGACGATGGACGAAGTGCTGGCTGTCGTCGACGAAGCGCATAAGCACAAGCTCCCGGTCGTCGCGCATTCGCACCGGCCCGAAGAGATCCGGCGCGGACTGCAGGCGGGTGTGGATTGTTTCGAGCACACGGGGCTCGCGACTGCGCCTGAATACCCTGCTGACATTCTCGCGATGCTGCGCGAGCGCACGGCTAAGATGAGTCTTGGCCCGATGTTCTGGACGCCGACCGTCCAGGGACTGCTGAACTATGAAAACGTGCGCGACAATCCGGAGCAGTTGGACGATCCGTCGTGGCAGGTGGGATTGCCAAAATCGATCGTAGATGACATCAAGGCGTCACTCGCGCACCCTGACCGGCTCAGCTACTACCAAATCACGCCATTGAGACGCCCGACGCTGGCCCGTAAGATCCAGCAACTGTCTGAGTCCGGGGTAGTTCTTCTGATTGGTACAGATAGTGGCATCCCGATGAATTTCCACAGCCAAACCACCTGGCGCGAGCTGGACGCGTGGGTAAACGATTTCAAGATCGATCCAATGGTGGCGATCCGTGCGGCGACCTATTGGCCGTCAGTGGCCATGAAGGTGTCGGATCAGGTCGGCACGGTGAGCGAAGGCAAATACGCCGACATCATCGCGGTGCGCGGTGACGTGCTCAGGCATATCAGTCTATTGCAGGACGTGGATGTGGTGATTAAGCACGGCAAGCGTTGGAAGTGAACCCACAGATTACGCAGAAATCGAATTCGGAAAAGACGATTCAGTAGAATCAGGCCGAGGTCGATCGACTCTTAGCTTCCAGTTTGGCGGCGTGAATCGATTCGGGAGTTTCCGTTGCGCGTCTTTCCGGAGCTTCGAGACCCGCCATCCTGGCAAACAAATCTTCGTAACGATCGACTACGTAATCCCAATCATATCTTTCCTGCACGCGCGCCTGGGCGCGGTTGCGATACGAGTGGACCAGCGAGCCGTCACGCAGCACGCGCTGT
>DATENS010000254.1:0-5870 GCA_035274925.1 Pyrinomonadaceae bacterium | reverse complement strand
CGTTATGAGCCCGCGAGCGGGCGGCATAACCGTAGCCCCGGGCGTGAGCCCGGGGTTAAGCGTGAATAATAATTTTGGTGAGCCCCTTTAGGGGCGAAATGAAGTCCGGCAACCTCGTGCGAATGAAACTCGGGTCAGGCTGCAATTATTGCGATGCCCAATGCTCACTCTCCGATCTTGATTGAGGGATGGTTGAGAATCGCACAAATTGCAGGCCTGTCCCTCCCGCCAGAAGTCGTTTATGTCTCCCGGGGGCGGCGCGGTCACCGCATAACGGATCCCATCAATTGTATCCGCTGGCCGAAAATGCGAACCGTTAACGTCGGCCGTGTAGTTCTGCGCGGTCGCGGTGGCGCCGTTTGTAGCCAGAGCCACATTAGCGCGCGTGCCTCCGCCGGCGCTCGCCTCTGCGGTAATCAACATCTCGCCGTTGCGATAGCCGTATTCCTTCTGCGGACACGACGCCGCTGCATTCGCTGAGTACTCAGCCAGCAACTCACCGCCGAGGCCGTACACCTGCAATGTTTCCGTTCCGCCCACCACCCGTTTGATGCGGCGGCCATCGCCATCGTACGAATAAGTTCCCGCCTGGTAGTTGTTCGCCTGCAGTTCGGACGTCATGCGATTCTCAGCGTCATAAGCGCGCGTCACCGCGCTGCCGCTGTAAGTATCCGTCGTCAGGTTGCCGGCATTATCGTAACTCATCGCCCCGGCTTGTCCTGACGGGAACGCCGATAAGACGCCGTTTGGAAGTTAAGTAGATCGCAAAGTTTATGTCGTTGCAGTTCTGGAGGTACTTGACGATCTTTAGCTCTTGGCCTTCTTCACGGATGCTACCTCAATGTAACCATCACTATATGCTCTGTATGTAATAGTAAGTTTGTCTCCAACTTGGATGGTGTCAAACCAGCTGCTGTCATTGTAGTTCTTCCACGTGAAGTGAGGCTTACCCTCAGAGATGAGTTTATCCTCGGCTCGCAGTAACTGAGTTCTTAGTGGTTCGTTATAGGCGTTGAACTCGTCGTGCCTATAATACACGCGGTATTGCCTGTCTCCAGGCCGAGCCTCGACCGTGTCACCATGATCGTTCAGATACGAGTAATTCCTCTCGTCAAACGTCACGACCTCCTTCTTAACTACGGTGGCCGTACCACTGTGGAAGCCTACTGTGTCGATCAGGTGGCGATTGACACGGTCGCCAAACAACAACAAAGCGCCGAATCCAATTAACAGAATGCCAAGCACGATGCTGGCGACGATGATCCATTTCTTCCGCATGGTGGATTTTCTAATTTAATCGCTTTCCGTCTCTAAAACGCAGTTCGCGGTTATTAAGGGCTTTTGGATCAACGTGGCGCGCCTGACCCCTTGGATCACGCCCGTAGCGCCCTCCCTTTTGATCGGGAATGATCACATCATCATGCCATTGAGGGCCGCGCTCACTTCCTGTGTATTTTCTAACTATCTTGGTTTGATCGGGAGCATATTGCATGAAGAGCGAGCGCCAAGCGTCGCCAGGGAAAAATTTATTTATGAATCCGACCCCTATTCCCCCTCTTTGTAACAGATTAATGGAATTGTTGGTGCATTCCGATACATTTCCGATTCCGCTTCTGCGACCAATTGGCGTAAGAACATAATTCGGTGCGCTGTTCTGCATTTCTTTGATCCCACCGAGAATCGCCTGTTCCTGCTGCGGCGTTGTTTCAATGGTGAGGCTCGCATGTTCACTAAGCCTTTGATCGTCAACCTGCCCTAAGACTGTCTCACCGGTGTCCGGGTTAACCCAGTAGTCGAAATAAGCCGACTCACCCGTTTCATCATTTTTCACATAAATGAAGAAGTGACCTTGATCCGGAAGCGGGCCCAACTTTCTGTCATCACTTGGTGCGCGATAATAGATCGTCACATCTTCACCACTCGGATCGGTGTAGAGCAACGGATTATTCAACGCATACGTGTAACGAGCCCAGCGTTGCGGATCGCTTAGATAAGTAACGAACTGTGATTGGGCTTTCTTGGCATCAGTCGCGAACTGCGTTTCTAAGAGGATGTTGTAAGGATCTCTGGAAGTGAACCGCCCTTGCGTCGATGCGTAGTATCGCGCCTCGAAATAATCCAACCCCGTCTCATTATCCTTTTCTTTCGAAGTGAACTTTTGTCTCACTCCATCACTGGCACTGTAGCCCTGCGCAGTCGTCCGTCCACCAGTGCCGGCATACAACCCTTCACCAAACGGCAGATAATCATGCCGGGAAACTCCGGCGAGCGAACCCGTCCGGTCGAACACCATGCGCGGCGTGCCCAGCTGGTCCGTCACCAGCCAGTGCACATTTGCCGACGAGCCGCTGCCCACCGTCCACGCTTCAACTTCGCAGATACGCGCGACTCCATCAACCGCTGCGTTCACCACTACCCTGATCTTTGCAGTCGTAACCGCCGTGAAGGTGAGCTTTTTCCATACCAGATTATTGTTAGTAATCGAGCCACCAGGCACTGTCACCCATGTGCTACCATTGCGGTACTGCACATCGAACGCCGTGAGGTCATAGTTGCCGCAGCGAACACGTACGCGTGAAAGCACGCTGTCAAAGAACTGTCAGGAGGAGAACCGTCTTAGACCAACGAGGAGCTAAAGAGAAGGGCAGCATCACTTTCATCGTGCCTTCCATGTGAAGAACGGCCCATAGATCACATCATCGGTTAGCGCAGCCCGCTTAGCCAATCGATCGTATTCAGCTTGGTCGTCCGGCTTCTCCCACCTAAAGTGTTCATAGTTCTCCAACAGTTCAATTCTGATAAGACGATACTTGTCCTCTTCCAACACTGTGTGAAGACGGCGTTTGGCAACAACTTTAGAGCTGGCAGGAATGAAGCAATAGACCAAGGCGCCGAGACTACGGCCCTTCATCTTGGAGCCAGGGAGTGGTTCAATTTCTACGCTAGCAATGTAAGTCATTCGGTTTGTCGTCATTCGCATTGCCCGTAGCCCTCCTAACCGCCTCTACCATCATGCGGCTTTAACTCAATCTGGGAAACCGTAATGCTTGTTCGGCTTTTTTTTCTTGTTGTGACGATCATCATGAAAATGCCGTCCCCCTTGTTCATGTCTCTCGCTTTTGGTACCTATACCTGCCTTGTTCTTACTCTGCCTGGTCACACGCGGTTTCCCTTTTTGTGCAGGAAGAGGTTTCGGCCTTGCATCTATAGCTTGCTTTCTGGTTGAAAACTCCCGGAAGACTTGTTTTCTGGCCTTAGTAGCACCCGAAGAAATATCCGTAGCAGCCTCGACTGCATCATCTGCCTTGCCCGCAGCCTTTGCAAATTTAACTAGCTTGCGAAACCTGTTACCGACAGCGGCTGCGCTAACCACAGGACCCAGAGCACCAGCGGTGTCTAAGACTGCCTCAGACGTGTTCCCACGAAGCGCGGAGATACCTGCGTTAACCAAATCCGCTGCATCGCCGCCGGGAACGACGCCAACAACGCTTATTACTGTCTGGACTTTATCTAACAGTCTGGAAGGGTTTGTGAAAAGATCCGTATCAACAGAAATGCTCGGACCAAAACATGGAGGGCAATGTCCGTCATCGTCCGTCATGTTAACTGGGTTGTTGTAAGTGTACTGATACTTATTTAGTGATTGCGGATTATCGAGTTCGGCATAGAACGTGGGGTTCTCAGCCGCGTCATCCACAAAGTCGAACAGTTCGTCCGGACCTCCGCTGAATTCATCTGGACTAGCGAACCTTCCGTGGGTCGATGAGTAGTATCTGGCAAGGAAATAATCGAGGCCGGTTTCAATATCTCTCTCCTCTGACGTGAACTTTTGCCGCACATTGTCACTCAACATGTAGCCCTGCGCCGTCGTCCTTCCACCCGTGCCGGCATACAGCTCTTCGCCAAACGGCAGTTAGAAGACGCAGCGACTCCTCACTTCACGCGTCCGCGAGAGCTTTATTTGGTTTTCAAAGAACACGTCGAATCGAATCGGTTAGTTCCGGGAATTGAAATCAGCAATTGGCTTAGTATGGAGCGGGAATCCATCGTCTGGAAACATCCTTCCTTGAACCAATTCGTATTCGTCCTCAGTAAGCCACATCAGAGTATCTTCATAGTCCTTTCCTTGGTACACGATTCGATAGTTCTCTTGAGGATCGAAGACCTGGATTTGCCCAGGTCGCTCCTCGTCCGGGGTCACGACATAGAGCCACGTTTGACGCAGAGCACCGGCTCCCGGAGAGGACCATATTTCAAACCAACGGTTATCGAATATACTCATTATTTTCCCGGACCTTTCGCTCTTGGGATCACATGGTACAACCCATTGTCGTTCAGCTTAAGTTGTCCGTAATTTAAGGTTGTCGTGTTTCCTGCGCGATCAATACGAAGTCCAATTGGCTCATCAAATAACAAACCGTATCGGTGAACGCCGCCTCGCGAACCGGTATAAATTCCGCGGGCAAAAATCTCGGATTCAACCCGACTAAATGTAGAGAGATCGTTAAAGACATGAGCTGCACCGGCAGCAGCTGTCTTCTCTGCTTCGGCTGTTCCTGCGATGTGTTTGTTTAGCTGAGTTAGCTGAAAAGCCCTTCCTTCCATCGAAAGCCCGGTACTCGCAGAACTGGCTGCTCCAAATTCTAGAGCAGCCATGCCTGAATATACCGACAAGAATTGGAAGTCTGGACTATTTATTATCTTCTGAACTTGAGGATCTCGTAGTATGGCGTCAACGGAGTTAGGTATCCCATTCAGCATTCGCGCTACGGGATTGCTCTTGCTCGAATAACCTGCCATCAGCGAAGAAGTCGAGCCATTAAATAGGCCGCCAACCACTGCCATGGTCGAGACGCCTTCGTGGAAGTTTGAGAAACGATCGAACGATATATAGCCATCACCATTTGGATTTCGCCAGAGGAAGCTGGTCATCGCGGACCATTCATTGCCGGCTTTCTTTAGATCGTCTTCGCTGTCGAACCACTGCGCTTCCAGTTTTCCATCTCCGAGATTTCGTTGCCCCCAAATCAAGCCGTCTGGATCGACAAGAACGAGTGGATTGTTGATGCAGTACGCGTAGCGATTCCAACTTTGCGGCAGCTCAGGCTTTCCGCTGCCCATCAGGGGATCAACGCCGGTGAACCGACCTTGCATCGACGTATAGTAGCGGGCCTGTGCGTAATCGAGTCCGCTTTCCGAATCGTGCTCGTATCCAGTGAAGCGTTGTCGCACTCCATCACTCGCGCCGTAGCCTTGCGCTGTGGTCCTGCCACCAGTGCCGGCATACAACTCTTCACCAAACGGCAGATAGTCATGCCGGGTCATTCCGCTGACATAGTTCCCATTCTGATCGGTGACCGTGAGGCTTCCTGTCTGATCAAACACCATGCGTGGCGTGCCCAACTGGTCTGTCACCAGCCAGTGAATGCTGGCTGACGAACTACTGCCCACCGTCCATGCTTCCACTTCGCAGATACGCGCGACTCCATCAACCGCTGCATTCACCACTACCCTGATCTTTGCAGTCGTAACCGCCGTGAAGGTGAGCTTTTTCCATACCAGATTATTGTTAGTGATCGAGCCACCAGACACTGTCACCCACGCGCTACCATTCCAGTACTGCACATCGAACGCCGTGACGCCATAGTTATTGAATGTATCTGTTGGCGATGGATCAGCCTGCGTCAGAATATCCTGTCGCAGCGTGAAAACATCTATTTCATCGATCGTCTTCTGACCGTTGAAATCTATTTGCACCCAACTTTGCAGCCCATGCTCATCCCGCCAGAAGTCGTGTATGTCTCCGGGGGGCGGCGCGGTCACCGCATATCGGATCCCATCAATTGTATCCGCAGGCCGATAATGCGAAC
>DATENS010000253.1:0-67385 GCA_035274925.1 Pyrinomonadaceae bacterium | reverse complement strand
GCGCCGAAAGCGATCTACTTGTGCCACCCGTTTCAATCGATAATTTTGCGTCGCGGCCAAACTCAATTTGCCGGACCCTGGTATTTGTCAGCACCTTGACCTGGGAAGCAATTGCCTCTGGAATCCGATCGACGCCGTCGGTCAAATTCCAAAATCCGCCGCCGAGCGTATTCCAAACGGTTTGCATCAGAATTGCCCGCGAGGCGTTGGCGAGCGAACCACCAACGGCTGCGCGCAAACCGGGCTCAAAAATCTTTTCGAACAACTCCTCACCGCCGGCGCCCAGCCGCGAAAGGTATTGCCACACATCTTCGGTGTCCAGGGCGTCGCTGCGATCGCTGCGGCCATGCACCATCGCGGATTGGTGGCGAAGCAAGTCAAAGTAGAAACGTGACAGGGCACGCTTGGCGGCAAACGAGATCCGCCGGTCCAGGATGATGTCATCCGGCCTTTGCGCGCGATAAGAACGGCAGCCGTTTTCGTCTTCCAGACCAAGGGTGAAGCCGACCGGCCGCATCAACGGCCCGAGGCCGAGACGCTTTGCCAGGCTGCGCATTCTCTTAAACCTGTTACCGATCAAGGTCACGCCCCGATCGATTACGAAACCCTCGACGCGATCGGTGGTCATTCGGCCACCGACGCGCGGCTCGGCCTCGAGCACCACCGGCTTTAGTCCACGGTCCTGCAGACGCAATGCGGCGGCGAGACCGGCGACTCCTCCTCCCACAACAATGACATCAGCACCGTCAGGATCTGGAGGATCAGGCATTTCGAGTTCCTACGAAGAGGTCAACAGCGTGAGAAGTGCGTGCGTAACGAACATCGCGAAAATGGCTCTTCATGATCTCGAGCCAATCCTGGCGTTTGGTGACGTGGTTAATGACGGGACCGAAAATCAAATAGTTGTGCGCATCGTAGCCGTGTTCAAACAAGAGCGCCTTGCCTTCCGGTTTCAGAATCCTTACTGCCTCGCTGAATAGTTTTTCGCGTGGCCCTCCGACCGGCACCTCATGTGTCCCGAATCCGAAAACCACCAGATCACAACTCGAGTCAGGAAGCGGGACGGCAAAGTCCTCGGCGCGTCTCGGCAAAATTCTGGAGTGCGTCGTCGGGGGCGGTTCAAGATCGCGGACGTCGCGAATCGCTTTCTCGGGCGGCGGCCCCTCGAGATTCCAACAGTCGACGGAATAGACGGTCGCTTCGGGAAGGACTTCTGCCAGACGGTAAGAATGCCGGTACGTGCCGATATGAAAATCGGCGACCGTCAGCGGGCCTTTGGCGCCGGCCAGTTCAAGCAGACGACGAAAGTATTGGACTGAGAAGTGACCGTACTGGCGATAGAGGCCAATCAGGGAGTAAGCGAGCATGACGATCCCGATGGCGGCGAGAGCAAATGCTGCGTAAAGAAATACTGGCAGCTTCAACAGCACACCGACTGCGCCTAACGGGATGCCGATCGCGAGAAAAACGAAAAAGATCTTTTTGTAATCATAGCGGCTGACATACACGGCCCGGCCGAAATACCACCACGGACTGGGTTCTTCAGCGGGATTCGCACGCGGGTAAAGGTGCTTGCGTGACATGCTTGCGTCCATCTCTGTCTCCTTTGGTGAGATCGAGAAAAAACGAGCGGGCGGTCACATGATACAACGGCGTCTGAGCCCACCACCACAGTTTATTCCAAAAATGCTGAGAGGCTATTTCGCTCGGCAAGGAGGTGAGTACCTTGCCGAGGAAACTAATAGAGGGTTATTTAACGAGTGCAGCCAGGTTCGCGGAAGAAACCTGAGTTCGAATTTCAAGCTCATTCCCACGCGTCGTAATCTTCAAATTCCCCATCGCGCCCTGCGCCAGCGCCTGCTGGTCGTCTTTCAGGCGCATGATGAGAAATCCTGCGAGCTGTTTAAGGCCGGTAACGGTCTCGCCAAGATTCTTTGCTGACGCCGGAGTATCCGTCCGAGCCACCACCGCCAGCGATACGTCCGTGGCGGTATTGCCAATCGATCCATACATCTGCCGGATCGAATTCACGTCCTGGGCAATCGCATCGGTGGCCAGCTCGAAATTCGACATGAGATTGCGCGGCATGTTGGACCCAAAGCCGATCACGGCTTGCGGGTCACGTGTTGCCAGGGCAATCAGCTCAACATTGTAGCGACGGCGCGTGCGGTTGGAATCAATCACCCGGCGCACGTTCTCGGGATCTCCAATCGCCAGGGTGGTCGGATTGAGCACGGCCACTGACAACTCTTTTACTTTCACATTCCAGAGGCCGAACAGTTTCATCTGATCGTTGATCCCGAACGTCATGATCGTCGTATTGCGATACTTCTCTTCCCGCACGTTGCCTTTTGCGGCCTCACGGCCCGCAGCGGCCAGCGACTTTACGTCAAACTTCCCCTGGGCAATCGCCACCGATTCGACCTTGGTTACGTTCGGCGTTGGGTTTGTGAAACGCACTCCCACGACAACGCGATCAAAGGCGCGCGGATCGATGCCGGTTTTGGTTTTGAACGAGTCGATGTCCGCATTGATGTGTGTCAGCTTGTCGGTACTCGCCGCGAAGACCCGGGGCAGGGTTTCGTTTATCAGACGATTGACGTCGACGACGAGAACGCCATCAGATTGCGGCAGGAAAGCAAAAGCGTCAGGCGCCGTTTTCTTTTGAGCTACGGCGTCAGTGGAATTAGTCGCAAACACCGAGATGCCGAGCAAGGCCAGAAGCGCGACGGCGATCACACGATTAAGTCTTATTTTCACGAAGTTACCTCTCGATTGATGAAGTTTCGGGGATGAGCTGTTTATCCGATGCTTTGCCTGTAAGTCCGGGTTGGCTCGTGTCAGACGCCCAGACATCACTCCCGTTCGACCAGCATGGCGATTCCCATGCCACCGCTGATACACAGAGTCGCCACCCCGCGTCTTACCTTTCGCCTTCTCATTTCATGCAGCAAGGTGGTCGTAATACGTACGCCGGTACAACCGATCGGATGGCCAAGCGCAATCGCACCGCCATTAACATTCAGTTTCTCAGGATCGAGCTGCAGATCCCGATCGCAGGCGATGACCTGGGCCGCAAACGCTTCGTTGAGTTCAATCAGGTCGATGTCAGCAAGCGTGAGTTTCTGCCTTTCCAGAATTCCGCGCACTGCAGGCACCGGGCCAATACCCATGATCTCAGGCGGCACGCCGACGATTTCATAATCGACCAATCGCGCCAGCGGTTCGGCTCCTGACTCTTTCAGGGCTTGTTCATTCATCACAACCAGCGCGGCGGCGCCGTCAGTAATTCCCGAAGAGTTGCCGGCCGTGACCGTTCCTTCTTTTGAAAAGACCGGCGCCAGTTTGCGCAAGTCTTCGATCGAGGTCTTTGCCCGCACGTGCTCATCGGTGGCAAATGCAGTCGTGTTGCCTTTCCGATCTTTCACTTCCAACGGCGCCATTTCATCCGCGAACTTTCCGGCGGCCACCGCTTCGGCTGCCCGCTGCTGTGAACGCAAGGCATACTCGTCCTGTTCGTCGCGCGCGATTTCATACCGCCGCGCGAGCTCCTCAGCAGTTTCGCCCATCACCAGCCCCGAGAGTGGATCGTTGAATCCATCACGATACATTCCGTCGACCAACTCGGCGTGACCCATGCGGGCTCCCCAACGCGCGCCTTCAGCAAAGTAAGGCACGCGCGACATGCTCTCTGTTCCTCCGGCCAGCACAACGCTCGCGCGGCCCAACATGATTTTCTCTGCCGCAAGAATGATTGCGCGCAATCCCGAGCCGCATGCCTGGTTCACGGTGAACGCCGGAACTGAGTCCGGCACACCTGCACGAAAAGTTACTTGCCGCGCAACGTTTGGTCCCCCGCCCGCCTGCCGCGCGCAACCCCAGATCGAATCGTCGATCTTGTCGGGTTGAATGTTTGCGCGGCGCAGGCTTTCCCTTGCCACGGCAGTGCCTAAATCAGCAGCCGTCCAGTTGGCCAGCGTGCCGCCGAAACGGCCGATGGGCGTACGGACTGCGCCTGCTAGATAAATTTTTTGCATCAATTGATGGCTTTCAAAAAATAATTCCGGTGCTAAGCTTGCGCGATTTCAGAAATGGTAACACAGCGTTTGGCGGCTCCCGCAAATGCCCCCGGCAATCAAGCAACTCGAAACGGTTTCGAACTCCGAAAAGTCGATCCGCAAAATCCTCGACGGGCAGAGCGAATGGTTTCTGACCCAGAATGGTGGCGCGCCGCTCGCAATTCAGCGGGACGAGTTTGATTTTTCCGCCGCCCATGGCCGTTTGATTTTCTCGAGTTGGACTGAGCAAGGCTCGAAAACATGGCGCATCACGAGATGGGATTGGAAGGGCGAGCGGCTCGAATTGGAAGCGACGCGCGGCATGGGACGCGAAGCCGCGAAGCTGGAACTGGTTCCACGCGCTTCCGCCAAAGCCGCAATAGCCGGCATTGCCGCGGCGCGGCAGGCTCGATGCGAGCAACTCGCGCAGGTTGCGGCACAGACTTTGGAGGCCAAGGTCGAACTTGCTGCCCTGAGTCCCGGCATGCGTCGGGATCAGCCCGGGCGCTATGCGCGCATTATCCTGCGTCTGCCGCACGAGCGCGTGGCCGTGACCGCAACGGTTGCCGAGAGCGACGCGCGCAATGCGGACTCGCTCTTCTCATCCGCGCTGCTTTGGTTCGAGCGACTTCGATCGAGTCCAAAGCGGCCGCCACTCAATCGTCTGCTCATGATTGTCGAGCACGGATTACTGGAAGCGGCACGCCAGCGTCACGTTCTCCTTCGTCAGTCACTGCGCGAGAGAATTGAATTGTTCACGATTGACAAAGACTGGGCGCAGGTTGAAAGCGTTGGCTCGTTCAAGCGAAGTCACATTTGGAAGAAAAGGCTCGCCAGGTTTCCGCCGGTATCGGCGCCTGCTGCGAGCGAAGGCGTCACGGAAATCATTTCCCGATCGCCCGCCAACATCGACGTCGTGTCTTCGCGTCACGGACAGACGTTGCGCTATCACGGCTTGCCATTCGCGCGCGTGCGCCGCGTGATGGAGCGAGAGCGTATCTGGTTCGGCATCGAAGGCGCCCGCCGCCGTGCGCTACGCGAACATCACCAAAGAGATTGGGAGAAGTTGCTAGCCGATCTAAAGACCTATCGCGACGAGAGTTGCCGTGACCGGGGCCACTGGTTTTATCGGGCGGCGGGCGAGGCGTGGCTGGAGTCAATCCTGCGCCGCGACATATCGAAACTCGATCCTGGGCTAATCATTGCGCCATTGCATGCGCAGTTTCGCACGTCGCACGGAGGACCGACCGGGGTACGGCCAATCGATCTGTTGGCGCTCCGGCGTGATGGACGACTGGCGGTAATCGAACTAAAGGTGAACGAGGATCGCGAGCACGTTTTTCAGGGTGTTGATTACTGGCGCAGGGTCGAGGCCCATCGCCGCCGCGGCCATATCACTGCGGCAAAACTTTTCGGCGAGCGCGAGATCAGCGACGAATCGCCGCTGGTTTACCTCGTCGCACCCGCCCTCCGCTTCCATCCGTCATTCGCCACGCTGGCCAGAACCATCGCGCCTGACATTGAAGTTTACCGCTTCGATATTAATGAAGACTGGCGAAGAGGTGTGCGCGTGGTGAGGCGAGAGAGGGTTAATGCCTGAATGATCTGCTAAACCTAACGAACCACACCTAGGTAGGGCCACACAATGTTGACCAGAACGAAACCGGGAACCGCGATAAAGACGAACCAAATCCACTTACGCCAAAAGCGTATTCGGTCTTGTCCTTTGCCGATGCCCAAGACTGCGCTTGGAACGATCGTTGAAATAGCGCACATCACTAGCCCGCCAAACGACAAAAACACAAACCAACCCGGAGTTCTATTGGGCTGGGCGGACGGTACATATTCAGATTGAAGCGCCAAGAGCACCTCAATCGCTTTGGTTTGTTGTTCTTGAGACATTCCTGAGTTAAGAATTTCGTGGGCTTGCCGTTGATACGTTTTCCTCGCTTCGTCTTTCGGGTCACGCCCCATAGTAAGTACAACAACCAAGATCGTGAGGAACCATAAAAGCCACTGTAGCCCGTTAAACCTCCTCCAAAGATGTAACCATTTCGGCGGTGCTATGCCTGCGACCCATTGCTTGAGACTCACAAACAATTCTCTTGCCTCGCGGTTATCTTCCGGAGAAGTCCTGAGGCTTAATAGATTGCCCGTTAGAATAACAGTGCAGTCAATCTCTCCGCACTCCACCCGAGCGTCAAACTTGCGCGGAACTTCGCCCAACAGTTCGGGATCTCGAAACGCTTCTTTAAAAGAATTTGCTTGGATCCGTTTCCCCTTCAGCTGTATGTTGATTTTTCGCGTAGACCTAGAGCTGTACGCTGATCTTAAGAAAGAGTACTCCTCTGAAAATCTTTTCTCTTGTTGGCGGGCCGTCTCAATATCGATATCACGTTCTTCCGACTCGTATCGTTCGATTCTTTCCTGAACTCTTTTTTCGAACTCCTGCTCTTTTTTCTTATCGTTATACGCGTTTATTCGTTCCCACTCTTGGTCCAACATTTCATCAAAGGCCTCTAGACCCTCCCGATCAATCAGCCAAGGGCCATACAATATTTCGTTGGTGGGATAAATTAGTTCGGCCATGCTTCTTTAGCGTGTCGAATGTCCTTTCTACACCCTATTATCCGGCTATGGGTCACGTCGTCAACCTTCGATAAATCCCCGGCAGTCTTTCCGGCAAAGTGAGCACGTCATCAATAATCGTGTAGCCAACTTCGCCGTATAGATCACGCAGCTCGGCTTCGGATTCGCGATCGATGGTGATGCAGAAGGGTGTAATGCCGGCAGTCTTGGCTTGGCGCAGGGCTTCGCGCGTGTCCTCGCGCGCGTAACGCGCGTCGCCGTAATCGTGATCGTAAGGCCGCCCGTCAGACAGGACTATCAACAACCGTGTGCGTGCGTCCTGCTTTTCCAGTTTCGCGGAAGCGTGCCGAATCGCTGCGCCCAGCCGCGTGTTGTTTTGATAGGTGATGCCGCCGATGCGCCGCATTACTTCATCGGAATACTGCTCGCTGAAGTCCTTCAATACATAAAACTTTACGTTGCGGCGGCCTTCGGAAGTGAAGCCGTTGATCGAGTAAGCGTCGCCGACCGCCTCGAGCGCCTCGCTCATCAGCACCAGGCCTTCTTTTTCAATTTCAATGATGCGCCGGCCCGGATGCGTGTAAGGCTGCAGCGGGTGGCGTCCGATGGTGCGCGCGGTTGAAGACGACTGATCCAGCAGGAAAGACACTGCCACATCGCGCCTCCGGCGCAGGCGTTTTGTGTAAATGCGTTCCGACTGCTGCCCGTCGGCGCGGCGGTCGATGAAATAATCGACGACTGCGTTCAGATCGTAATCTTCTCCGTCAATTTCATTTGCGATCTTTGTAAGGTTCTCAGGCTTCATCAACTGAAACTGATGACGAATTGATGACACGACGCCGCGATAACGCTCGCGTGTATCGTCGACGAAATCGCGGCTGCCGCGCTTAACTTTCTTTTCCACCACGCGGCACCAGCCTAAGCGATGATCGACCAGATCGCGGTCCCACTCGTCGTAATTAAATGCGACCTCGCCGGCTTCCAGATCCTGTTCCGGCACGTCGCCTTCTCCCCAGGCTTCACTGCCTTCGAGCTCATCAAACTCGCCATCGGTTTCGCGATTCCAGGCATTGAAGAGCTCGCGCGCGTCGCGACGTTGCGGCTGTCGATCGGCCTGGCGCTCGCGCATCATCTGCTCCGCCATCTTGCCCTGGTCGTCCTGGTCCATCTCATCCGGGACTTCGATCTGCTGTTCGGAATCTTCAAGGGCGATTGATTGAAACAGCGCATAGACGCGGCTGGTGGCCATCAACGTATCGGCCACCGTCGCAAGCGGGTTTGATAAATAGTTAACAACGATGGTTTCGAGTTCCGAGACGACTTGACCGTAAAACTCGCGCGCGTCGTCGAGCGCGCCGCCGAGCAGCGTGATTTGAAATAGCAGCTCGAACGGGATCAACGCGGGCGGTAAATCGATGATCTGGGGGCGGCGATGCCGCAGGTGGTCGCGAATCAAATCCAGATCCCGCACCAGGCCGCGATAAGTGCGCCGCAGGTGTCGATCGATGCGGGCGTTTTCCAGAGTTCCGAAGATTCTGCGAGCGAGTGCAGGAATTGAGAAGAGGTTGAGAACCTGGCGATAATCCAATTCGCCAGGGATTTCTTTGCGACTTTGCGCCTTTGCGTGAGACTCAGTTTCCGCGAGGAGATTTGGATCGATGGCAAACGCGTCGCGATCGTCCTGCCTCGCCGGATCATAAAGCTCAGTCAACGAAGCATAAGCCGCGCGCAAGTCTTCCGAGTCACGCTCGTAAGTTCCAAATTCGATCTGACCGGCTGCGTGAGCGGCCAGGACTTTGTATAGCCGAAAGTCGAGATCGGCATCGCCAAACTCCGCCACCACCGATGGCAGGTGAATCGTGCGGCCGTCGCCGATGCGCGACTCAACCGGCACCGCCGCTACCGGCGCAACCTCGACGGCACGGCCGGTCAGTCCTTCGACGTAAAGACGCAGCAGGGGCTGAATCGATTCAAGCGCGACTCCGGCGCCGCCCACGCGCAACGCTTCGTTGCTGGTACGCGTTTCGAGCGCGTAATAACTCCGGCGCACGCGCGCATCCGCGCTAATCAATCCGGCGCGGGCCCAACTCTCAAACTGATCGATCGAGACTGTGTGCAGGGCTTTGCCGGCTGAGCGTAGACACGCCAGCGCGCTTTCGGCGTCCACACGAGCCACGTCACGCGTGAGGGTCATCACCCGACGGGCCAGGACGCCGCGCTCCTCACGGCTTCGTCCGGCGATGGTTTGAAAGAACGGCGGGCTGGCGCGAATGAAAGCGACAAGTCCGGCATTGCCATGCACGGCCACCGTCCAAAGCAACTCGATCCAATCATCAAAGCATTCAGGCAGGATTCGCAGAATCTCGCCGCCGGATGCGAGTACGTTCAGGGCTGTGCCGCCGCCTCTTTCAAGAAAACTCGAGGCGCGCCGCATCAACTTGAGGGCTGCTCCAACATCCAGGTTTTCTATTGCCACGGGAATCGCCTGCCACGCATCTGAGGCGATGCCGCCGGCGCGCTCGGCGAATTGCGAAGTGAGATTGATTGCAGAGAGCGTTACGTCGTTGTTTAGAGGCGGGCTACCGCCCGCCAATGATTCTGGACCTGCGGTAGCTGGTGGGTCGTAAACAGCAAGCCGGGGGATTACGAGTGAGGTCGCATTCAGAAACTCGCTGCTGTGCTTTGCCGAGCGCCGCGAGATCTCCGACGCGATTTGATAAACGGCGCGCAGCACTTCGGCGTCGCCGATCTCTTTCGCCAGCGCGGAAGCGCCGTGTAAGGTTTCCGCGGCGGCAGGAGCAGACAACGTCATTTGCCGCGAGCAAACCTGAAACACAAAGGGCCGCGCGACGGCCGGCACGTTTGCGAATTCTGAAACGCCCGCGATGAAAAAGCTCACGCCGTTTTCGATGTCGGCCATCGTCAAACGGCGCCCGATCTCGCCCCACGCACGCAACTCTGCGGGATCGAGCACGCGGGCGGCGTCCGATGCCGCGCGCAGAAACTCAATGCTGGCCCGCAACGACACCGCACCGATTACCGCGCTGGTTTCGACCGCAGCGCGCGTATGTTCAAGCGGAAGCTGGCTTATTTGTCGCAGCAGTCCGGCGACGGTGCGTCGCTCGGCAGGATTCCTGGCGGCCTTCAGATGCTCGTTGATTTGCTCGTCAAGCGGCGTGGGGTGTTTGTTCGTTTGCGGTTCGTCAGCCACCTCTACATCACCGTGGTCACGATCTCGCGAATGCTTCTTTGCAGATCGCGATCGTCGGTGATCGGCGAGCACATCGCGACTTCGGCCGCGCGCACTGGTGGGATGCCGTGCGAGATAAGTTGCGCAGCGTAGATCAACAGCCGGGTTGAGACACCTTCTTCCAACCCGTGGCCCCGCAGGTTACGCACCTTCTGTCCGATTAGAACCAAATCGCGCGCGGTGCCTTCGTCGATGCCGCCCTCACGCGCGACGATCGTGGTTTCGGCTTCGGGAGGCGGATAGTCAAAATCAATGGCTACAAAACGCTGGCGCGTCGACTGCTTCAGATCTTTCAGGATCGATTGATAACCCGGATTATAGGAAACCACGAGCATGAAATCCGACGGCGCTTCCAGGACTGTTCCTCTTTTTTCAATCGGAAGCCGCCGGCGATGATCCGTAAGCGGGTGAATGATGACGACTGTATCCTTGCGCGCCTCAACGACTTCGTCGAGATAGCAAATTGCGCCGTGGCGCACGGCCGACGTCAGCGGCCCATCGTGCCAAACTGTCTCTTCACCTTCGATCAGAAACCTGCCCACCAGGTCAGTAGAAGAAAGATCCTCGTGGCAGGCAACGGTGATCAGCGGCCGCTCGAGCCGCCAAGCCATATGCTCGACAAAACGCGTTTTGCCGCAGCCCGTCGGCCCTTTCAAAATTACCGGCAGGTGAGCGGAATGGGCCGCTGCGAACAGATCAACTTCGTGATCGACGGGCAGATAAAAAGGCTCGTCAACAATTCGATATTCTTCAATGGCGCGTTCGGGCATTTTAAGACTTGGGGGCTCCCTTGGGTTCAAACTTTATCGCCTTGATAATCCGTGTGAACAATTCGCGGTTGCGGTCCTTGTCAGCACCCATCAGATGAAGGTCCACCCGGAACCCGTCTACCACGAATACTGCCAGCATGTTCTGCTGTCGAACCGGATGGCCCTGAAACATCGGATCCACAAATTCAACGCAACTAGCCGCGCCGATCTCGGCGAGAGCCACACTCTCCAGATTTGGCCGCGAGCGATATTTCGCCCACAGCATATCGCGACAGGACTTGCTGTCCTGACACTCGCTCGCCGGCCGAACGAAAATTGAAATATTCAGGTGCCGATCATCATCGGTGAGGAATGTAGATCCAAAACGGCCCTTCGGATCGATCTGCTGCCGTCTAACCCCAAAATCATTTTTGGGCAAAGTCAGCTTCCAGGGAGCCGTGGGCACAGTGATTTCGATTCGCTCTTCACCCGCGCTATCGCCGGACTCGGCTATCGCCGGGCAAATCGTCACCACAGAAATGACGCCGCAAAGAGTCCCAAAGAGGATTCGTTTCATTGTTTGACGTCCCGGTTTTGAGTGTCAGAAGCCGCCCTGATATCCTTAGGATTCTGAAGCGACATCCTAACATTTACGTTGAAAGGCGAACAAATAGCATCGTTCGCAAAGCGGGGTAGCATCGCAAGGAGACGGAACATGCTGAAGACAATTCGTGGCAGTACATTCTGATAACTCGACGAACGCGAGTTTCGACAACTTATCGAGCCCTACATCCGACGATCAGGCCCGCGGAGTGATTATCGATATCGGGACCGGCGACGGTCGCTTTGTATACCAGAGCGCGCGGGAAAACCCGGCCAGGTTCTACCTGGGGATCGACGCGAATGCGAAGCCGCTGGAAAAGATCTCGTTGAAGGCGACGCGTCAGCCGGCTAAAGGTGGCGCGCCTAACCTGATGTTCGTGCAGGCGGCCATCGAAGACCTCCCGGCCGAACTGAACGATACGGCAGACGAGATTCACATTCATTTTCCGTGGGGAAGTTTGCTGCGCGCCGTCGCTTGCGGCGATCCGGAAGTGTTGAAGAATCTCCATCGCGTGAGCGCGCCGGGCTGCCTGCTCGAAGTCGTGATCGGCATCGATCCGGTGCGCGACAAAACAGAGATTGCCCGTCTTGAACTACCGGTTTTGTCCGCGGACTACCTCAAATCCAGTCTCGCGCCAAAGTACGACGCGGCCGGATTCAAAGTGCGCGAAAGCGGACCGGTGCACCCGGCGGAATGGCCACACCTGAAATCCTCGTGGGCACGGCGCCTTCAATCCAATGACCGCCGCGAAGTTGTGTATTTCATCGCCGAGGCGCAAAAATAGAACATATCTCAATGAAAGTAGCAGTAGCCATGTCAGGTGGCGTTGATTCGTCCGCCGCCGCCGCGATCTTAAAGGAGCAGGGCCACGAACTGGTCGGCTTCACGATGCAGTTGTGGAACCAGCGGCGCGGGATCAGTGTGGATGAAAACGGCGAGCCGCTGCCTTCGCGCTGCTGTTCGCTCGACGACGTCTATGACGCGCGCCGCGTGGCGGAAGAGCTCGGCTTTCCCTTCTACGTCCTCAATCTGGAAAAGGAATTCGAGCGGGACGTGGTGCAGCCGTTTGTGACGAGCTACCTGAACGGCGAAACGCCAATTCCCTGTGTCGCCTGCAACAGCCGTTTGAAGTTTGCCTCGCTGGACAAACTGGCCACCAGTCTCGGGTGCGAGAAAGTGGCCACCGGTCATTACGCCCGCGTGGAATTCGATGAAAGCACAAACCGTTACCGGCTCTTGCGCGGCAAGGATCCGCAAAAGGACCAATCCTATTTTCTTTGGGAGCTGACGCAGGACCAGCTTTCACGAGCGCTGTTTCCGCTGGGCGAGTTGTCGAAACCGGAAGCGCGCGACGCGGCCCGGCGCGCCGATCTGGCCGTAGCAGAAAAGAAGGAATCACAGGAAATCTGTTTTGTGCCCGATGGCGACTATGCCGGTTTTATCGATCGCTATCTTGAAGCAGAACAGCAAACCAATCGTATGCCGGGTGATGGTGAAATCGTCACTGCCGGCGGCGAAGTGATCGGCGCGCACACCGGCATTCACCGCTACACGATTGGCCAGCGTCGCGGAATCGGCATCGCGGACGCGCGGCCCCTTTACGTGCTGAATGTTGAATCCGAAACGAACCGCATCGTGGTCGGTTACGAAGACGAACTGATGAGTGATCAGTTCACGGCCGCCGGCGTAAATTGGATCGCACTTGATAATCCCTCCCGCCCGGTGGAAGCCGAAGTACGCGTGCGCTATCGACATGCGCCGTCGCCTGCGACGATCACGCCGATTGCCGACAATCGCGTGCGCGTACAGTTTGCCGCGCCACAGCGAGCCATCACGCCCGGCCAGGCGACGGTGTTCTATCGCGGTGATGAAGTCGTAGGTGGTGGCTGGATCGTGAAGAACAGAAGGCAGTAGGCAGAGAACTGAAATCGACTGCTTTCTGCCTACTGCCTTGTGCCTTTGCCTACTGGTTTCTGCAGTTCTTAAACCTTTTTCGTACGCTCTTCGTACTCACAACCGGACTGGAATCTCTGAAAATCATTAGGAAAAACTGCTATGGCAATGTCATCAACCCGTAAAACCGTACTTATCATTTCCGGAATCGTTCTGGGCGTGGTGCTGTTCTTCTTTGTAGGAATGGCGATTTTGGTTTCCTCGCTCAGAGGCGGCCGCCCATCGATTCGCGACAACAGCGTTCTGGCGCTGCGCGTCTCAGGCCCGCTGCCTGACTACGTTCCCGATAACGCCTTCAATCGTCTCTTTAGCAATCCGCCGCAATCGCTCGGCAGCCTGTTGGCCCAGTTTCGCAAAGCAAAAGCCGACAAGCGCATCAGCGCCATTATTCTCGACATCGATGCGTCGGACACGGGTTGGGCCAAGGCAGAAGAAATTCGCGGCGCGATTGAAGATTTTCGTTCGTCGGGCAAACCTGTCTACGCATTCATCGAAACCGGATTCAACAAGGACTATTACATCGCCGCGGCTTGCGACAAGATCTACGTGCCGCCTTCAGGAGAGCTCTTCGTCACAGGTCTCGCAGCCGACGTGATGTTCTTCCGCGGCTCGCTCGACAAACTCGGCATCTATCCCGACATGTACCAGATTGGAAAGTACAAAAGCGCTGGCGACATGTTCACGCAAAAGGAGATGACGGATGCCCATCGCGAGTACATCAATTCGCTGCTGGATGATTTGTACGGCCGGTATGTCGAAGGAATTGCGAAAGGGCGATCGAAATCGGCTGACGACGTGAAGAAGATAATCGACAACGCGCCTTACAACGCGGCTCAGGCAAAGGATGCGGGCCTGATCGACGGCGCTCTTTACCGCGACGAAGTAGACAAGGAGATGAAGAAACGCCTTGGTTATAAAGAGGGCGATGAATTGCGCGTCACCAGCGCCGGGGATTATCGCAAGATTACGCAGGAGTCGCTGGGCCTGAACCGCGGTGAAAAAATTGCGGTGGTGTACGCCTCTGGCGACATTGTCTCTGGCAGCTCGCAGTTCGGATCTTCGGGGCAGGAAACGATTGGATCAGACTCTCTGGTCAAAGTCCTGAAAGAAGTGCGCGACGATAATTCGATCAAGGCCGTCGTCTTTCGCATCGACAGTCCGGGCGGATCCGGGCTGGCCTCAGACATTATTTGGCGCGCCGTTGAATCGCTGAAAGAAAAGAAGCCGGTGGTGGTTTCGATGAGCGACGTGGCCGCGTCAGGCGGTTATTACATTGCCGCCGGCGCGCACAAGATCGTCGCCGAGCCTTCGACGATTACCGGATCGATCGGCGTCGTTGGCGGCAAGCCGGTGGTCAAGGGTTTCTATGACTGGATTGGGGTTACGAATGAATACGTGCTGCGCGGCACGAACGCGGGCATGTTTCGCGAATCCGAAAAATTCAGTGACAGCGAAAGAAAGAAGTTCGAAGAGTTCCTGAATACGACTTATCAGGATTTTATTTCGAAAGTCGGAAAAGGCCGCGGGAAAGATGCGGCTTACATCGACTCGATCGGTCAGGGCCGTGTCTGGACCGGAAAACAGGGGAAAGACAACGGGCTGGTTGATGAATACGGCGGGCTCGACAAGGCGATCGAAATCGCCAAGCAACTGGCGAAGATACCTGCCGACAAGGGCGTGCAGCGCATCATTCGCCCGCAGCCACCCAGCTTCTGGGAAGAGTTGTTCAGCGACTCAGGCGAAGACAGCGTCGACGCCAGTGCCAACGCGACGCTAAAGCAGCAACAGGCCATGCTCGCGGCCATGCCCGAAGATGTGCGTCACGCTTTTCGCTATTTGCAAATCATGGATCGGGTCAAGCGGGGCGAGGCAGTTTATCTGCTGCCGTTTAGTTTGCGGATTAGATAGGCCTGCGAAGCTCGCGCCTGTCCTGAACTCGTGAAGGTCTTCACGCCGAAGGCGTGAAAATAAAATAGCCTGGGGTAAGCGCGAAGCGCGCCACCCCAAGTCCCGAGACCAAACAAAATTGAAGCCCCGACGGGGCGTAAGAAATTCCGGATTGACGAACCTAAGCCCTAATGAGCTCAACTCCGCCCATGTACGGCCGCAGCGCTTCCGGCACCACGACTGATCCGTCCGCCTGCTGAAAGTTCTCCAAAATCGCGAGCCAGGTGCGGCCGACAGCCAGCCCTGATCCATTTAGCGTGTGCACAAACTCAGGTTTGGCGCCGCCCGCCCGGCGAAAGCGAATGTTCGCCCGTCGCGCCTGAAAACTTTCGCAGTTTGAACATGACGAGATCTCGCGAAACGCATTCTGCGACGGCAGCCACACCTCGATGTCATAAGTCTTCGCGCTGGCAAAGCCCAGGTCACCGGTCGAGAGCGAAACCACTCGATAATGAATCCCCAGTTTCTGCAGGATCGTTTCCGCGTCGCGGGTCAGCGCTTCGAGTTCATCATAGGAATTTTCCGGCAACGAATACTTCACCAGCTCGACCTTTTCAAACTGGTGCTGGCGAATCACTCCGCGCGTGTCCTTTCCATAACTGCCCGCCTCAGATCTAAAACACGGCGTGTAGGCCACCCATTTCTTCGGCAACTGTGACGCCTCGAGAATTTCCTCGCGATGATAGTTGGTGACGGGAACTTCAGCCGTGGGAAGCAGGTAGAACCCGCGTTCGTCATCGAGCCTGAAAAGATCTTCTTCGAATTTTGGCAGTTGAGCAGTGCCAAATAGCGCATCGCGATTGACTATGAACGGCGGCAGGGTCTCGAGGTAACCGTGCTCACGCGTGTGCACATCCAGCATGAAGTCAATCAAGGCGCGCTCGAGTCGTGCCCCTGCGCCCAGCAGGATCGCGAAACGCGCCCCGGCGATCTTCGTTGCCCGCTCCAGATCGAGAATGCCGAGGGCTGTTCCCAGATCCACGTGATCTTTTGGTTCAAACTCAAACTCAGGCTTTTCACCCCAAACTCTTTCGAACCGGTTGGCCGATTCGTCTTTACCAACCGGCACACTGTCGTGAGGAATGTTGGGCAGGGTTGAGAGCAGATCGCGCATGCGCGTGTCGGCGTCGTCGCGCTGCCGATCCAACTCGGCGATGCGCTCTTTCATCTCGCCCACTGATTTGCGTTGGGCGTCGGCTTCCTCACGCTTACCGTCTTTCATCAAGGCGCCGATTTCGCGACTGGCCGTATTCCTTTTCGCGTTCAGTTGATCGGACTCGGCAATTACTCGCCGGCGCTCGGCGTCAGCCTGTGCAAAGTCGTCGAGCGCTGTCGCGGGCGCGCCTCGTTTCTCCAGAGCCGCACGCACGGCATCGATATTTTCGCGAACGTAATTTAGGTCGAGCATTTATTGTTTGTCGCTTGCCGCTGTCGGCCGGGCAAAAATTCGATTCGCTTCCTCGAGCGTTTCTTTCGAGCCGACATCGTACCAAATGCCTGGCACGCGCCAAATGTAGAAAGGGATCCGCGGATAAAGCCATTGGACGAGCCGGCCCGGTTGGTCGGCGTTGTTGCCTTCGTCCAGATACTGGCGAATCAGCGGCAGGGTCTGGCGCGGATAGTAATACAAAGCAATTCCGGTAAGAGTGCTTTTTGGGTGGGCCGGTTTCTCTTCAAAAAAAGTGATGCGGTCGTCCTCGTCAATGTCGATCTCGTTGTACTTTTTAATCTCCTCCAAATTGCCAACGTCGTAAACGCCGAGGACCGGCCCATTTCGGGCGCTGCTGAACTCGCCGAACTGCTCGAGACTCTCGCTGAACAGATTATCGCCGGCGACCACCATGATGTCGTCGTCGATCCGGGCTTGGGTCAGGACTAAATTCATGTCGCCGATGGCGCCCAGCCTGTTTGATTCGTCGGTGGTGAGATCGTTGACGATCGTAATCGGCGCACCTTCGTGCTGCACGTGATAATCGTCCGCCCAGCGCTGAAAGTGCCCCGCGAACTTTGCGTTCGTGACAATGTAGATGTGATCGACGCCCGCTATCGGCTTCAGATTGTCGAGCACGTGCTCGATCATCGGCTTGCCCGCGACCGCAAGCAGCGGCTTTGGTTGATCGAGAGTCAGCGGGTAAAGGCGCGTGGCGTAACCCGCAGCGAGAACAATGAACTTCACATTACCATCCTGGTCTTTCTGATTTTCAGCGAACTCAAATCTTTACAATAAAAGTCAGGGGCGAGCAACGTGCGGAGGTGAAAGAGTTAGTTGTGTGGTATCCGGTCCGCAGGACCGAGATGAAATAACCCCGACCGTTAGGTCGGGGTAACGATTGACGAACAGAACCAGGAGGTCCGAAGGACCGGCATGCTCATGGCGGTCCTTCGGACCGCAATTTTTGTTTTCGCACACTAACCCCGACCTAACGGTCGGGGCTCTTTCATCTCGGCGCTTCGCGCCGCAAATCAGGGATCCTCACCAACGTTACTTCCGCGCTCGATCGAAGCTCTGGTATATTGCCACGCATTCTAACGTGAGGTGACTCGTGAGTAACGACGGAAAAGACTTTGCCGGACGAGCTGCAATCGTAACCGGCGCCACGCGCGGCATCGGGCGATCCATCGCTCTGGAGTTAGCGAGACGCGGCGCAAATGTCTCATTCAATTATGCGAAGAGCGTGGAAGCCGCCGACTCGCTGCGCGCTGAGATTGAGGCACTCGGAGTGCGCGCGCTCGCCACGCAGGGTGACGTGGCCAGCACCGAAGGCGCCGCCGAAATGGTAAAGCAAACGAAAGAAGCTTTCGGCCGCATCGACTTTCTTATCAACAACGCCGGCATCGTGCGCGACACGCTGATCCTGCGCATGAAAGAAGACGACTGGGACGCGGTTATCGACACGAATCTGAAAGGCGCCTGGAACTTTTCGAAAGCGGCGCTGCGCGTGATGTTGCGCCAGGAAGAGGGCGGATCGATTCTCAACATCACCTCGATCAGCGGCGTGATCGGCATGGCCGGGCAATCGAATTATTCCGCATCGAAAGCAGGAATGATCGGCCTCACCAAAGCTCTTGCACGCGAAGTTGCCAGCCGAAAAGTCACCGTGAACGCATTGGCCTTAGGAATGGTAGCCACCGACATGGCAAGCGGGCTTGACGAGAGTTATCAGCAGAAAGTTTTGGACCAGATTCCCCTCGGCCGCTTCGCCGAAGCCGACGAAGTCGCGCGCATTGCCTGCTTCCTCTTGTCGGACGACGCGCGCTACATTACCGGCCAGGTAGTGCAGGTTGATGGCGGGTTGGCAATGTAGAAGTCAGTACCACCTGCGTCAGCGGGTGGGTTTGGGGATCTAGTCGGCGTAGCGACTGACCCACCCGCTGACGAAGGTGGTCCTTACTGTTCTGTGCAATCTGTGGATGTCTTAAAACCGGAACCCGAAGCCCGCGCTGAACTGCAAGTTGTGCTTTGTCTCAGCCGGCGCGGGAATCACAACCAAACCCGCGAACACTGTGCTGGTCGCAGCAACATTTCGCCGGTTGAAGTGGATGATTGTGTCGCCCACGTCAAAGCGAACTAAAGTTCGGTCTGATGGATAAAGTTCAAATACCCCGCCCAAATCAGCCGCAAAGTTGGTGGTCGCCACCGGTCGATAACAGGCAAGGGGTGGCGGGAAGACGGTGATACAACCGCCGGTCCCAAAGACATAGTCGCCTTTATCGAAACGGATGAACCCCGGCCTCGCCTTGCCGAACACGCCGACCTTTTCAAATCGCTTGCCCGCCTTCACGCCAAACAGGCCTTGAAACTTCTGCCCGCCTTCGAGATCACGATCACGCGGAAAGAAATTGACTTCGGCCTCGAGCGCAAAATACTTCGAGGCGTTGTAGCCGAACCTTCCCCCGAATCCCGGAACATGCGTTCGATCTTCGGTGAACACCGTGCTGGAAGCCGTCCGGGTCGTTGAGCCCAGCAGGCTAAACTGCCCGCCAACTTCAAACTTCTTTTCATCAGATTGCGCGTGCGCGACTGAAACGCTCATCGTCAGCAGGAGAAGGAGCGAGAGACAAGAGATCACATGCTTCAGCATCGTCAACCTCCGGATGGTGGATTCAATTAGAGTTTAGAGCGGGAGAGACAACCCACATGATGCCAGTATTATTCGCCTCGCTGCAAGAATTCATCCGGTTCGACAATTTTTCCCGCGATTGCCGAGGCAGCTACGACATAAGGAGACGCGAGATAGAGTTTGCCGGGGCCGCTACGGCCGGGAAAGTTTCTATTCTGCGCGCTGACGGTTACGGTCTCAGCCGACGGCGACGCGCCGGGGCCGGCGTTGATACAAGCTCCGCACGAAGGATCGATCAATTCAGCTCCAGCCCGCTGGAAGATTTCGATGTAGCCGCGCTCTTTAGCGTACTGCTTGATCTTCTGCGAGCCAAATTGCAGATACAGATGGACGCCCGGCGCGACATGCTTGCCTTGTGACAGAGCATGCTGTAGCACTTCCGCGTACATATCCATGTCGGCCATTTTTCCGCCGGTGCAAGAACCACCATACGCCGCGTCAATGCGCACCTCTTCTTCGAGCGAATCGATCGGAATGCCGTTGCGCGGATCACCCGGCAGCGCGACCATCGGCCGGATCTCGTCGAGATCGATCTCAAACACGGCGGCATACTCCGCATCCGGGTCGCTGTAAACAAATCCTTGGCGCACCGTCTCGGCATCAAGGCCACGCGTGCTCACGATGTAAGCCAGCGTGTGTTCGTCGGGTTCGATGATGCCGGTGAAGCCGCCGGCTTCGACTGACATGTTCGTGAGGGTGGCACGCTCGTCCATCGGCCAGTTCATTAGATCCTCGCCGGCGAACTCCAGGACTTTGCCGATGCCCTGACTAGATTTCATGTAGTCAGTCGCCAGGATATACAACATGACATCCTTGGCCGCGACATCGTCCCGTTTCTTCCCCTTCAAAACGTAACGCACGGTCTCAGGCACGCGAATGCGAATGTCTTTCGTGTACCAGGCGTTGGCCATGTCGGTTGAGCCTACGCCGAATGCGAAACAGCCGAGCACGCCGGCCATGCAGGTGTGCGAGTCAGTGCCGATCACCACCTGTCCGGGCAACGCGAGATCCTCAACCACCGCGTTGTGACAAATTGCTTCCGAGCCACCATCAGGATTCTCGCCATAGAGCTTGATGCCCTGCTTGCTGGTAAAGCTTTCCTGAGTAGTTGCAAGGCCTTCCGCCTTTTCCAACAAGCCCATCTCGCGATGTTTTGGCGACATGACTTTGTTGAGAAAGGTCAGGTGATCGCGGAAAGCGAAGACCGAATCAGGCTCGGTTACTTTCGCATCCGGCCCGAGCGCTTGCGTCAAAAGCGACGCGGCCATCGGCGTGACGTATTCATGCGAGAAGCGCACGTCTGCGACGGCGAAAAGCGCATCACCCGGCTTGACTGATTCCACGCCGACAGTGCCTGCTTTAACAAACGCGTGGCGCGCGATGATTTTCTCGACGATGTTCATGGGGCGGGCGGACCCACCCGCTGACGCAGGTGGTACTGGTGGCGAGACCTCGCCCGCCAGACGCGCCTTGTTGTAATTGAACAGGCCGCCGTACTCGACAATGTCTTTGGAAATCGGATCCAGGCCGCTGGTAAATTCCGAGAGCGCGATCTCTTCGCCGCGGCGAACTCGCTCAACCAGTCCGAGATCAGTCGAAGTGAGCAGGCCGATGTTCTGCGAGTTCTGGCCGTAAATTTTTTCGATGCTCTTCGCGATAACAAGTTGAATGCCCGCCCATTTCTCAGCGTACGGCGCAGTCTCGCGTGACGATCCGCAGCCTTTCGACAAACCCGAGACGACCACCGAAAAGCCGCCGTTCTTAACTTCATCTTTCTTGACGGCGCTGTCGCGCATGCCGGCGTACACGTATTGGCCCAACGTTTCGTCGTAATAAAAACAGACCCAGCCGGGCGTGATCTCGTCCGTCGAGATGTTGTTCATCAGCGGCAAATCGTCGTTGGCCAGCCGCTGGGCCAGCTCGTCCTCGATCTGTTTTGCGTCGTCGCCAGAAGCTTCGAGCTGACGGCGAATTAATGACGTGTCTTCGGTGAGAAAGAGAATGCGGCCGTCGAACCGCACATCGCTCCCTCGTTTTGTTGTTTGTTCAGCAGGCATTAGTACTCCGAATAATTAGTTTATGAATGCCGTAAGTATAAACCCTGGTCGCGGATTCCTTGGAATTGGCAGGACCTGTGGCATTTATGGCGCCGGCGTGGTGAGCACGTAGACCGCGAAAGACGCCAGCCAGTGATCGCCTTCGTAGTTTCCGCTTCCGACAAACTTCAAGGCGGCGCGCGCATGCCCTTCGGCCGATCGCGCGAGAACTCGTCTCGCCGGATCGTTTGCCGGCAGCGCGTTCGCGATGCTGCGCATGCACCAGGCGCGGCTCAGATTGAGCCCGTCGAGGTGCACCAATTTTGGATCGGCGCGGTCGGTAACAATCGCCGGATCAAGCAAGGCCCGCGGTTGATTACGCGAGATGCCTGGCAGAAAACGGTGAAACCAGCGCGTGAACTCAGCCCGGTTCATCACGCGTCTCATCAGATCGGCTTCCATCAGTGCCGGTGAAAAGAAATCTTCGCCGCCGGGCTCCCACGCGGCCGGATAATTCACGTCGCGAGCAAAGTATGCGCGGCTGCGTTCGATGATCAGCGACTCAAGTTTCCGGTCGCCGGCAACACGCGCGTAATCGAGCGCGAACGCCAGACCGAATGCCGTATTCGGGTGCACACCCGTGCGAATCGGATAATTCTGTTTGGGCATGAAAGCGAGATACTTTTCCACGAACGCGTCGGCGAGTGGTTGCAAATTTCTCGCCCAGCGCGAGCCGTCCTCGTCCTGCCAGCCGTGCAACTCCTCGGCCAGCTTTAACAGCCACGCCCACCCATAAGTGCGCTCGAATGAAGCCCGGTTCGCTTGCTTGAGATAGGCAACTTCGCCGGCAATATTTTTCGCACTCAGGTTTGCATCAAGCGCGCTGCGAATGTCGCGCGACTCAGGCATGCCCGGAAACAGTTTGAGCAAATGCACCAGCATCCAGTGACCATGCACAGTCGAATGCCAGTCGAAGCAACCATAAAACGCGGGGTGCATCGTGCGCGGACTACGTACATCGTCCGCATCGTTGTTCACGTGATCGAGCTTGTTTGGAAATTCCTTGCGCACACACTTCAACGCGAGGCGGGCGAAGTGCGATCCTTCGGCTTGAGTGAGTGAAGGGCCCGTCGTTTTTGACGGCTGAGCGAAAGCGAGATTGCTGCTCAGCATCAATAAGCAAAAAAAGAAGAGTAGTGTTGCGGCGTGCTTCAAGTTTTTCATAGATGAGCGGCTGTGAGCCCTCCCTGACGGTCGGGCTAGTGCCCAGAGCCGACTAGCGCATGATCAAGAGTACGTCAGTTAATCGGTTTACGACGTTTAGCAAACTTCGCCCCGACTGGTCAAAACGACCGGCATTCGCCAGATCCTCAGCTGCGGCCGCGCCCGAAGCCGAACCCGCGAGTTTCAGGTAATAACTCTGCAAACCTGGCGTGCTGCGAAAATGAATCTCGAGAGCGTCCAAACCTTCGCGTACATTTCGCAGGCTGGTTTTTACGGTCGCTTTGTTTTGCTCGTTCTGCTGGAGCGCTGCCGGTGATGCCTCGTTCTTGCGCGCAGCTTCGTCAACCTGTTCGATGCCCTTGGCAACGCCGCCGAGCACGTAAAGAAACTTGGTCAGAATTTTCACCTGGTCGGCTACTTTGGTGGCGGCCTCAGTGCGCGCCTGGTTTGCGGCCGTTTCCGCCGCCGCCGCCTGAGACTTCGTAGATGTGCTCCGCCCCGTTGTTCTACGAGTGCGTGACTGCGCCACGGCAGCCGTTGCCAATAACAGCACACAGAGAACTATCCCTAACTTTCTCATTTTTAGCTCCTTCAACCGTTTCGAAAATCCGGGGAATGAACAAGCCTGAGGCAATCCGTTGACGCGAGTCAAGTCGGGTGGCCCGCTATCTTGCGAGTGATCCACGAGCGGGACGCCCGTGCTACATATTGGTCCGGTTGCGCGCCGGGGCCGGCCCAACTAAAGTTGGTAGTGCAAATGCCAACAGCGACGTCGGAAGTGAAAACAAGAACCCTGAAGGTTGAGCGTCTGGCGCGGGTCGAATACCGCGCGGCGCTCGATATTCAGAAGCAAACTGAGCGCGCCGTTCTCAGCGGCGAACAACCGGACACGCTGTTGCTACTGGAACATCCGCACACGTTGACTCTGGGCCGGCGCGCGACTGACGGCGGCATCATTGCGCCTGAGCAAGTGCTGCGCGCTCGCGGCGTGACGGTCTTTGAGACTAATCGCGGCGGCAAGGTCACCTATCACGGACTCGGGCAAATCGTCGGCTATCCGATTATCAAGTTGAGTCCCGATCGCGAGGACGTGCACCGCTATGTTCGCGAACTGGAAGAGGTATTGATTCGCGCGATGCGCGACTTTGAGATCGAAGCTTTCCGGATCAAGGGACTGACCGGCGTGCACACGCCACGTGGCAAGGTCGCCGCTATTGGCGTACATATCGCGCGTTGGGTCACTACGCACGGCTTTGCCTTGAATGTGAACACCGACCTCAGCTACTTCAATCTGATTATCGCCTGTGAAGGCGAGCCGGTGACTTCGATGAAAGAAATTCTGGGCCGCGAAGTAGCGATGAGTGAAGTTGAGGACCGCATCGCCGATCGATTCGCTGAAGTTTTTGAAATGAATCTTGCGGGAAGCGCAGTCTCGATCTAGACAACGCTTACTGCCACTGGTTCGCCGGTGTAGCCGGGCTCCATTGCGGCGAGCCGTCCGGATGAAACGTGGGTGGAGGCGGTGGCGGTACAAACGTCTCGACGACCCCATACTTCTCGAGCGTGAACGTTGAATAGACGATGCGGCCGCTGGCAAACAAACGTAGTATCAGGATCACCGGTGCGATCGGGCTGAACACCTTTCCGCCTTCGAAGAACGACAGAATCACCATCATCACGCTCAGCATAGTGAGCAGCATCAGCAGGATTGCGGCCACGCGGCTTCTGAATTTATGAGCAGCGAACGCCAGGCCGATATTGAGCGCGGCATCGACGATCAGCAAATCGCCAACGATGAACCACAGCAGCCCCTGCAATGCGCCAATCACGTAGAAGATGCGCGTATCAATCTTAAGGTAATGCAAGAGTTCTTTATCGGGTGAAATGTGCGGCGCCGGCTGCGGAGGTGGCGCATAGTAAGAATTGGTGGGCTGCGGGGCTGCGGTGCTTTCGTGCTGAGGTTCCGGCGCGGGACCGTCGCTTGCAAAATCGGGAGTGGCCAAACCACAGCGCTTACAATTCGGCGCCGTGCTCCAGTAGACAAGTCCGCATTGGGAACATTTAGTGCTCTTCATATTGGTTTGGTCTGTGTCAGGCTAGTGAGATTCGGGCAAGAGGACCTTGCGATGCAGGACGAGGACTTTGGTCGTCCCCTAAACCAGATACTATAATCTCGCCGATTTGCCTGACAACAGTTTTTTTCGAGCACAGTCGTGACAGGCAGTTAACTTGAGTGAATAGAGACTTTGCCTTGCTCGCCGCCAGGACAAGTTCCGACACAAATGCTGACCATTGAACTCATCAAGGAGGCCGCTTCGCGCATCGCCGACCGCGTCCATCGCACGCCGGTAGTGACTTCCCGGTCATTCAACGAGGCAGCCGGCCGCGAAGTTTTCTTCAAATGCGAAAACCTGCAACGCATCGGCGCTTTCAAAGCCCGCGGTGCGGCGAACAAGATTCTTTCACTCAGCGATGACGAGAAACAGCGCGGCGTGATCGCGGTTTCGTCCGGCAATCACGCGCAAGCCGTGGCGCTCGCCGCGCGTGAAGCCGGCATTCGCGCGGTCGTTTGCGTTCCCGACGACGCGCCGAAAATGAAGATCGCCGCCGCCCGCGCATACGGCGCGGACATTCGCGTATTTGATCGGCACAAAGACGACCGCGACAAGTTTGGACGCGACATCGCCGAACGCGAAGGCCTTACTGCAGTGCCGGCATACGATGACTATTTCATCATGGCCGGCCAGGGCACTTGCGGGCTCGAGTTTCTTGAAGAGGTTCCGGATCTTGATTGCATCCTTACGCCTTGCAGTGGCGGTGGATTGTTTGCCGGAGTAAGTATGGCCGCCAAATCAATCAAGCCTTCCATTCGTTGCTTTGCTGTCGAACCAGACACTGCCAACGACACGCAGCAGTCTTTTCAGAAAGGCGAGCGTGTTTCGATCGGTCCTCCGCCGACGATTGCCGACGGCCTGCGGGTGCAAACTCCGGGGGCCCTGACTTTTCCAATCACCCGGAAGAACGCTGAGGCGATCCTGACCGTGACCGACGACGAGATAGTCGCCGCCATGAAGTTCATGCTGTTTCGCATGAAGCTGCTGGTTGAACCGTCAGGCGCGGCCGCAGCGGCGGCAGTCCTTGCGGGAAAACTTCCGCAAAATTGCCGGCGCGCGGGCGTCGTATTGTCAGGTGGAAACGTGGATGCCGATCTGCTATCGCGGTGGTTGAAAGACGACAAGAATGAAGATTAGTTTGCTGCTGCTTGATGTCGCTCCCGATCCGGTCACGCCGGTAATCGGTGTGGGTGGCCTAATCCTGCTTGTGTTGGTGGTGTTGATGCTCGTCAGCGCCGGAGTTTTCGGATTCGTGTTCCTTCTGAAATGGCTTAAACGCAAAAGCCCCAACGTCAGCGAGGGCTCACCAGCCCAGGCTCAACTTCAGCCGAGCAATCCGAACCAGCCGTAAGCATTAAGGACTTCACCTGCCAGGAACGAGGCGAGATTGGCGACGATGATGGCGGAGAAGTCTCGCCACATCGATCGCTTACCCACTTCCTCTTTAGTGCCATAAGCCAGCCAGAAAAGAATGCATTCAGCCACCGGCGCGAATGTCTCGGCCACAGTCAGGTAAATCGCGCGCGATGAGGTTGCGAAAACCAGCGGCAGAACCAGGACCACGATCGGATAGGTGCAGGCGGTGAGCCACACGCCCGCGAGCAACTTGCGTTTGACGGGATGTCCTTTCGAAAGTCCGACAACTAGAATCGGAGTTTCGATAAGGATAGTGAGGAGATAGCCGAGGGGAAGAAATCGCCAAAGATCGGAAGGAGACATGAAGCAGTAGGCAGTGGGCAGTAGGCAGCAGGCAGGAGGCAGTAAGCGAGACGTTCCTGCTTTCTGCTTTCTGCTTTCTGACTTCTGCGATTTCAGATCATTCTCAACAAGAACGGTGCTTCCGCCATCACATGCGCGACCGCCACAGCAAAATAGACATCACGCATCGCGCTGTAATTTGCCGAAAAGCCAACCCATAGAAGAGCCACCGCAAATAATCCAATCACGAGGAAAGCGCCGATCAATTTCGGAAAACCGCTCGTCCGCCGCGCCAGCGGGATGGTGTTTACTTTCCAAATCGCGCCACTCGCTCCGATTAATGGCAGAGCCACAATCCAGACTCCGTAATGAAGCATTTCCAGAAACACATGCGTCGAGACCAGCATATGGCTGGAAACGTTCGGCAAGAGTTCCGCGCCGGCGTGCTGCGTAATGCGCCAAAAGAGTCCGTTGTCGTCGGCGAGCGAAGGCGTGCGCGACAATTGCCAAAGCATGCCGAGCAGCAGGACCGGCAAGACTAAAAGGCACCGCCGATACACAGACAGCCACTCAGGCTTTGTGCGTCGCAGATGCCTGTCCAAAAACCAAAGTGCAATCAGCGGATGTACATAGACGATCGCCAGACTGAAAAGATCCGGCGCCAGCCAGTTAACGGCACAAAGGGTAAAGGCTACCGGCAGGGCCCAAAACCAATCGCGCCGCGAAGTCTGCCGGCCGCGCATCACGATCAGCGCCGCAATCCACAACAAGAGCGCAGAGTTCCACGTCGCGATTGCCGTGGGCCAATTCGCCCCTGACCAAAGGTTTGCGTAATACAGCGCGGGAAAAGAAATGTAACCCAGGGTGAGCAGGAAAATTCCCGCGAAGGCGACAACGAAAAAGTTTCGCGAACGGCCAAAGCGCGCGGGCAGACGCATAAGAAAGTAGCGCGCCTCGAACCAGTTGTGGGGGCCGGCAAACAAGAATACCGTCGCGATCGACATTTGCAGCGGCAGCCAACTCGCGAGTGCCGCTGACGTGAACGCGCCCGCGAGCAGAATCGCGGCAAAGACTTTCGCAGACACACGCCAGCCCACGCGCGCGCGTGGCGCGGACCACCCTGCTACCGAAATGTTTTCAGCTCGTTCCATGTGAGACCGGAATACTCGCCCCGCCCGCTAACGCAGGGGGTACTGACACTACTCGCCCTGGTTCTTAGTCCTGAGCGGGATGATCAGCTTGATGTTTCCGTCGCCGGGTACGACTTCCACACTGACGCCGCCATACGTCGGCTTGCCGTCCTTCAAATGCTGTGGCAGGTTTTGCCAGCGAATGTATCCGGGAGGCCCGGCGTTCGCGCGCACCATTACGGTGGCAGCACCCAGGAAAGCAGCAATCAAGAGAACGCCGACGACAGCTTTCTGATTGCGCCGCTGTCCGGAACGGGCCAGCCACACGCCCGCAAACGAAACGGCCAGGAACATGAACATTCCGGCCATCATGGTGCGCGTGGAACTGTGCATCAAACGCGTTCCCAAAGATGTGGTCGCGCCGGACTCAGCCGCGCCCTGCTGCATGCGTCTTAAAGCGTCCTGCGAAATTTGCAGGCGCGCTTCGTAGGCTTTCGGATCGGTCACGATCTCCAAACCGCTGTAAAGAAGTGTTTTCGCTTCGACGGCGGGTGAAGGGTTCGGCCGCGCGATGTCCGCGAAAGCAAAAATCGCACTGGCAAAGAGAGCCAGAACCGCAGCGCTTGAAATCAGAATGCGTTTCATATTTCCTCCATTTCATTCAGCCGCAGATTTCGTCCTCTCGAGGTCTGCGGTGGTACCCAAATTCTGCGCAGTATAGCGCAATCGCACCGCTTGGATGCTGAATTCGAGACGCGGGTGCTAGAATGTTTTGCGCAAATCTCGAGAGGTAAAAACGATTGGCCCGCGAGCTTCGAGTCCTTAATACCAAACCCCGCCAGCCCAAGCCTGACTGGCTGCGGATCCGTCTCGGCGATCCGACCAATCAGAACCATCTGTTGAAGCTGATTCAGGGTTTGAATCTGCACACGGTTTGCCAGGAAGCGCGGTGTCCAAACATTTTCGAATGCTGGTCAGATCGCACCGCGACGTTCATGCTCGGCGGAGACATCTGCACGCGCCACTGCGGGTTCTGTGCCGTGGGCAAAGGCGCTCCCGGCTCGCTCGATGCGGATGAGCCGCGTCATGTGGGCGAGGCGGTGCGTCATCTGAATTTGGCGCACGCGGTAATTACGTCAGTCAATCGCGACGACCTGCCTGACGGCGGCGCCGCGCATTGGGCTGAGACTATTCGCCAGGTGCGCGCCCTCAACCCGGATTGTAAAGTTGAAGTGTTGATTCCCGACTTCAATGGCGACGAAGCGGCTTTGCAGACCGTGCTCGATGCCGCACCGGACGTGCTTAATCACAACACCGAAACCATCGCACGATTGTATCGACGGGTCCGGCCCGATGCTGATTACCAGCAGTCGCTGACATTACTGAAACGCGCGGCAGAGCGTCGCGATCGTGAGCGGCGCGGCATGCTGACCAAGAGCGGCATCATGGTAGGCCTGGGTGAAACATTCGATGAAGTGGTCGAGTTGATGAAAGATCTGCGCGCCTCTTCCTGCGACATCATGACCATCGGCCAGTACCTGCAGCCACACGCGCGGCGCCTGCCGGTCGAGCGCTATGTCACGCCCGCAGAGTTCGATCGCTGGCGAGATATCGGCATGACCATGGGATTCCAGCACGTCCAGTCCAGTCCCCTCACCCGCTCGTCTTACCACGCACGCGAACAAGCCGCACCGGCCAACTAACTTCCCATGTGGATTTCCCGGTAAGTAACTGAGGGTCCCACGCTCACGGCGCGTAAAATTCTGGCGCACAATCCTGAGTATCGTTACCATGCCTCCGATGCTGAGAAGGAATTCCGTCGGAATTTGGTTGGCGCTGTCACTGATGATTCTGGCGAGCTGTAAATCAAAACTGCCGGCTCGCAACCGTTTGAATGAAACGCAATTCCCGCCCGTGGTCTTGTGGGCGTGGGAGCGTCCTGAGGACCTGGAGTTTCTCGATTCGCAGAGATTTGCCGTGGCTTTCCTGGCCCAGACATTGACGTTAAAGGACGAAGACGTCGGCTACAGTCCGCGTCATCAACCGCTCCGAGTTTCCCCAACCACGAAGATGATGGCGGTGACGCGAATTGAATCGCAAAAGACAACGCGCCAGCGAGCCGCCCTCTCTGCTGCGCAACGAGAGCGGCTGGTAAGACTGATCCTGAAGACGCTCGAGCTGAATCGCGTGACCGCGATTCAGATTGATTTTGACGCAGCATCCTCTGAACGAGAGTTTTATCGCGCGCTGTTGCAGGAACTGCGCGCAAAACTTCCGGACCATGTCCCACTCTCGATAACGGCGTTGGCTTCCTTCTGCGTCGGAGATCGCTGGCTCCACGATCTTCCCGTCGACGAAGCCGTCCCCATGATTTTTCGCATGGGCGCCGATGATCGCGCGATCAAGAGCCGGCTGGCGTCCGGAGAAGATTTTGGCGAGCCACTTTGCCGCAAGAGCTACGGCATCGCGTTGGACGAGCCACTCGATTTGAAGTTTGATCATTCGCGGCGCATCTATGTTTTCAACAATCGCGCATGGCAGGCAGACGACGTCGCCGCACTGAATCAAAGGATCTCGCCATGAAGGAAAAGCTCGTTGTCTGCTTTTTGGGATTGCTGATGATCTTCCAGATGCCGATGGCCGCCATGGCCTGCGGCCCTGAGTTCATTCAGCCGATCTTCGTCTTCAACCACTCGCCCGATCTGCCGTTCGACGAATTTGTGGCAGGCAAGATTGGAATTCTGCGGCCGACGCTCGGACGCAAGACGCTGTTCGTTACTTATCGATATTTCAACGGCGGCTCATTTTCGGACGACGAGCGACAGCAACTGGTTGAGACGCTGCGCGGCAAAGCGCCGGAAGATCAGGGCGACGACGCCATGAAGGCGTGGCTGCTGGCGCGAAAAGAGGTCGCCCTTAAAGACGAGCCCTTGCCTGAAGTTTACGTGGAGAGGCAACACGAGGGTTACGATTTCTTTCCCAACTGTGCCCGGAATGCTTTTGAAGTTGCGACGACGACGCTGAAAGAACGGTCAGCGACTTACGGCACAGAAGACAAGAATGTTCGCGCGTGGTTGGCCGCTCAGGATCTCGTGTTTCAAAACTGCCAGGGTGGCGCCGCCATTCCGGCTGAGCTCGGTCCTGAAAGCCCCGCCTGGTTGCGAAAGGATCGCGATTATCAAATCGGCGCCGCGCTTCTTTACTCATTGAACTTCGACGGGGCGCGCAGTCGCTTTGCCAGCATTGCCGCCGATCTGGAATCTCCCTGGCGCGAAACCGCCGACTATCTGGTGGGCCGCACCCTGGTGCGTCATGCCAGCCTGACTCAGGATCAAAACAAGCAACGTGAATTGTATGAGGAAGCCGAGCGCCACCTGCGCCTGATCGCGAGCCGGCGCGGCCAGTTTTCAGGCGGCGCCCAGAAGTTGCTTGCTCTGGTTCAATTTCGCTGGCATCCGCACGAAAGAGTCCGAGAGTTGGCGAGCATTCTGGCGAACCAGGGCGGCAATCCCAATCTCAAGCAGGACTTGATCGACTACGTTTGGCTGCTCGACAAGATTGAAAATCGGATCGTAGAGGAGGAGGAAAAACGGAAGCGGGCCGCGCGCGGCGAAAAGGAGGAAGAAAAAGACGCGTGGTCCAATCCCGAGTTCAAGGCCAGATTTGAGGCTATTCAACGAGGCGAACTGATCGACATCAGCTGGAGTCCGCTGGTGAACGGAAAGCCTGACCACACTCAGTACGTTCATCTTGATTTCAAATCCACGGTTACCCGAGACGAGGTGCGCATGGCGTTCGCGAGCGCGCTCGGCCGGCAGCTAACACCGGACGAACTCAAGAATCTGGATGAGCACATTGATTCGGCGTTGAAGTCGCGTCAATACCACATCAGTCCTAACCGCCGGTATAGCCGCTCCGGGTTGACTGAACATGAAGGTGGCCAATGCAATTACGATTATAGCGACTGCAATAGTCTCACCCTGGATTTGATTCCGCCTTTCCTTCGCGGCGACGATCTCAGCGAGTGGATTTTCGCCGCGCAAACATCAGACCCCGGTGTTTACGATCGGGCGATGGCCAAGTGGCGCGAGAGTGAATCGCCCGCCTGGTTCGCGTTGGCAATCTCCAGGGCCGAGTTCAACTCGCCTCGCGTGGACCGGCTGGCAAGTTTTGCCGAAAAGATTCAACCCGAGTCGCCGCTTTATCCCACCGCGGCTTACAACCTGGTGCGATTGAAGATTGCGTCCGGCAAAAAAGCTGAAGCGCGAAAGTTACTGGACGATTCGGTCTTACCAGGCCTGGAACGCCCGCCGGTTTCCGCCCGGAATCAGTTCCTCGAACAGCGCATGTTGCTGGCAGACAATGTGAATGACTTTCTCAAGTTCGCCCCGCGGAAGGCGGCCGCTTATTACGAAGCAGGCCGAATGGGATCCATTAGCGACATTGTCGGAAAGGCGAAATCGGACTGGGAATTCAACTCGTATTTTTCAGACCGGTTCGAAAATAAACCGACGAAGGAAGAATACGAGAAGAGTGTTGACGAGCGTTATGAAGATCTGTTGCCCTGGGATGATCGAGTTCAGCTTGACGACGAGGCGATTGAGATCCTCAACTGGCATTTCCCACTCGAACGATTGGAGATGGCGGCGCGCAATCCGGTAGTTCCCGATTACTTGCGGCGGCGGCTGGTGCTGGCAGTCTGGACCCGGGCCATAGTTCTGCAAAACGACGCGATCGCCTCACGCATAGCGCCTGAGGCAGTGAAATTCGCGCCCGAAATGAAGCCGGTCTTCGACTCGTACCGGGACGCCCAGACCCGGGCCGAGAAGGAACATGCCGCACTTTTTGTCCTGCTTAAGTTTCCGGCTCTCACTCCGCTGGTGGTCGGAGGCATTCCGGACTTCATGACTGCCGAACAGTCCTCCTATGACTTTGAAACTTCATGGTGGTGTAAGCCTGTAAATACCGAATACGACGTCCAGTTGAGCCGGGAAGCCGCGAAGTCTGTTCCCAAACCGCAATTTCTAACTCCAGTTGAATTGGAAAAGGCGCGCCGCGAACGGGCCGCGCTAATCGCCATTGGCGACGCCCATAGTTATCTGGGAAGACGCGTGCTTGCATGGGCCAAACAATCTCCCAACGACCCGCGCATCCCCGAAGCGCTCTACATTGCGGCTGAGGCCAACCGAAGTTACAAGTACGGCTGCAATGGCTGGGACAACGATAAGGAGACGCTCGAGCAGGTCGTCAAACTTCTGCGTCAGAACTATCCGCGCAGCCCCTGGACCGCCAAACTGCAGTCGGACACTCAATAATGCCCGGCTGGAAAAGCATCCCGTGAAGTGTGCGCGGCATCCGAGCGTTACTACCCCGGACAAACCAATGCGAAAAGCTGGAGGCGCCCAATGTCCGGACGTTCGCTCAAACTCATCGCTCTTGTTTTAAGCATCACTACCGCGGTAATCGCCGGCAACATCACAGACGACGATACGCTGCAGGAGATCTCCAAATATCGCCAGTGGTCGCGAGTTACTCAGAAAGTGATTGCGCTGGACTACGCGTCGGTCGCCGGTTGAAGCGTTAGACCTATAGGGCCCGTAGTTGACGGGCCACGAATCATTGGAGGTGGCGGCACAACCCGATTCATCTTTCCGCGACCCGGCGAGTGGAGTAATCCCGAGCCCGTTCGCAAACAACACACCTTCGGCGTCGTTTATGCAAACGACATCGCGCTCGAAGCCATGAACGCCACGCCCCGTTCGAGCTTCAGACCCGGCTCGATGATCGTGCGCGCAAAACTTTCCCATCCGGAAAGCGAAACACCCGACCTGCTGGCCGTGATGATCAAAAGAGCGAAAGGATTCAATCCGGCCGCGAATGACTGGGAATTTCTGATTGTGAATGGAACAGCGTCCAGGATTCAGAAGCGGCAAAAGAAAGGCGCCTGCTTCGCATGTCACCAGTCGCAGCAGGATTTTGTCTACGGGAATTACGAGCGGAAGGAAATCGGGCTTAAGTAAGAATCGTCATGGCTGCGTCCAGCAGTCTTGTCTGCAAGCCCAGCCATTGTTTGCCGGCCGTGCTCGCGTGGCATTCCACGACGCGTGAATTCGCCAGATCAGGAAGAACGACGCGCTCGCGAAAATCGACGATGACCGAAGGCGATGTGATCACCGCGATCAGCTCCTGATGGACCCGGTAACTGAGGTAATCAAAGTTGGTCGAGCCCGCGATCAGATACTCGTCGTCGATCAGCATTGCCTTCAAATGACTCATGCGTCCCTGGAAAAACCGCAAGTCGATGCCCGACCTCGCTGATTCCAGCCGCGCATAGTTTCTGAAGAAGCGCCAATTATTCTCTTCGGGGGTAATCACAGTCACGCGCACACCGCGGCGCGTGGCTTCGCGCAATCGTTCATAAAACGGAAAAGTGACGTAGGGACTCTCGACAAAAATCGTCTGGCGCGCGGCGTCCACCAAATCAAACACCCGTTGAAAGACGAGGCGGTTCTTTCGGCCGTCGGTGGTCAGGAGTTCCATGCTGTCCCCCGCTTGCCGGGCGACGCGATCCTGGCCTTTCCAGGTAGTCAGAAAATCTTCGCGCAGGAACCGGATCGAATTCTCATCTTCGATCCGAAACATCATGTCGTGCCAGGCGCCGTTATGATCGCTGAAGTTAACACCGCCGATGTATGCAGTGCTCTCGTCGACCACGATGAGCTTCTTGTGATTATGACTGAGCATGCGGCGCGGCGTTGGTCCGTAGGCGTTGGTAAATCGAATCTCGACGCCGGCGGCGGCCAGCTCGTTTTGCATGGCAGTTGTCTGCCGCGCTTCGTCTCGTAACTCGCGATCAAGCAGGGCTGACGGCGAATACTTGAATCGATCGCTGAGCATGACGCGCGTGAACGAGTCGGCGAGAATGCGGCGATCCGGCGCCGGCGAGGCAAGCAAAGCGGCTCCAAGTTGTCGCCCCGTAGCGTCGCCTTCGAGCGCGAATGTCTGGACGTAAACCGAGCCCTGAGCGGAGTGAATGTCCTCGCTCAACCGTGCCCAGAATTCTTTGAAATCAACGAGAAGTTCGATTTTCACGAGCCGGAGCGGCGCATGAAGCTGCCGCGCGGGAGATTGTATTCGATCCACCTGCGAACCGCGAGCTAATTTCGGGAGCTACTATGTTTCCACCACAGCTATTTGCCCGGGTCTTTCGCACAGCGGAACCCGGCAATCATCCAACGCTCGTGCGGGTAGAAGAAGTTTCGGTAGGTCGAGCGAATGTGAATTTGCGGCGTGGCAAAGGAACCGCCGCGCAGAACTTTCTGGCCGACAAACCATTTGTCGTTATACTCGTCAAACTCGGATTTGAAGCCCGGGTAAGGGGTGTAGTCCGAAGTGGTCCATTCCCAGACGTCACCAATCATCTGATGAATGCCTTGGGAAGTTTTACCGTTTGGAAAAGCTCCGATGGGCGCGACGCTCCACAAACCATTCTCGAAAAGATTTCCACGACTCTCGTCAGACGGCTGGTTGCCCCACGGAAATGGCTGCGTGGAATCGAGCGTAGCCGTTTTTTCCCATTCGGCTTCAGTTGGCAGGCGCTTGCCGGCCCACTTGGCATAGGCTGACGCTTCGAGAAAACTTACGTGCGAAACCGGTTCGTTTGATTTATCCGCGACGCGATGTAATCCGCCGAAGTCCCGAATCATCCATTCGCCCTCGAGTTGTTCCCAGTAAAGCGGCGCTTGCCACTGTTCCGTCGTCACCTTCTCCCAACCTGACGATAGCCACCAGCGAAAATCTGTGTAGCCGCCGGCGTTAATGAATTCGAGATACTCGCCATTGCTCACCGGCGCGCGATCGATTTGAAAGTCTTCGAGGAATACTTTGTGCGCGGGCTTTTCGTTGTCCCAGGCGAAGTCTTTTGAGTTTCTCTGACTCCCCTCTCCGCCTTCGGAGAGGGGTTGGGGGAGAGGTTGGCCCGTGGCTACCCCACCCCGGCCCTCCCCACTTGTGGGGAGGGAGATAGCGTATCCCAGCTCAAACAACCCACCTTCAACCTCCGCCATGCCGCTGACAGTTTCCAGCGAGGGCGGCGCAGGTTTCATGGGCGCATCAAACTGATCGCAGAGAAGGTGTTTGATGTCGTAGACCAGTAACTCCTGGTGCTGCATCTCGTGCTCGAGTCCGAGCCGAATGATCGACTGAATTTCCGCGGCATCATCGCGCGCCGAAAGCTTCTCGATGAATCGCGACATCTGCTCATCGATATGCGCGCGATACTTTCTGGTTTCAGCAACCGTCGGACGGGAACGCGTGCCGCGCTTTTGACGTTCTATCCGCTCGCCAAATCCTTCGTAGTAAGAATTGAAGTAAAAGAGAAAGTCGTCTGAAAAGACTTTGTAGCCCGGCTGATATTTTCGCAGCACCGTCTCAAAAAACCAGGACGTGTGGCCAATGTGCCAGCGCGGCGGACTCATGAACTCGGCGGTTTGGATGACATAGTCTTCAATCTCGAGCGGCGCGACGATCTCCAGCGTGCGCGCGCGCACGGATTGGTAGAGTTCGGCGATTGAGCGCGGTCCGGACTTAGCAGTTTGCGAAATCGGCGAAGCCATATCGTTTCAATCCGCAGATTACACAGATTTCACAGAATAGGAAACCGAACGAGATTCGGGTTCTATTTTAAGAGGATTGCGTGGGGGCCGCGGCCTCGGACCTGGCCGATGATTTCCGCGCGAGGGTAATTGCGGCGTAATTCCGTCAACAACTCGTGGGCCTTGGATTCCTCAATCGCCAACAACAGCCCGCCCGCCGTCTGCGGATCGTAAAAAAGTCGCAGCAAATTCGGATCGACGCTTGAAGCGATTTCGATATCCTGGCCTACGTAGTCGCGATTGGTCTTGTCCGCGCCGGTGAGCATTCCTGCCGCCGCTAAGTCCCACGCGCCGTTAATCAAAGGCACGCTAGCCGAATCTATCTCAATAGTGACGTTGCTGGCGCAAGCCATTTCCCAGGCGTGACCCAGCAAAGCAAAACCGGTGACATCCGTTGCGGCTTTCACATCAAATTTCATGATCGCTTCGGCGGCGTATTTGCCCGGCGTCATCATCGTGGCAACTGATTCGGCCACGAGCGCGGGCGGCGCCTTTGCTTTCTTGATTCCCGTCGAAATCACGCCGGTGCCGATCGGCTTCGTCAGGATGATTACATCTCCGGGTCGCGCGCCTGCATTCGTCGCCACGTGATTTGGATCGATCACACCGGTGACTGAATACCCAAACATGATCTGCTCGTTATCGACACTATGGCCACCGACGAGTGCCACTTTGTTTTCAGTCAGAACGGACAGACCCCCACGCATGATCTCCTGAAGGATCGAGAAGTCCACACCTTTCTTGGGAAAGCAGGTGATGGCCATCGCGGTCACCGGCGTCCCGCCCATGGCCCACACGTCGTTGATCGAGTTGAGCGCAGCGATGCGGCCGTAGTCGAACGGATCGTCGACAATCGGCGTGAAGAAATCGAGTGTCTGCACCAGCGCCAAATCGTCGCGCAGACGATACACTCCGGCGTCGTCCGCTTTGTCGAAACCGACCAGCAGATTTGGATCGTTGGGTTGTTTCTCAAGCCCGCTCAACACCTGAGCGAGGACGGCAGGCGCCAGCTTCGCCGCTCAACCAGAGCACGAAACCATCTCAGTCAGACGCATCGCTTTGCCTCCTTTCGCCGATTGAACCGCAACGCGGTTACGACCTTCAGCCCAGGGTTGCAGCTACCCTGGGAACACGTCAGCAGTTTATCATCCAACCGCAACGCGGTTGCGCCAATTCCAACCCACGAGGAGGATATTAATGTCGTGGCCTTCCTTCTCTTGTTGACTCCATTTGGGCTTTTCGAGGTTTGGACGCTACGTTTGGTAACTGACGCAACCGCATTGCGGTTGATATGATCTGTGGCCACTTGTCCCCAACGTAGCCGAAGCGGGAACGTTGGGCTGAAGGCCGAAACCGCTTTGCGGTTTTAAAACTCATGCATGACGTCGTAATCATCGGCGCTGGTCCGGCGGGCTTGAGCGCAGCCATGTGGTGCGATCGGCTCGGACTGGACATTCTCGTTCTTGAACAAGGCGAAGAAGTGGGCGGCCAACTCCTCATCACTTACAACCCCATCGAGGATTACCTCGGCGCCCATGCGGCGAACGGCCGCGAGCTGCGGGATCGATTCACCGAACAAACCAAAGACTGTGATTTCGATCTCTGGACCAACGTTCAGATCGAAACCGTGGATTTGAAAGCAAAGCGCGTCACGTTAAAGAGCGGCGAACAGTTGCAATCAATCGCGCTCATCCTCGCCACCGGGTTACGCCGCCGCCAACTGGGCATTCCCGGAGAAACTGAATTTGCCGGTCGTGGAATTATTGAATCTGCCTCAAAAGACCGTGAAGCCTTTGCCGGAAAAGATGTATGCGTCATCGGAGGCGGCGATGCGGCCGCTGAGAACGCGCTGCTGTTAGGTGAAGTTTGTCCCACCGTGACCCTGGTGCATCGCGGCAAGAAGCTCAGCGCGCGCCGGGAATTCGCTGAGCAGTTGCACACACATCACTGCGTGACCGTCTTTCCGGAGTCCCGCGTGCTGCGGATTCTGGGAAACGATCGCGTCGAGGCTGTCGAAATCGAACGCGCGCAAGCGCTCAAGCCTTTCCAAATGGCCGTGCAGGGTGTGGTGATCCGAATTGGATTCGAGCCCAATACGGACTTCCTGAGCGGTCAATTGAAGCAGGACGAACGGGGTTACTTAGCTGTTGATTCCCAACAGGAAACAAGCGTCAGCAATGTTTTTGCTATCGGCGACGTGGCCAATCCGCTGGCGCCGACCATTGCCGCCGCAGTAGGCGCGGGCGCGACCGCGGCAAAGGTGATCGCGTCGCGGCTGGGAAGATGAAACATCCGTGGATTATCTTCCGCGCAGCCACGCCGCACGAAGCGCCTTCGCTGCCGGTGACGCGTTAGGCATTTCCTCAATCCGAAAATTAAACGTCAAGGGCGGGCCCATCGTCAGAGTAAGGCGCACGATCTTACCGCCGCGCGAGAGGATTACCGGCACTTGATCGCCCGGCTTGTAACGAGCGACTGTCTTTTGCAAGTTCGCCGGATTAAGACGTGTGCCGCCAAACGACGTAATGACGTCGCCTTGCTGAATTCCCGCTGCCGCGGCCGGAGAGTTCAGTCGCACGCTGGCGATTTTGAAATTGATTCTTTCACTTTCGTCTCCACCGATTCCGACTGTGACCGGCGCACTCGCTTCACGAATGAATCGCAATCCGACCTGGGCAAAGGCTTCTTCGTAAGGCGGCGGTTCCACTGCGCGCACATGGCGCTTGAAAAAATCGCTCATGTCCGCGCCCGCCACTTCGGAAACGACACGCTCGAAGTCTTCATTACGGTAGCCACGCCCGCGCAGGTAATACGTCGCGTTTGGACTCTTCACATAAAACTCGTCATACATCCGCCGCATGACGTCGTCGAGCGATCCCTTGCCCTGCGTCTTTCCCCGAATCAGAAGATCGAGCACCACACCGATGATTTCACCCTTCGGGTAGTAACTAATGGAAGTATTTTGGAGATTGGTTTCCTGCGCATGTGGCGCGTCGTCGATGAACGGGGCTGAGAGCGAAGAATCCTCCGCACTCATCAAACGACTCCCCGGTGCGTTGTCTACTTCGCTAATCTGTCTCACCAACGTATCGTACAGTCGCTTGTCGTCCCAGATTCCGGCGCGTCGCAGCATCAAGTGCCCGTAGTAATTGGTAATGCCTTCTGCGATCCAAAGACCTCGGGTGTTCGCGGGACGCGTAAAATCCCACGGTCCGAGCTCTATCGGCCGCAGCCGCTTTACATTCCACACGTGAAAAAACTCGTGCGAGACAGTGTCAAGCGTATCGGCCGAGGTACCGAGGTCCGCGAGCTTTCCCGGTTGAATTATCTGAGTTGAGGTCAGATGTTCCATGCCGTCGCCTGAGCGGCCATCGTTGGCAAAGTGAATCAGAAATGTGTACGAGTCGAAATCGGGTGCTCCCCACATGGCCGTTTCAGTGCGCACAATTTTCTCGATCTCGCGCACCAGGGCTGGGCGCTTCCCGCCTTCGCTTCCGAACGAGTGCACGACCACGTGATAGGTTTTTCCCTCGACCTTAAACGTATCTTCGGTCCAGTCCGGCGCAATCTCAGTCGGCGTGTCGATCATTACGTCCCAATTGGGATAATGCCATTCGGTTTGACCCGGGCGATCGGTGCGGCCGTTAACGATGCGCCAGCCTTTGGGCGCGTCAATTTCTAGCTGCACGGGATCCTGTTTGTGATTGACGACGTACATGAAGATCGAGCCACCGTTGTAATTTGCGTGGCGCGCATCAAGCTGCGAAAACGTCCCCGACAAATCATTGCCGAACACCTTGTAAGAAATCGTGGCGCTGTGCGTGTTCATCATCGCGACGCGCCAGGTTTGATCATCGACGCGTGTCACCGGAAAGTCGGGCAGGTTACACCGCATACCTGCGCGCGGGCAGATGCCGCCGAGCGCGCGAACTTCCTGAACGTTCTTGGCAAAATCAAAGACTGCATAGCGGCCCGGCGACCATTTCGCCATTTGAAAATCGAGGGATTCAGGCTTCGCATCCGGCGGAATCTCAACTTCGATTGAGACTTCAAACAAGTGCGAGCTGGGTTGGGACATCGCGAGGCGATAATTGATCTTGAGTTGTTGCTCCGGCGCTGCGAACGCAAACGAAGCGGTAAAGAGCAAAAGAGAGGTGAGCATTGCGCGCAGGCTGAGAATTCTAATTCTGGTCATGATTTCGGTTTTGAGAGTCTGATTTCAGTATTAGCGATCTCGAATTTGATAGCATCGAGTTTCAATAAGCGCAACTGGGTCAGAGAACTCATCAGCAAGCCGCCGCTTTTGGAAACCGCAAAGCGGTTTCGACACAAAGCCCAGGGTTGACGCTCCGGCAACCCTGGGTCACGCGCAATCATGCGCTCGCAACCCTGTCAGGGTTGCGCCGTTGGCGGACGACGCGTGACCCAACGTAGCCTTCGGCAACGTTGGGCTGTAGGTCGAGACCGCTTCGCGGTCTACTGAATTCAGACTTCAGTCAATAGGACACTGCGCAAGACACGAGGAACTGATCAACGAGCCTTCAGCGCGTCATTAGCCAGACTCGAAAGCGGCGGCATGCCAAGTTCGAAGGCTTCAGGATTCTCTCCGATAATCGCGACCGCAAAGAAGCCGGGAACATAGCCGGCGCCTTCGCGGAATGACTGGCTTAACTTGTCGCGGTTGGCAAACAGGCTCCAATAGTTTCTTTCAAACTTAGTGTCACTCTCGCGCAGGCTTCTGAGCGCATCCAGTACGGCGTTTGGCCCCTGGTTGTAACTGAGCAGCACCAGGGTCATGCTCTGCGAATCGTCTCCCAGTTCCGCCATGCGGTCGGCAATGTAGTGGGCCGCCGCCGGCGCCATCTTGTTCACGTCGCACATGTCGGCGCGCGCCACGCCGTAGTTTTGCGCGGTTTGCGGGAGAAACTGAAAGAGACCTTTTGCGCCAAAACTATTTTCATAGCAGGGCGTGTACGCTGACTCCAGCATCGGCAAATAAACTCCGATCACGACCGGAATGCGGCGTTCGTCAAAGGCTTTGGCAATCACGGGTATATAAGGTGGCGCACGTCGATAGACACCCGACAAGCCTTCGTCCCCCGGTTTGGCGCCTTTTCGGGCGACGTACCAGTCGACATGAGTTTTGATCACGCGCACAGCTTCATCATTGAGCCTGGCGGGACGCTCGCCGATCATCGCAGAAATCCGCTGCTCCTGTTCGTCAACGAAACGCAGTTTTTCGTCCTCGCTCATCTGCGCGTAAATCTTTTTTACTGGCGGAGCCTGAGGCCCTGAATCCGATCGGAAGTATCGGTAAAGCGCGAAACTCGATACAGCGAGAACGACCGCCGCCACGGCCGCCGCCGCCACAAATCGATTGCGCCGGCGAGCAGTCGCTTGCTGATGCAGCAGCGATGCCAGTTCGTTGACACGCGTGCCGGCGCCGATGACTGTTGAGGTTTTGTCTGCCGGAACGCGTTTGAGCTCAGTCTCAATCGCTTTCAAATCCGCAAGCAGTGCGTCCGCCGTTTGGTATCGGTCCTCTGCACGCTTACTCAAAGCCTTCTCAACGACTCGCGCGATCATTCGCAGGACGGTTGAGCTTACTCGCGACTCAAAGAGAGGTGGCGGCGTTCCTTCGAGAATGGCTACGATCGTATCGGCGTTGGTGACACCGGTGAATGGTCTTTTCCCGGTTAACATTTCAAAGAGCACCACGCCGCAGCTCCAGACATCCGTGCGCTCGTCTATGCCCAGCCCGCGCACCTGCTCAGGCGAGATGTAGCCTATCGTTCCCATTAAGGCGCCGGTTTCGGTCTTGCTGTTCGGAATTGAAGTGGTCCAGTCGGAACTCTCGACCGCAGGTTCCTCAAGCAACTTGGCAATACCGAAATCGAGAATCTTGAGGGCGCCGTCCTCGCGACGCATGATGTTCTCAGGCTTGATGTCCCGGTGAACGATCCCGGCCGCATGCGCTGCCGATAAGCCCGTCACCAGCTGGATGGCGATGTCGAGGACTTCGCCCAGCGCCAAACTCCCGGCCCGGATCAATTCGCGAATCGTGCGGCCTTCGATGTATTCGGTGGCGATGAAATGTAGCTCGTCGGTCTGGCCGACTTCATAGATGGTGAGAATGTTTCCGTGATTCAGGGCGGAAGCGGCGCGCGCTTCGGTTTGAAAGCGTCGTAGACGCGCGTCATCAGAAACGAAATACGGCGGAAGAACTTTAAGCGCCACACGGCGGCCCAGTCGTCGATCCTGCGCCAGATAGACTTCTCCCATTCCGCCTCGACCCAGGCGATCGATAACCTGGTAAGGTCCAATGTCCGTGGCGATGCGGCCCAGCTCGTCTTGTCCCAGCAGGACCCGCGCATCCTGCTCGAGCGCCGGTTGCTCCAGAAAGTCGCCGGCCTCTTCGTGTGCTTCCAACAGTGACTGTGCTTCCTGTCGCAACTCGTAATCGTCCGCGCACACTTGCGCGAGATGCGCCGAACGCTCGGTCTCAGGAAGATCCAGCGTCGTCTGCAAGACTTCTTCAACTTTTTGCCAACGTTCGGGTGTCATAAGAAGTGAATGGTCAATCGTGAATCGTGAATAGAACGTTCAGCCTGTGCAACTCGTAACGCATCGAAAGCGCAACCTATTTACGACTTACGATTCCCGATTTACTGCCTTATAAAGCCACGCTTTCGCTGCGCGCCAGTCCCGGCGCACAGTCATCACCGAAGTTCCCAAAGCGTTCGCGGTTTCTTCCAAACTCAGGCCTCCGAAGTAACGCATTTCCACCACGCGTATCTTGCGCGGATCGATCCGGGCCAGGTCATTAAGGGCCTCGTCCAGACTGATCAGCTCAGCCGCTCGTTCCTCAGCCATCAAACCTGCCGCTTCAAGCGAGACCTGCTGCACATCGCCGCCATGCTTCACATAACGGCGCCGGCGTGCGTGATCGATCAGGATATGGCGCATCACCTGGGCCGTGACCGCAAAGAAATGCGATCGATTCTGCCAATCAGGTTTTTCGGCGCCCGCCAGCCGCAGGTATGCCTCGTTCACCAGCGCGGTCGTCTGCAAGGTGTGGCCGTTGCGTTCGCGCTGGGCATAACGGTGCGCGATGCGGCGCAATTCGTCATAGATTAAAGGTGTCAGCCGTTCGAGCGCCGTAGGATCGCCCTGCTTCCAATCCCTTAGCAGACCGGTTAGTTCTGACGTGGCTACTGTCATCATGCTCAAACTTCGCGCGAGATCTTATCATCTTTATCGCGCCTGAAGATTCGAACAATTTGATTCGCCGGAAAGAAAGTTTATCGAGAAAGAGTGAACACATTTGCGAGGTTTTCTCGCTTGCGGGTCAGAACCCCGAGAGGTAGCGAGGGGTATGAACATTTTCACTGCGTTATCTCGCTTAACTAATTGAGAGACACTATTATCTTTAGGGAGAAACCAGATGACACTTAACAAGAGCTTCCTCTTACTGGCAGTCACAATTTTGCTGGCTGCCGCCTCGCCCACCGCATCAGCACAGAACTTAACCTACGCGCAGATGACGCCCGCCCAGCGCGCGGCCTTTGTTTCACAACAAGCCCGCCGCCTGGGCCGTGAAATGTCCGGAAACAATTATCAATTCACGCCGGCATTTGAAGCCGCCATCATGCGGAGCGTGGATTTCTACGTTCAGCGTATGGACGACACCGGGAGCGACCAGGTCGGACGAAACACGCGCGCCATGTTCGAGCGCGGGCAGACGCTCGCCCCGACCCTGCGAGGAATCTTCAAGGCCCATAACGTCTCGCCGTTGATCGGGATCTACATTCCGGCGGTTGAATCGGCATACGTCAATATTCAATCCGCGAACTCGGTCGGCGCCGTGGGGATGTTCCAGTTCCTGCCAAAGACGGGCGAGCATTTTGGATTGAGCGCGAAAGATCTTCTGGATGTGGAAAAGTCGGCCAACGCCGCGGCGCGTTACATTGCTGCCGGCATCAAGCAATTCGAAAACGATCCGATGAAAGAGGTCCTGGCCATTCTGGCTTACAACCGCGGCGGATCGAACGTCGAGCGCGATTTGGAGTTACTGGTTAATCCGGGAAATCGTGCCTGCAGCATCTGCGTTCTGACCGAGCAGCGTGACAAACTCGATGCGAACTTCCAAAACGAGAGTGTTTACTACGTGCCGCGCTTTTTCGCCGCCGCAATCATCGGCGAGAACCCGGACACGTTCGGGCTGCAATTGCAACCGCTCTCCACGATTAGTCGCTTGTTTTAAGCGAGCCTTACTCGAAGTCAACTCTGTAAGGCCCGGGTGCTGTTGTAATGGCTCTGCCAAAAGCTGCGAAGCAGCTCGGCGAGGGTTCGCTTACAACAAGTCTTGGGGCAAAGCCGCTCTGTCACTCGGATGCACCTCACAAATTTCGTCCAGCAACTCACCTCTCGCGTCTAACCAATTGAGAAGGGCCTAAGAGAGATCGGCGTGACTTGAGTTTTATCCCGGAGGGGCTATTCCGGAAAACCTACTTTTGTCACGCTGTAGGGACGAGCGATGAGGCACGCTCGTCCCTTTTTTGGAGCCCTCTCCCTTTGGGATAGGGTTACGTCAAAGAATATTTTCTTTTCTATCTTGCCGCGGTACACCCTCACCCTGGCCCTCTCCCAGAGGGAGAGGGAAAGACAAATTAAAGCGCCGTCTCCAGTCTCGCAAAGTAGCCCACCTCAAAACAGTCTGCTAAAATCCATCTTCCCCAGACGGAGGATTCACCCTTGGCACTGATTATTTACACCAAACCCGGTTGTCCTTACTGCCAGCAGGCGCGCGAGTATTACAACTCGAAAGGCCTCACCTTTATCGATCGGGATGCCCAGACCAATCGCGAGTTCCGGGCGGAAATGTTCAAGTACTCGGGCGGTGATCCCACTGTGCCGTGCATCGTAAAGGACGGCAAGTACGTCCAATCCGGCTGGGGCGATCCACTTCGCGGTTGAACGGTCCACGACTAACGGACCGTGCGTTCGTATCCAGCCTAATCCAATTTGTCCTTGTTAGAGGAGACTTCAATGAAATATCGTATCCTTCTACTGCTTTTGATTCTCTCGATTTCCCTGACGAGCTTTATCAATGCGTCGGCCCAGGGTGGAAACGCTTCCAGCATGCTTCAACCTCCGGTAACCGAAAAGAAACCAAAGGTCACAGAAATCAACGGCGATCGGCTGATCGATAACTATTTCTGGCTGCGCGAAAAAACCAACGCCGCGGTGATCGCCCACCTGGAAGCCGAAAACGCTTACACCTCCACGGTCATGAAACCGACCGAAGCGCTGCAGGAAAAGCTCTACAACGAAATCCTTAGTCACATTAAGCAGACCGATGTGAACGTGCCTTACCGATGGGGAAATTATTTCTATTACACGCGCACAGTGGAAGGAAAGCAGTACCCGATCTATTGCCGCAAGCACGGCAAACTCGACGCGCCCGAAGAAATCGTGCTTGACCTGAACGAGATGGCCAAGGGACAGAAGTTCATGGCGATTGGCGCCTACGTTCCGAGCGACGATGGCAACCTGCTCGCTTACTCAACCGACAACACCGGCTACCGTCAGTACACGCTGAACATCAAGAACCTCAAGACCGGCGAATTATTCAGCGAGCGGGTCGAGCGAGTTAACAACGTCGCCTGGGCGACGGACAACAAAACCATCTTCTATGTGACCGAAGATCAGGTCACCAAGCGCAGCGACAAATTCTTCCGGCACGTGCTCGGCACGGACAAGTACGACCTGGTTTATGAAGAGAAGGACGAGCTGTTTGATATCGGCGTCGATCGTTCGCGCGACCGCGCGCTGATCGCTTTGGGAGCGTACAGCAAGACCTCGACGGAGTTTCGTTACATCCCCGCGAACAATCCGAATGCCGAATTGAAGATCGTTGTGCCGCGCTCGGCGGACCACGAGTACGACGTGGATCATCGCGGCGACCTCTTTTATATCCGCACAAACAAGGGCGCGAAGAATTTCCGGGTGGTGACAGCGCCGGTTGCGGATCCTTCCGAGAAGAACTGGAAAGAATTTGTGGCCCACCGGCCCGCAGTGAAAGTGGAAGGCATCGATCTTTTTGCCGATCACGCGGTGCTGTCTGAATGGGAAAACGGGTTGCAGCAGCTCGAAGTCATCGATTTCAAAACAAACAAGAGACACCGGATTGCATTTCCGGAACCTGTCTATGCCGCGGGGCTCACGTCCAATCGCGAATTCAACACCGCCGTGGTGCGTTACAACTACCAGTCGCTGACTACTCCCAGCTCGGTGTTTGATTACGACCTGAACACGCACAAGGCCACGCTTATGAAGCAGACCGAAGTGCCCGGTGGCTTTGATAAAGCGAATTACGTGTCAGAGCGCGTTTTTGCCACGGCGTCGGACGGCACCCGGGTTCCGATGTCGGTGGTCTACCGAAAAACAGTGAAGCTGGATGGCAGTGCGCCGATGCTGCTCTATGGTTACGGATCGTATGGAGTTTCGATCTCGCCCGGGTTCTCAGCCAGCAGGCTGGCTCTGCTTGATCGCGGCGTAGTCTTTGCCATCGCCCACATTCGCGGCGGCGGCGAACTGGGCGAGCCCTGGCGCGAAGCCGGCCGCATGATGAACAAGATCAATACCTTCACCGATTTCATCGCCTGCGCCGAACACATGGTGAACGCCAAGTACACCTCAAAAGACCGGCTCGTAATTCAAGGCGGCAGCGCCGGTGGATTGTTAGTCGGCGCGGTGACGAACATGCGGCCCGATCTGTTCAAGGCGGTCGTGGCCCAGGTGCCGTTCGTTGACGTGCTTAATACCATGCTCGATGCGTCACTGCCTTTGACCACCAGCGAGTACATCGAATGGGGCAATCCCAACGAGAAGGCCGCGTACGAATACATGAAGAAGTATTCGCCCTACGACAACATTCACAAGGCGAATTATCCGGCGATGCTGGTGAAGGTTTCGCTCAACGACAGCCAGGTGCCGTATTGGGAAGGCGCCAAGCTCGTGGCGAAACTGCGCGATTACAAAACCGATCGCAACCCGCTGCTGCTGAAGACAAACATGGGCGCCGGACATGGCGGAGCCTCAGGCCGTTACGACGCGATTCGCGAAACCGCGTTCGACTACTCGTTCATGTTGTGGCAGATGGGGCTGGCAAATTGATTTTGTAGTGCACTGGCAAACCTCAACTCTTGTTCCCTCTCCCTTTTGGGAGAGGGTTAGGGTGAGGGTTTAGCGGCGAGACTAAGATCAAAATAATTTTTCTTGTCCGTCGAGCCGATGAGGGCGAGAAATTGAGTCAATAAGAGTTGGACGCGCCAGGCCCTTATCCCCGGCCCTTCTCCCGGGTGGAGAAGGGAGAACAACATATGCAGAAGATCAATCTCGCGGAAAAACTTTCACTCATCAACGATCACTGGAATCCGCGGATCGTTGGCGAGCTGAACGGCCAGCATTTGAAGCTGGTTAAGTTCCAGGGTCCGTTCACCTGGCACCATCATGAAATTGAAGACGAGATGTTTCTGGTCGTGCGCGGACGCTTCCGCATGGATTATCGCGAGGACGGTAAAGACCACACCGAATGGATCGAGCCGGGCGAGTTCGTGATCGTGCCGCGTGGCACCGAACATTGTCCCGTAGCCGAAGCAGAATGCGAAGTACTGCTGTTCGAGCCGGCTTCCACACTGAACACGGGAAATGTAAGCAATGAGTTTACCCGCAAGAACCTGGACACCGTTTAGAGGGCGGGCTACCGCCCGCCTTTCTTCCAGTCAAATAGGCGGGCAGTAGCCCGCCTCTAAACAACACCGGACAGGTTGTGCTTCCCTCGCCGCCCGTGTAACTTATCTGAAAACAATTAATCAGGAGAACTGTTTTGGCTGAGACTCAAACAGGTCCAAGTACCGCCGATCTCTTTCGTCGTGCCCAGGCCATACGAACCGAGAACGCGCAGGCTTCTTACCGGGACATCGCCGCCCAAATTGTGCGCGAGTTTTCGGGCTCGGCCTTTCCGCCGACCTATAACCTGACCATACCCGAACAGGACAGCCGGGCACCTGAAGAAGATTGGTCAGCCGGATTGCCACTGGTGCTGCGCGGCATTCAGCAGAAAGACTGGAACGGCATCGCGCAGGGCATCGTACTTTCCCTCGAGCAAACTGAGAATTACGAACGCGAGCGCGGAGGGGAAGGCACCCGCGACAAATGGCACGATCGCAGCAAAGGCGTCGAGGAAGCCACCGCTAAAGGCGTCGGCAAATGGATGCCGGAAGAGCTGATGAAGCTGGCGGAACGCAGTGCTCCGAAAAAGTAATGAGAACGGGAAGATTTTTTATCGGAATCGTGCTGTTAGTTTCCATGGCGGGAACCGTGCAGATGCAAACACCGACTCCCAGCCCAAAGCCATCAGAATGTGACGTGCCGGCTCTCAAAGAAATCGATCGCAAGCCAAAAATTCTGGCTAAGCCCGATCCTGTATTTGAGAAACAAGAGCGTAAGAAATATCGAGGTAAGGCCATAACCCTGCGGGCTACGCTCTGCGGTTCCGGCAAAGTTACCGACATCGTCGTAACCAACGGTATAACTGCCACCATGGATGCCGCCGCCGTGGAGGCCGCAAAACTTATTCAGTTTGAAGCGGCCGAGAAAGACGGAAAGAAGGTGTCGCGGCTCTTAATCCTCAAGTACTTTGTCAGATGACAGGAGCGAACCCCCGAATGAACGAACAGTACGCTGACTTAATCCCCAGCTTTCCACTCTTCAAAGGCTTCACCAAAGACGGCGCGAATCGCCTGCTCAAGTCCGGCGAAGTCAAAGAGTACGGCGCCGGCGAAGTGGTGCTGAAAGAAGGTGACGCGGCCGACTGCGCCTTGCTCCTGCTCTCCGGCGGCCTCGAAGTCTTTGTCGAGCGCGACGGCAAGGATTTGGTCTTGACTGAAACCAAACCGGGTACGGTGGTAGGCGAGTTGGCGGTGCTTTGCGGCATCCCTCGTTCTGCGTCAGTGCGCGCTAAGCAAAGCGCGGCGGTGCTCGAATGGAGTGATGAAGCTTTTCGCACGCTGTTGCTTCGCGATCCGCACCTGTCGCAACGGATCTTCGGGCAGATTTTGCGCACGCTGGTAGAAAAAGAAAGCGCACTGATCGATTCTTTACTTACGGCACAACACCTCGGCCAGAGCACGAGATGATTTCGGAGGTAAACCGTGGCGATATCCAAGGGTAAATCCGACGCCGGCCAGGGTGGAAAGCTCGGCCATTCAAACCAGGACCACTGGGACTTTACCGAAGCGATCAAAGACGCTGCGCGCAAACAGCGCCGTCTCGACAGAAAGATTGAGATCCGGAAAGCGCTGCGTGAATACTGCGAAGAGCGAAGACCAGAAATGAACACATGAGTTTCCTCGATAGCCTAATCAAAGATCCGAAATACCAATCTCACGAACCGCGCAAACCAGAAGACCTTAGCGAACCGGATGTGATTGTCAGCCCGGACACGCGGCGCGAGGACCGGATCCCGCCCGGGCAATCACGCACCAAGAAGTGGCCGGTGCTGGACGCGCATGGGACTCCGCCAGTCGATCTGGCCACCTGGGAATTCGAAGTCGACGGCCTGGTCGAGAACTTTCTCAAATTTTCGCTCGACGAATTCATGGAGTTACCGGCCGTGAAGGTGTACGCAGACTTTCATTGCGTGACGCGCTGGTCGCGCCTGGACAATGTCTGGACCGGCATCTCAACGCGTGAGATTGCCGAACGTGCGGCGGTAAAGCCGGAAGCCAAATTTGTGCTCGCCTTCGGTTACGATTACGGCTGGACCACGAATGTTCCTATCGAGTACTTCCTCAAAGAAGATTCGCTTTTTGCTTTTATGCACGATGGTCAGCCGATTCCGCCTCAGCATGGCGGGCCGGTGCGCCTTATCATCCCTCAGCTCTACGCCTGGAAATCCGCGAAATGGGTCAAGGGCGTCCGCTTTCTCGCCCAAGATCAGGCCGGCTTCTGGGAAGAAGGCGGCTATCACATGAGGGGTAATCCATGGACGAGTGGAGACGGCGAGAGATATCGCTGGTCGTAAGAGCGGTAGCAGATTGAACGAGGGTGAGTAAGAACCGGAGCTTGCGGGTGGTACTGACCTCTTGCCTGCGTAATCTGCAGAGTCAAAACCGTGCCTCAACAAACACCAAAAGATGCCGCCGCGGTAATTCTCCTTCGCCACCAAACGGACAAAAATAATCCGGAAGTCTTTTGGGCAAAGCGCAGCACCAAACTCGCTTTTCTGGGCGGTTATCGCGCGTTTCCCGGTGGCCAACTAGAGGCGCATGACAATGAGGCGCGCATCGAGAACTGCGACGATCCTGAGCGTGCGGCTATGATCAGTTGCGCCGCGCGTGAGCTGTTCGAGGAAATTAAGGTGCTGCTTGCGCGCGGATCGAAGACATTGACTGTGGGTCAGCGGAACTCCCTGTTCGACGATTTGGAATCCGGGCGGATGAGCTGGCCGGAGTTGCTGGCACACTACAATCTTCATCTGGACGCAAACGATTTTACGTTTGCCGGCCGATGGGTAACGCCGCCATTTGCGCCACGACGATTTGATACGTGGTTCTTCCTCGCTAACTGTCCCGCAAAGCAGGAACCGCATATCACTGAAGACTCAGAATTGGAGAGCGGCGAATGGATTGCTGCGTCAGAGGCGTATGGTCTGTGGCAGCGAAGCGAAATCATCGTCGTGCCGCCGGTGCTGCACGCCATGAAAACTCTCGCAAAGGGATTGGACGACGATCTGGTCGAGCGCTTTCTTTCGATACCCGAAGCACATCGCGAACCAACCCGGCGAATAGAGTTTCACCCAAATTACATCTGCTTCCCGGTGCGGACGCCGACCAGACCGCCCGCCACACATACGAACTGCTATCTCATCAGCACTTCGCGTGAAATTTTGATCATTGATCCGGGTTCGCCATATGAAGATGAACAGCAGGCCCTGGCGGAGTGCGTCGACGATCTTGTTGGCCAGGGACGGAGCTTACGGGAAATAGTGCTCACTCACGTTCATCCCGATCACGTTGCAGGAGTGAATGCGCTGAATGTCCATCTCGCCGAAAAACATGGGGCACGTATTCCGGTGGCAGCACACCCGTCTACCGCTGAATCGTTAAAAGGCCAGTTCGATGTCGATCGCTTTATCGAAGACGGACAAAGGATCGTCCTCGAGGGCGAGCCGCCCATCGAACTGCGCGCGCTGCACACGCCGGGTCACGCACGCGGTCATCTTTGTTTCTACGATGAACGAACCGGCGCACTGATTTCCGGAGACAATGTCGTCGGATTCGGATCGGTGCTAATTGATTTGCCGGAAGGCAACATGCGCGATTATCTCGCTTCGCTCGAGCGGATGCGCGCGCTGCCTGGCCTGACTGTCATGTTTGGTGGACACGGACCGGCGATTGCGAATCCTTACGAGAAGCTTGACGAATACATTTCGCATCGTCTTGAACGCGAAACTTCCATTCTGGCAGCGGTGCGGAACGGGGCTGCCACTCCGAAAGAGATAGTGGCGCGCGTTTACACGGATGTGTCACCCAAAGCGCATGGACTGGCCGAGCGTGCAGTAATCGCGCACTTGGAGAAGTTGCAAGCGGATGGTTTGGTGAGGGAAACGCCCACCTCAACGTTCGTAGCGATTTGAAATCTCATTGGCACGTCCGCGGAGCGGACGAGGGCATAAAGCCCGGGGTGAGCGTACGCGAACCCCGGGACAGGTCCAATTTCGGATACCAGCCCGCGAAGCGGGCGACAGCTGTTGATAATAAGAATTGTGTTTGTAGTCTAATTTGGACAGACCGCAACTTTAAGGGCTATCGGCCGCTTCGCGGACTTATTGTTTTATATGGGCTCATGTCCCGGGGTTCGCTGTGCTCACCCCGGGCTTTATGCCGCCGTCCGCTCCGCGGACTCGTTGAGTGGCTTTTTCTCGGTTAGAATCTTTTCATCATCATGACAAACGAACGAGCGGCGAACTTAGGGGAACTCAAAGACAGCGGTTATCGCCCCCAGTCAGTCAAAGCCGAGCTGCGCGCGAACCTGATCTGTAAACTCAAACGGCGCGAGAAACTCTTCCCGGGCATTGTCGGCTATGACGAAACCGTCGTTCCGCAGCTTATCAACGCGATTCTCTCGCGGCATAACCTGATTTTGCTGGGCCTGCGCGGCCAGGCGAAAAGCCGCATCATTCGTCAGCTCACTAATCTGCTGGACGCCAAAATTCCCATCATCGCGGGCTCAGAGGTCAACGACAATCCTTTTGCGCCTATTAGTGCTTATGGGCGACAGATGATTCAGTTGCATGGTGATGCAACGCAGATTGCATGGGTCGACCGCGACGCGCGGTTTGTAGAGAAACTGGCGACGCCCGACGTGACGATTGCCGACATCATCGGGGACGTCGATCCCATTAAGGCGGCGAAGGGCGGCCACCTCCTCAGCGACGAGCTGACGATTCACTATGGGCTCTTGCCACGCGCGAATCGCGGCATCTTCGCGATAAACGAACTGCCGGATCTGGCGGGCAAGATTCAGGTTGGACTCTTCAACATCATGCAGGAAGGCGACGTGCAGATAAAAGGTTATCCGGTGCGTTTGCCGCTCGATGTGATGCTAGTGTTCTCGGCAAACCCTGAAGACTACACGGCTCGCGGCAAGATCATCTCACCGCTGAAGGACCGCATCGGCGCTGAGATCATGACGCACTATCCAAAAGAAATTGAGTTGGGCGTTGAGATCACTCGCCAGGAAGCATGGACCGCGCGCGATGGTTTCGTCGAACGGCTGCATATTCCCGACTTTGTCCGTGAGATTATCGAACAGATTGCTTTCGAGGCTCGCGATGATCAGCGCATCGACAAACACTCCGGTGTTTCGCAGCGTCTCCCGATCACGGTGATGGAATCAGTCGTTTCCAACGCCGAGCGCCGGGCTTTGATGACCGGTGAAGAGAAAATCCTGCCTCGCATCGGCGACATTTATGCGGCGATCCCCTCAATGACCGGCAAAATGGAATTGGAATACGAGGGCGAACAAGTGGGCGCTAACCGCATCGCCAAAGATTTGATCAAACGCGCGTCCGGCGAAATCTTTGAAGGGTATTTTGTCGGCATCGACTTTGCGCCTACGGTCCGATGGTTCGATGAAGGAAACAACTTGCGCCTCGCCGATACCGCCGGCGCCGAAGAATGCATGCTTTTGGTCGAGGCCGTGCCCGATCTGATCGAAAACTCCTTAATCCCATTCGACTTCAAACGATCGGACGTCGCGCAAACCATCGCAGCCTGTGAATTCGTACTCGAGGGTTTGTATGCTCAGAACAAGATCAGCCGGAACGAGGAAGGCGGCTACGCGGCGGTAACCAAGGCGAAGAAAGACCGGCGCGGAATGATCTATGACGATCTGACCGAAACCGAAAGGTAGAGCTAACCGGTCAGCCTCCCGATGAAATGAAGCATCGCGATTCAGGACAGCCCATCATGCGGATCGGAATCGACGGTGCTCCACTCGCTACAGTAAAAACCGGTGTCGGGCATTACACGAATGAACTGGCCCGGGAACTTGCTCTCGCAGAACCCGACGGCGAATTCGAATTGATTTCTTACCGGCACTTGGATCTGGAAGACGCCGCGAATTTCCCGCCAAATCTTTCCACCGTGCAGGTTCCCCGGAGAAGTCGCTGGATGGCCATCGGCCTTCCCATCTATGCCAGGCAACGGCAGCTCACATTGTTTCACGGGACGAATTATGAGGTTCCGCTCTGGGCCGGCTGTGCAACCGTGGTTACGATTCACGATCTTTCGCTCCTACTTCACGCCGAGACTCATCGTCCGGCGCTGGTGCGGAGAGCAAAGCGCAGACTGCCTTTAATGACTCGCATCGCAACGCGAATCATTACTGTCTCTGAATCGGCAAAGCGGGAAATCTGTGAGCACTTGAAGGTTCCTGCTCAAAAGGTTGTAGTTGTGCCGAACGCGCCCAGGAGCGCTTTTCGTCCGGCCGCGGATACGTCTGCAACTCGAAGACGTTTAGGCATCGAAGATGACTTCGTTTTGTTTGTGGGCACTGTCGAGCCGCGTAAGAACCTGGCGACTCTCATTCGCGCGTTCGACGATCTACTTCGCACTACTTCCTTATCGCCGCAACTCGTGATCGCGGGCCCCGAAGGATGGTTGTGCGAAGATCTTCTGGATCCATCCCACAACGAAGCGCTGCGAAATCGGGTTCTCTTCACGGGATATTTGGCCGACGACGACCTGCGCACGCTCTACTCTTCGTGCCGGGCGTTTATTTATCCGTCGATTTACGAAGGATTTGGTCTGCCGCCATTGGAAGCCATGGCGTGCGGCGCGGCCGTTATCACCAGCCGCATCCCGGCTATCGTCGAAACGGTAGGCGATGCCGCGCGGCTGATAGATCCTAAAGCTTCGCAGGAACTAACGGCGAGCCTCGTCGAGTTTCTCACCGACAACCAGGCGCGCGAACATTTCGCCGCGGCCGGCTTGAAACGAGCCGCTGAATTCACCTGGCAACGAACCGCAAGGCTGACCCTCGAGGTTTATCGCGACGTCCTCAACAATACTCATTAACGGAAGGTTTGTGGCCGCCGCATCTCTGTTTCTCGGCTGATCCTGATACTATTGCACAACGATTTACGTCAGCACTTCGGCCAGCATGAAATTTACTCGCTACGGAAAGTTCAACGGCCTCGACGTTTTTGGGATCGACCTTGGCGCCCTGATGGAAGGTCTGTCTGATTCCCTGCTCTATTCCGGTTACGATGACGATTATTACTGGACTCGCGAGCGCATGCCGCAGGACACGTCAATCGACGCGCTGCGGCGTGCACTGTTGCAGGCGCTGATGGACCAGGGCCTCCTGGGTCAGCATCAAATTCAACAGATGCTTGATGAGAATGAAGGCAAGTATCAGGGTTCGCAGCTTCAGGAAATGCTGAATCAGTTGATCGAGCGCCTGGTCGAAGAAGGTTATCTGACGCTACATGAAGAACCGGCCAATGAAAGACAGCGGCGCGACATGATGGGCGGCAACGGTGAGGGCCGCATCGAAGATCCCCTGCCGCGCAATGTTCGTTTTGAAGTGACCGAGAAAGGTTTGGATTTTCTCGGCTACAAAACGCTGCGCAACCTGCTTGGAAGTTTAGGCAAGAGTTCCATGGGCCGGCACGATACGCACCATCTGGCCACCGGGGTCGAGGCCGAGGCCGCCAGCAAGCCGTATGAATTTGGCGACACCATCAACCTCGATGTAAACACCACGTTGCTTTCCGCGATTCAACGCGAAGGTCTGTCGGTGCCGCTGAATCTCGAGTACAAGGATTTGCACGTGCACCAGTGCGACTATCAATCATCCTGCGCCACGGTGGTGATGCTTGATTGCTCGCACTCGATGATTCTTTACGGCGAAGATCGTTTCACGCCTGCCAAGAAGGTCGCGCTGGCGCTGGGGCATTTGATTCGCACGCAGTATCCCGGCGACTCGTTGAAAATTGTTCTATTCCACGACAGCGCCGAGGAACTGCCTTTGGCGAAACTGGCGACCACACAAGTGGGACCGTATCACACGAACACGGCTGAAGGTTTGCGACTGGCGCGGCGCATCCTCCAGGCACAACACAAGGACATGAAGCAGATCGTGATGGTCACTGACGGCAAACCGACCGCCTGCTTCGTTGAGGGCGCGGTGACGCATCCGAGCGGATTCAAATGGTCTCCGGGCGCGTCGAGCGAACGACGCATCTACAAAAACTCAATGGGTGGCGATCCGTTTGTGATGGATGCCACGTTTCGCGAGGTGCAGGCCTGTCGCAAGGCCGGAATTATGATCAATACATTCATGCTGGCGAGCGATTATTACCTGGTGGAATTCGTCAAACAGATGACGGCGATGACGAACGGCAAGGCCTACTTTGCCAATCCCTCAAACCTCTCTCAATTCGTGCTAATCGATTTTATGCGCCGGCGGAAAAGCCGGGTGAAGTAATCAAGGCACGCGGAAGTAATATCGCGCAACTTCCTGTTCGGCATTGTCTGCCTCGCTCACGCGAATCTGATAGCTCCCTGACTTAAATCGGTTTGCGGGCACATCAAAATCAATTCGTCCATAATTCTTTTCTATCGCCGGAGCCTCGGCGAAAAACACAGACTGCCCCTCAAGGTTATTGAGTTCGATTCGCAACGGTCGTAATCTGTCGCCCTCAAAGGCTAATTGAAAGCGCACCACATCGGCAGCTGGAAGACTCATGCTGGATGCCTGGGATACATCTCCTCCCGCAGTCAAAGACAGAACAACCACTGGTTTTTGAGCACTGTCCCCCGGAGACACTAAAGCTTCGTGTCCGGGTGGCGAAGCGGCTGATTCCCGGTGCTCAGGCGGCGCTGTGTTTGGTGGGTGATGAGTTTCCTGCGGCGTAACCGTTGCAGCCGGCCTCCGGAAAATACGTTTAGGAATTACATACGTGATGATTTTTCGTTCTTTCGTCACCAGCCAGAACGAGCCGATCAAAAAGAGGAGCACCAGAGCGCCGAACGCGTACCTCCAGGCTGATTTCCTGAAATCAAAGAGATGTCGCCATGATGCTGGCGGTATTGCGCGGGCATCGATCGCGAGCGAAAGGCTTTGTCGCAACGCTTCGGAAGCAGCGACTATCCGCTTGCGCTCGGTGGTGACCAGGAAGTTTTTCAAGAACCGATGTCGATCAATCCTACCGATTTGCTCGCCCGCGAATTCATCCGCCAACTGAAACTCCGCGTGACGAACGCGCTCGTGGAGACGTTCGTCAGAAATCAGTTGCCCTTCGAATTCTTCCTGATCAGCCGCGTTCAGACAGCCAAGGAGGAAGCCGCGAATCACTTCGTCGGTTGGCTTAAGATCGGAATTTTGGCTGGTTGTCATCTTTCGAGAATTATCCGCCCGCGGGTGGTACTGAAATCATGTTTCCAGGCAGCTATCGATGCACACCTGCAGCTTTTCACGAATGCGCAGAGCGCGCAGCCTGAGGTTGCTCGCGGTAACGCCCAGCTCACTGGCAATGCGCCGCCGCAAGTTAATTCTGGCGCGTTTATTCTCAGCGTAGTACCGCTCGATGATTTGCCGCGCGTGCGGGCTCAGCTTTTCCAGACAGCGATCAAGACAAAGATGAATTCGCTCTTTCTCTTCCACACTGGCGGCCACTTCAACTGTGCGCGGCTGTGGCCTCCGTTTCAAATACTCATGATGCACGTTGTTCATCACGCCCAAAAAGTAGATGGCCTTGTCGCCCACATAGGTTTCGCGGATATCGATAACGCGGCGCGCAACCCGATCGATGGTTTCGTCCGCAAGCTCTTCCGGAACATGACAGCCGCGCGAAGCGAGAATGGCGATCAGACGCCAACGAATTTTCTCGTAAAGCGTGCCGGCCACTTCCGGGTCCGAATCAAGCCAATTCAACAGCCGATCGAAATCGGCCTGTTCAAGGGTGCGAAGTTTTCTTGCCGGCGACATATGGATGACAAACTTAAGCTTGTCTTGCCTGGAAAATAACCCGAGAACAAACGGTGCGACAAACTAAAGTTTGTCGAACACTGGGATGGCAGGGGCAACCCAGTTGAGTTGCCCCGCCTGTCACGCTGGTCTGTTACGGCTTGGTGATGTCCGTGAGATTCACGGTTCTTTCCTTCGTTTCACCTTCGACCTTGACCACAGCTTTGCCAACCTTTTCGTCAATACTGACGATCGTGGCTGCCGCTGCTGAGCCGTTGATGGTCACTTTCACTTTGTCGCCTGCTTTCCATTGTGCTGAAGCCGCCGGACTACTTTCCACGGCCGGGCTCGGCGCGGGCGTAGACGAAACTTGCACCGCCGGGCTGGGCGTAGCGTTGTTATTGCCGGTTGGACCTGGCTCGCACGCCGCTGCCATCAACGATAGCAGCAGGACCGCGAAGACTTTCTTTATCATGAACGTTTCTCCTCCATCATTGCTGTTTTCCGCCTCTTAACGCAGGCGGTCATTACTTCGCCCGTGAATGGTACGGATGAGCAAAACGTTTCATGAGATTTGGAAAAGTTTTTGCTGGGAGCTTGGATCCGGCGCGAAGCGCCGGCTACCCTGGGTGGAAGGGAAACGATGGAGTCGCAACCCTGTAAGGGTTGCGCCATTAATGGCGATTTGTTTACCCAACGTAGCCTTCGGCAACGTTGGGCTGGAGGCCGGAACCGCTTCGCGGTTGATTTACCACTCAACCCGCGTTCTTCTCGGCACTGAAATCGTAAGTAAGCAACAAACGCAGCGACCCCTCCTGAACCTCGGAGCGCACGTCCTTAACGTTGGCTTTGACGGATCCACCGGTCGCCTGAATCGGCATCGAAAGCGCCAGTTGAGAAACGCGCAGCACCTCGAACGGATTTACCTTCGCGGCAATCGTTTCGCGGACAAAGGCCGTCACCAGAGCGCTTACCAATGGCGGCACCTCTTCGAGAATCATCTCCTCAACAATTACGGCGCCGTAAACAATCTGCTTTTCCTGATTGAAAGCCAGATCGACGGTCGCTTTCGCAGTGCCTTTGAATTGCACGCACTTGGCGAACACGTTGTAACTGCCCGTGAACGCCAACGGCACCGTGATTTTGCCGCCGGTAAACCGCACTCCCGTTTTGATGTTGCCGCCTTCGGGGTTAAGCACCACTACGTTATTGCAAGTGTTCTGAAAAGCGGCCGGCTGAAACGGCGACTGGCCATCGAGTTGCGCCAGTTTCAATTGTGGCGAACCGAGCTTCTGAAAAATCGTGCCGAGCAGCGACTCAAAAAACTTTTCGTCCAGCGTGACCGTAACGGTGCCCGAATTAGTGGTATTAGCATCGGGTGGCCGCACCGGAATTCCCGAAAGCCGTCCGCTGCGTGCCGGACTGAGAAAATAGAGCGCCGCTACCGCGCCAAGCAGCAATCCGCCAACAAAGATAAGTACGCGTTTCATTTTAGGTTCTACCTGGGCGATACCGTCGTCGTGGGTGACGGCGATGAAGCCGCCTCAGTGCGCATGTTCGCCATCATGGCTTTCAGAATGGCTGCCACCGCGCTGGTCAAGGCATCGATCTGCTGCTTTACTTTTTCAGGAGCAACCTGTGCATAGCCACTCGGAACTTCAAACAGCGTGGCATCAATGTCGGTTTTGATGTCGCGCATTTCGGCAATTACGCGCGCCGCATTGACGCCTTTTACGTCGCCCGAACTTTCGGCGTTGACCTCAGTCCGCAACGGCAGGCCGGTTTCCTTGTCGATGAAGACAAACGCTTCAGCTTTCACTTCACCGGCTTTCGTGTTGGTGTTGGTCGATGCGCTGTAACGATACTTCTCGGCAGTGCGGCCGTTTACCTGTTCTTCGCCTACGCGTTCCACGCCGCTCTTGTTCTTCAAATCCGCAACGAGCTGGCCCGCGGTCATCAGCTTCTGCGGCTGAATACCGGTCGCTTCCTTAGTCAACTCCGCATACTGCTTCTTGGTCGGCGCAATCACATAACTACGATTGTCGTGATCGAGATATACGAGCGGCGTTCCGTCCGGCAACTTGAATTCGACGCGCCGGTCAGCGCCATTGCGGGCAACCTGGACCGACAACGATGGAATGCCAATCGCCTTTTCGTTGCCCTGCGTCTCAACGCTGAAAACGAGGGTGGCGCTGTACTTCTCAGGCTCGCGCGCGTTGATAGTCGGGCCGCTCTCAGAACTTGAATTGATGTTGCTATTGGTGTTTGCCGCTGATGCATTCGCATTGGCGTTTGCGTTCGAATTGGCGTTTTCAACTGGCTTGCACGCACTGAAAAACATCCCAAACGAAAGGGAAGAAAGAATCAGGACACTTGATATTTTGCGATCGAAATTTCTCGTAAGCATTCTGCACCTCAGATCGACGGTCATCGCGCCGCTTGAAAGGACTAATTGGAGGGGGGTTGAAAACCAAGAATAGCACGACCGGGTGGCACGCGCATCCTGCGCGTGGTTCAGGTACTGCGCACATCCGGCTTGCGTCTTTTGTACTTCTTCGCGCCTTTGCGAGAAATCTCATTATCTCCGTTAGTTTTCTACGCAAAGGCGCAAAGCGAAACGAAAGGTGCAAAAAGATTCCAAAGTTAGGACACAACCTGTTTCACCAGGCGAGAAGCCCGCACAACTTTCTTCGCACATTGACACGCCACACGCCTCTGGCGTAAAACGCGTTTGCTTTTCCAGCCTGGCAAGATGTGGGTAAATCGAAATGAAAAAGGTCCTGGCATTATTTGCGATGGTATTTGTGGTGGTTGCTTGCAACTTAAGCAGTAAGCTCAAGGGTAACAACAACTCGAACTCGGGTTCTTCGACCGGCTCAAGCTCATCGGGCGGCGACGAAGTCGAAAAGCCTCAACCAACCGCGGCCCAGCAGGCAATCATTGCGAATGGCCAGCCGGTGACCTGGGACCAGCAAGGAATTTCGTGGACACTGCCTGCCAACTGGAAAAAGATTGATGTGCGCAACGAAAGTTTCAGCTACAGCGGCGATGGCGCGTTCCTCACGGTAGCAATTTCCGTGATGCCGCAAATGGAAAGCCTGGTAGATACGAGAATGAAAGCCATGCACGAGGCCGCCAAGACACAGAAAAGCATCGGCAAGTATGACGAAGTGAAATGGCTCGCGCTTGATGGTGTGCGCGGCGTCGAGTTTCGTGAATCGAAACAGGAAATGGCTGGAGACATTCGCCGACTCGAATGGCAGGGCTACCGTAAATTTGGAGGCAACACTCAACTGGTTACCATGATTCTCTCGTCAGACTCCGGAAACTTTCCAAAACACGAAGACGAGCTTTACGCAATCATGTATTCGTCAAAGATCGTCCACTGAGAGCAACTCAGGAGTTCAAAACAGTTTTTGAACATATCGAGAAGATCCTTATTCGAAGACGCTTCTATGTTAATGGTTTTCGAAAAACTGAATCTGGTCACTTCAGCCGAGGTGGACGATATGTTAGGCGATTGCGACATTCTTAGTCGTAAGATCACGAACTTCTCGAGATCTCTAAAGAGTTGAAAAGGGCGAAAGACACAGTCTTTCGCCCTCTCGTACTTAGCGCTCTGCTCTTACCGCTTTGCGTTTAGTTCTTCTTAATGTAGTTCCGGTGCACCCACGCATCGGATTTCGCGCGGTCACGAGTCTCGAAGGAAACGTTGCCATCGGTTTCGCGCGTGATCACCTGGACACGACCCGAAACGTCTTTCTGCTTTTCCTGACCCTTCGAATCGTCAAGCAGTCCCATCACTTCCGCCGGTTTTGGTTGATCAAATTTCTCGCCACGCCGGAACTCTGCAACCGCTTCGATCGCGCTCGCCTTCAGCAGCTTAGGCCAGAGCTTCTTGAAAAGCGTGCTCGAAGCATAGACATCTGCGCTGTTCACCTTGCCATTGATCGCGAACACATAACCGATCACGTCCGTCTTTCCGTCCACAATTGATGACAATCCGTTTACGTAATCATCAGCCGTCTTCTGTACTTCTTTGTTTTCCAACGCGAGCTGCAGGCTCGTGGGTGACTCGGCATGGTTGACGCGAACGCCTACGTTGCTGCTCAGCTTGTCCTGGGCCACGGAGACTTCACGCCAAACTTCGCTCTGCGAAGACTTGAGTTTAGCGGCCAGCTTAACTTCGCGACTGGCGACCGTGTTTTTTGAAGAGCTGAAAACGGTGGCTGCTTCGTTGCCGCGCTGGCTCCAGCGGCCGTTCTCTACGCAAAATGCGGAAATCGAAATTTGGCCCGAGCGCGGCGGCAGAATCAGATCGACCACCAGCATGCGGTCCTGCGCTCCGCCTTTCACGATATCGCCGGATTGAACATAGACTTCTTCGCTCGAAACATTTTCGATCGTGAGCGTGTTGACTGTCTTTGTTTCGCGCACGATCACCTTCCTCTGCACCAGCGCTTCTTCCAGGGTTAGAAATGTCTGGCCCTTAATCTTGTCCTTCCCATGAATGAGAAAAACAGTCAGGTTGCCTTGGGTATACGGACCTTCCAGTCGATAGCCATTCTGCTCCTGTGTTTTCTGACCTGCACCGTTTCCCCAGCCGGCCAGGACTCCGAGCGGCGCCACCACAGACACCGCCAACATCGCCACAAATGCCAAAAAATTTGTCTTCATCGTTTTCTCCCTTTCAGATGACTTAAACCTGCTGTGCCGCCGCGAACCATTCGCGAACAAAAGTCAGTCCGGGGAGACCTGCACACAGCGCCGAATTTGAAGCGTCCGCGGGAAGCTCTTGCGGAGGCTTTGTTTGTTTAGAACGTGGATGCGTTGGGTTCTTGCGTGGTTGGGGAACGGTGCAGCAAAGAATTGGCAGCCCGAGGGACCCTGACGATTAACTTAGAACGAAGGAGGCGTGGGTAAGGCACGCCCCCCTGGTTGTGGGGTAAGGCAACATTGATTGGATCCAAACGCTTCACTCCTAATGTTTGAAACGTTCAAAACATTTCGCGCACGCACTATGAATCCGAAAATCAGCTACTTCGAGCCCCTTAACCAACGTCCTAAACCTGCATTGCCAGAGCGCGAAACGTCCGAGAATTCGCCATTGACATGAATGGCTTGCGGTATATACTCTCCGCTTGTTTTATTCGCAACGTCGTTTGCCAGCCGGCGCAAACCTTAAACTGCGAGTTGTTTGCGCGCATGCAACCTGAAGCGTCTCGTCCTCGAACTCATTTGCGGGGCGCTCTATCCGACGCGTTCAAACACATGGTCACCTGATAGCACCCGAATACCCCTGACCAGGGTTTTTGAGTTTCCGAAACTCTGCTTCGCGTAAGACGATTTGCCCCAATGAAAAAAGGGTGGGTATTAACTCAAGACGCTTTCGACACGCTACTTAGTTGGCTCGATGCTGATCGCGAGCGGGCTGGCCGCAAGTACCAGGATATCAGGTTACGTCTGATCAAAATTTTCACTTGTCGCGGATGTTATGAAGCGGAGGAGTTAGCCGACGAGACCATCAATCGAGTCATCGCGCGAGTCGATGACGTTGTGAACGGATACCAGGGCGACCCGGCTCTTTATTTCTACGGCGTTTCGCAAAAAGTTCAACTGGAGTACGTAAGGAAATCCCGGCTTAGAGATGTTGAAAGCTCGGTTGAAACTACCGGCAATCCGATCCCCGCCAACGCAAGTCTTACCGACGAAACTGAACGCGAATACGAATGTCTCGAGCGTTGTCTCGAACACCTGCCTGCTGACAACCGCCGATTAGTGCTTGAGTATTACCAGCAGGAGCGAAAAGCGAAAATAGATCACCGCAAAATGTTGGCAGCCGAACTGGGAATCGCCGTCAACGCCTTGCGAATTCGCGCCCACCGAATTCGTCGCGCACTGGAGGCATGCGTGCGCGATTGCCTGGAAAACCAAATTGCACACTGAAATGGTTTCCACCTGTTACTCATATCAACTAGGGGCTGGCCCCGGCCTGAAGGATTTAGTCTTATGACGCCCACTCCAGAGGTTCAGGAGAGGCTCAGGCAGTTTTTGCTGGGGCAACTCGCTGACAACGCCCGCGACGAGTTCGAGAAGGAGCTCATGGCGAACGACGAACTCTATCAGGAGTTGCTGATAGTGGAAGACGAAATCGTGGACAAGTACCTGGGCGAAAGGATGAGCGCGACAGATCGCGCTGCTTTTGAAAAGCATTTCCTCGTCACGCCAGAACGACACGAGCAACTCAGGTTCGGGCGCGCTTTCAAGCGTTATGTGTCTTCTAAGTCTTCATCGGCCCAAAGAGATCAAGTGCCGGCTCCTGTGGGGTTGTGGGCGAGGGCCCAACCCCTGTTTTCTTCTCCGGTTAGGATTGCTGCGTTTGTCCTCATAGGCGCAGGCATCGCGTTTGGTGTCTGGCTCTTTTTCGCGCGCGAATCCGCGGTCGATAAGAGCTTGGTCGCCCTCAACGCTGCCTACCGCGAACAGCGACCCACCGAAGCCCGGATCTCAAAATTCAACTATGCGGATTATCTACCTACGCGTGGTGGAGATGAGAAAGTCGATCAAAGTGAATTGCGCCGCGCCGAGCTGACGCTTCTCGAAGAATTCAACAAGAACCCAACGCCGGCGGTGCGTCATGCTCTGGGCAGGGTCTATCTGGCGAAAAAAGAATTCGATAAAGCCATCGAAAAGTTTGATGAGGCGCTAAAAGGCGATTCTAACAACGCCCAGATCCACAGCGACCTGGGGGCGGCTTGGCTGGAGAAAGGAAAGATCGACCGCCAAGGATCCGAACCCGGCAAAGGCCTCGATGATTTCGGACGTAGTTTGGCCAGTCTGCAGCAGGCGCTTACCTTGAATCCGGACATGCTTGAAGCGCTCTTCAATCTCGGTCTCGTCCATCAATACATGATGCTTCCGAAGCCGGCAGAAAATGATTGGCGTGAATATCTTAAAAGAGACTCAACCTCGTCATGGGCGCAGGAAGCGCAACGCAGACTTGAGGCTCTGAAAGATCACAAAGACAAATCTACGCAGACTAAAGAACAGCTTTTGAAAGAGTACCGGACCGCTTACGAAAGTAAGAACGCCAGCAGGGCCTGGGAGATCGTCCGGCACAGTCGAGATTCCTTCTCGGTTGGTAAACTGATCAGTGATCAGCTACTTGACGAATATCTCGAAGCCGCCAACGGAAATAACCCTGATGCCGGCAGCAAGTTTGAGGCGTTGGCGTTTGCGGGACAACTCGAGCTTGAAAACACCGGAGACGTCTACACGTCACAATTGGCACGATTTTATAAAGCTGCATCGCCGGAGCAGCGAAAGACGCTAAACGAAGCACGCGAACTCATAAAACAGGGACAGGCTAAGCATACTCAAGGCCAATCGCTTCCCGCCGTGGAAATCTTCACCAGGGCGCAAGAACTCTTTGCGAAAGTCGGCGATTCGGCGGAGGCACAGTTTGCTCAATTTTGGATTGGCTATTGCTACCTGAACGGTTTCGACACCCAACGAAGTGTGGCCACCTTTACGAAACTGGTTTCGGCTTTCGAGAGACAGAATTACAAGTGGCTCCTGATGAGGACGCTCCATCTTTTGTCCGGCGCCAAATACAATCTGGCGGAATACTCAAGAGGAATCGATTACAACCGCCGCGCGTTAGCCCTGGCGGAGAAGATGGGCGACACAATTGGAGCTTTCAACGCGCTGGCTATCCTGATCGAGCAATACAGATATCTCGGCAATTTTCGCCAAGCCATGGCGTCAATTGAGCGCAGCCTGCCTCTTATCGAATCCTGCGCCCTTAATCAGGTACAGGTCGCGCAGTACTACAGCATTATCGCCACCGTTTTTAGCTCAGTGAATTCTTATCCCGCAGCCGCAGATTACCAGTCTGAGGCCATAGCGCGAGCGCTGACTACCGGTAACCCCAGAACCATTTCGCGGGCCTATGCGAATCTCGGGTCGATTTACGGAAGGATGGGCAAATACGATTTGGCCATCAGCCACGCCAGGCTTGCCTACAGCACTGCCCGGTCTCATGTAGATGATCAGACACGAAAGACGGCGATGGCCTACGCTTCGCTAAAACTCGGAGACCTCTACCGCCAAACCGGTGATATCAACAATGCCATCGCGAGTTACGACGAGGCGCTCGATCTGAATAAGAGTCTGCAGAACTACTATGGCGTTTACGAAGCCCATAAGAACAGACTTTTTTGTTACATGGCGCGCGGTGATGATGTCGCAGCTAACGAAGAAATCAAAACCACACTCGGTCTGGTTGAAAAATATCGCGCGCAAATTTTGGAAGGAGACAATCGGAACCACTTTTTCGACCTCGAGCAAACTGTCTACGACCTGGCCATAGACTTCGAATACTCAAGGATGGGCAATTCTGAGAAGGCATTTGAATACTCAGAAGCTTCGCGGGCCAGATCCTTGCTCGACTTGGTGAACTCAAAAGTCCAGGTCTCAAACGAAAGCGGCGAGCCGGACGTGGTTTTTGCCTCCCTCTCTCAACCCCTTACGCGCCGGGATATTCAAGATCGTATTCCGAAATCGGCCCAGATAGTCCAGTACGCAGTCCTCAACGACAAACTTCTCATTTGGGCCATTTCCAAAACCTCATTCTCAACACTTGAGAGCAAGGTCACGCAGGAAGAGCTAACCCAAAAGGTATTCAACTATCTGAAGACGATTGCCGCGAGATCCGACCCGCAACGGCCGGAGAGTAGTGAAGCAGCGAAGGAACTTTTTCGAATCCTGATTAAGCCCGTCGAGCCCTTCCTGCAAAAAAACGATCCGATTTACATAGTGCCCGACAAAGTTCTGAATTACCTTCCCTTCGGCGCCTTAGTGTCGCCCCTGTCAAATCGGTTCCTGGTCGAAGACTATTTGACGGTGGTTTCACCCAGCTCGAGCCTGCTTGTAACCTCATCCGAAAACGCACGCCGGAAAGAAAGCCACGCTGTCGAGAGACTATTGAGTGTCGGTAATCCGAGATTTGACCGTTCCGAGTTTCCGGATTTGCCTGATTTACCATCGGCAGAAACGGAAGCGAAAGGTATTTCCACATATTACCGGACCAGCAGCCTTTTGACTGGCGCCCTGGCCGGAAAGCAACGAGTTCGCGCCGAGATGGAAAGATCGGACGTTATCCACCTGGCGGTTCACAGTTTTTTCGATCAGCGATCGCCCCAACGTTCAAAATTATTACTGTCGAAACAGCCGGAGGCTTCAACTAATCCAGAAACGTCGGACAGTGTGCTCGAAGCAAATGAGATTTACCGATTGAATCTTTCCCAGGCAAGAGTGGTCGTGCTGTCAGCCTGTCAGTCGGGCGTCGAGCAATATTACGGCGGCGAGGGCATGACCAGCCTGGCTCGTCCTTTCCTGGCTGCGAGCGTTCCCTTGGTGGTCGCGAGCCTATGGCCGGTCGAGTCCGATTCGACCGCCGAACTAATGATCAATTTTCATAAATATCGGAAGCAGGAAAACCGCTCAAGCGCACAAGCGCTCAGGCTTGCTCAACTAGATATGTTGAATAGTTCGGACACGCGTCTCCACCAGCCGTATTTTTGGTCTTCGTTTATTGCTGTCGGGGGCGCCACCAGTTTTTGATTAAGCCGCGCTCCTTAGCGAGATCGGCTCGCTCACGGTGTGGTGACTCACACACTCACGTAACTTCTTAACGCAAAGGAGAATCTACCCA
>DATENS010000252.1:0-4150 GCA_035274925.1 Pyrinomonadaceae bacterium | reverse complement strand
CTTGACCCGTTCAATGCGCAGATGGACAACCTGATCCAGGAACTCAACCGGGTCGGCGGCAGTCCGCGGACGGCCTTGCCTCATGAGCCGCCGGTGGCTGCCGGCGACACCACCGCTCAGGCGGGGGTGCAGATCGCCCGCATGGAAGCGGCCCTCAAGCAAAATCCCAGTAATTTACAGGTCTTGTATCAACTCGCCATGGCGTATGTGCAATCCCAGCAGAGCGATAAAGCCCTCATACTCGTAGACCGGCTGTTAAATGATCCGAAAGCTGACAACACCTCGTTGCTTTTCGCAGCGCAAATCTGCCACCAGTTGAACCAGCTACCGCGTGTCGAACAAGCGTTGGGCCGGCTGACAAAGGCGACGCCGGATACGCCGGAAGTCTGGTTCGATCTCGCCGTGGTGCAGGCGCGACAGCAAAAAGAAACAGAGGCCATCGATTCGTTGCGGACGGCGCTTGAAGGAAGCGCCAGGCGCCGCGCAAAAGATTCCAATGCGCCAAATCTTTACAGCAACGCGTTAAGCGATCCCAGCTTCAACAACATTCGGCAGTCGCCCGCCTTTCAGAAGTTGGTCGCGAGCAGTAAATGAAGCGGAGCGGCGGATCCCTGATCCACAGCTCGCGCGAAATGAGCGGGCGCCGCGGGTCAGACACCCGCGGTCCGAAGAGTACCTTACGCCTGTAAGGTCGCCGTAACGGTCGTCGCGGCAGGAGAGGCGGCATTCGAGAGCAATCCTCGTTCGCGCCCCCATTGCAGCCATGCGGCCACACCAGACTTCAGATCGTGGGTGTGTCCCGCCGGGTCTTCACCGGTGATCGCCTGGAGAGCCCACAGCAGATGGTCGGGCCGTTGCTCCAGTTCACGGAGGATGAAGGGCACAGCGCCCCAACCCATCCCGATAATGCGTTGGTATGCCGGGTGTAAGACTCGCTGTTGGATGTGGGAAAGAAACCATGTCTCGCGCCGCCAGGCCTCGAGGAGGTCCTGAAAGGTGCGGGCCAAACGGGCCTGATCTTGCAACGAAGAAGCATGCACATGCGCCCCATCCGTCATCCCTTCCACCATCTGCAGAACCGCCGATTGCGTCGGTTCCGGCAGCGAGCGTACTTTCTCGTATATGAGTTCCGCCTTATTCACAGGGTAATATTCACATTTCACCCCATTGACGTCAATGAAAGGTTATTCACCGTCTGAAAGAATTTTCAGACGGTGGAACCCACTGTGAATCAACAACTTACGCCAGTTTATTAACCGCCGAAGCGCCCGAGAATTCGCGAAAGATATTGCAGTTCGACGTCGTCTGGCCGGGCTTTCAAGCCCGCCTGAAGCAGGTCTTTCGCACGCGCGTAATCTCCACCCCGAATGCTGACCTTTGCAGCCAGCGCCGCGTAAGTCGCCACGGGCCAGGTAGCGTCGGCTGTCGGACCGGCCAGAAGCCGCGCGATGGCATCAATGGCATCTTTTTGCCGCGACGGATTGGTTTCGATAATCCGCCGCGCCTCGAGGAGAATCCGTTCTGGTTCCTCGAGGTCGCTGGCGGACTGCGCCGGGAGTGCGTTGGTCATCCGGAAGATTAAGGGCGGCTCGCGAAAGCTCACCCACTGTTTGGGATCATTGGGCGGCGGCGGTTTGCTAAGCCGATATTGTACGAAAGAGGCAATGTCGTCGTTGACACTGAGGTGTTGAATGAACACGGACCGAATGTCTTCGTCGCTCAGCTTTTGGAGCGCCGCACGTTTTGTGGCCGGCGCATTCTCGATCTGCCAGGTGCGTTCGTCAAACCGGCTGAGCATGGTTGAATGACCACCCAGGAAGAATGCTTTGGGGGCTTGATATTCCAGGATCGGCATCCAGTCCTGTTGAATGGCGCCATCACCGGCGATGGCGAACGCAGTTTTTTGCGACGCGAGCTGGCGCGCGAAAAGCGCGAGCGGCGAGTTAATCCCGATGCGTTTCAGATCGGTGACGACGAGTTCGCGATTGGTGATGCCCGCCGCGTAAGTTTCGGGCGAACTCTCCCAGGGCTGCAGGCCGCCCAGCATGACGATATCGCCGCCGTTGCAATCCCAGATTTCCACATACGGGAAGACGCTGCCAAACGTCCGCAGCACCAGCCCAACGATGCCATCATGCATTTCGTACATGTGGAACCATTGGGTCATGATACCGCCGTCCTTTAACTTGCTCGCGCACAAATCGTAGAACTCCTTGCTGAAAACGCTGCCGATTCCGGCCGTCCAGGGATTTGAAGGTTGGGCGATAATGACGTCGTATTTCTGCGGACTCAGCTTGAGCACCGTGCGAGCGTCTTCATACACGACATGCAGCCGCGAATTGGTGAGCACGCCGCGGTTGTAGTTCGTGAAGAATGCGGCCGCGCGCAGGATCGGTTTGCAATTCTCGGCCAATACGAGTTGATCGATCGGATGCGCGAGAATGCCACTGGCCGTAATACCGCTGCCCATGCCCAGCAGAAACACATCTTTGCTTTCCGGGCGGGCGAAGATTGGCAAATGCCCCACGAGCAATTGCGTGGAAAGATCACCGTGGCTAGAGGCTTCCGGCTTGCCATTCGTCCGCAGGCCGACCTGGAGAACACCTTTGGCAAAACGTTGCTCTACTGAGACGGTGGCATCGGGTGCGTCCTCGTAGAAAAGGATTTTCACCTGATCCTTGCGCAGCTTCATCATGGTCTTGTGCACTTCGATTTCGCGCGCACGAAAGACACCGGAACTCATCACGTGCCGCCAGCTCTCACCTCCAAAAGCCATGAACGCGACTAAAGCCGCGACCACTGTACCCGGAAACATTCGCCATCCATTGCGCAGCGCGAATACCGAACCGACGAGGGCGAGCCCCAATGCCAGGATCAGGAACGCGTTGCGCAATCCGGCGGTCGGCATCACGAAAAAACCCGTGAGCAACACACCCGATACGGCGCCGATCGTGTTCCACGTGAGGAGCCGTCCGACCTGTTGGCCCAGGCGTGCATTTTCGCGCGCGATGGCGCGAATCAGCAGCGGCAAAACTGAACCGATCAACGCGGCCGGCACCCCTAGAATAAAAATCGCCATCAGCGCGGAGAGCCATTGATTGTAGATGTAGCCTGTGGTCGTGCGGGCAATGCCGGTCCGTGCCTGGCGGAAAAATTCGACCCAACTTTCGATGTTGAAGACCAGCAAACCGATCCATCCCGAGGCGACCAGCAGCAGGAGCGCGATAAGTGCTTCGTGCGACATACGCCGCAGCTTGAGTGAAGCGATAATCGAACTGCCGCTGCCAATGCCAAGAATAAAGGCCACCAGGACAATCGCGAAAGATTGAAGCGACGAACCAAAGATCAGGGCCAGGCTGCGCGACGCGAGCACTTCCAGCCCCATCGATACGCCGCCGGTCACCGCAACCATAATGCCTGCCCAGCGTAGAGGTCGCGCATCCGGGAGTTGAACCACCGGTTGCGCCTGGGGCGCGGCCGCTTCGGGCGCGGACTGAACCTCCTGTTTGCCGAGAACAAAAGCGATGCCGCCAATTGCGAAATTAACCAGCGCCGTCATTTGAAGCGACGCGACCATCCCGAGTGTTTGCACGAGATAAAAACCAGCGATGGCGGAACCAGCGACGGCGCCGAGGCTGTTAATAGCATAGAATAATGCCGAGCCGCGTCCGGCTTCGCTGTAATTCTTTTGCAGCCAGGCCGCTAAAAGTGGGAGCGTGCCACCCATCAGGATGGTGGGACCGAGCAGAAGGCCTGTAGCCAGTACGGCCTTTAGGGCGAGCATCAATTCGGGCCGGCCGAACACGCGTGTTCCGATAGAAATGAAAATATTGTCGGCCAGCGAGTAGGTCGTATGGAAGAAAAATGCATACAGCCCGATGATCATTTCGAGCTGCCCGTAAACGCGAACCGGGCGCTTAAATCGGTCGGATTTGCCGCCGAAAATCCAGTTGCCGAGCGCCAATCCCCCCATGAAAACCGCGAGGACGACTGTTTGCGCCTGGATGGTGCTGCCCAGCATCTGGGAGAGGTATTTGGACCAAATCACCTCGTAAATCAGCGCGGTTGCGCCGGAGCAAAAGAAGAGGATCAGGAAGATCCATCCGTGGTATCTGCCGATTTTTTGCCACATAACCCACCCGTGCTGAGC
>DATENS010000251.1:0-11331 GCA_035274925.1 Pyrinomonadaceae bacterium | reverse complement strand
CATCGGCGATGAGTTCGGCAGCGTAAAGCAAACGAAAGGAGATTTCTTCGGCGGTCGCCGGCTGGCCGGGAACAGTGGCGATAATCTCGCCGGCCTTGCCGAGCAACCGGCTGAGCTCGCGAAAGTTGTGATCAAAACTCTCGATGCCGAAGCCAGCTTCCACAATGAAGAGCTTTGCGCCTTCACGTACCGCTTCGCGCGCGTGCTGTAAATCATATTCACTCAACGAGCGCGCAATATCCTCGGGCAGCGCAGTGCGCAAGCTGCCGGCAATCGCTCCCTGACGCGCGCTGGCCTCAGCCAGCGAATGCAGGCGCGTAATCAGCGCGCGCACCGGAGCGTCTTCGGCCCGGGCTGCTCCGCTGAGAGTTTGCGCGATCGCGTCGATTGAATCTTCGAACAGATCCAGAAGATGATCATCGATGGTGACGCGTCCCAGTCTGACGCCGTCCAGGACGCCTTCGAATTCGTGGGCCACGTCGCTGACTGACTGAAGTCCAAGTGAACCGGCTGAACCCTTCAGCGTATGAACGTGTCGAAAGATTCGCGAGGCCACTTCGCGCCGGAGCCGCCCCTGCAGGCGCACCGCCCGCAGCTCTTCCAAATCCCGGTAGAGCCGGTCGACGATCTCGGTGGCATCGATAATGAACTGGGATTGTGTCTCGTTCATCGCGCGCAGTTTAGCGCAAAAGTGCGGTGAGGACTCAGGATTTTATGAAAGGGAAGCGAACAGGACAACGAAACAACCGAAGCCCTCTCCGTTTGGAAGGAGGGAGATATGTCGCCGCGTCATATTAATTAGCGAAGTCGGAGAATGAAACGACCAGCCTACTCAGCTGAGGCAGCTGACCCTTCACTTTCCTCGGTCAACTCCTCGCTCTCAGGGTTTTCCTGGTCGAGATCGCGTTTAATCGCGTCGAGAATTCCGTTGATGAATTGTGTGGCTTCGTAGGTCGAGAAACGCCGCGCGATTTCCAGGGCCTCGTTAATGGCTACTGTGCGCGGGGTTGGTTCGTGAAGAAATTCGTAGACCGCCAGCCTGAGCACGTTGCGATCCACGAGCGCCATGCGATTGATGCGCCAGTGCTCAGCACGCGAACGAATGCGTTCGTCGACTTCTTCGAGGTGAGCGAGCGTTCCGACAGCGAGGCGCGTGGCGAATTCCTGCGACTGTGTTTCCAGTTCGCCATCGGCCAACTCAGACCAGAAGGTGCGCGCCAATTCATCTGCGCGCGTTTCCGCTACGTCAGCCGCAAAGAGCATTTGCAAGGCGCATTCGCGCGCCTTACGTCGCGAACCCATAAATCGAAAGAACGAGCTTTGTGCTTCTAATTCTGATCTTCAAAATAAATACCAGCTACAAAGTACTAAGCACAAAGTACAAAATCAAACGTGATGCGTGTCTGCCAGGTCTGAACGGTAAAGATTGGCGAGCTCCACGGCCGCTTGGCCGGCTTCAAAGCCCTTGTTATTCGCGCCTTCGCCGGCGCGGGCCATGGCCTGCTCGACATTGTCTGCGGTAATGACACCGAAGAGCAAAGGCACGCCCGTCTTGAGCGCGGCCTCGCCGATGCCGCGCGCGGTTTCAGTCGCGATGTATTCAAAGTGCGGAGTCTCGCCGCGAATAATCACGCCCAGACAAATGACTGCGTGAAATTTGCCCGACTCTGCCGCCTTCAGGGCGCACAGGGGAATCTCGAAACTTCCGGGCACGCGAAAAATCTGAATCGCGTCTTTGTCGACCGAACACTCGGCCAGCGCCGACTGCGCGCCTTCGATCAGCCGCGTCACGAGGGAACCGTTCCATCGGCTCGCGACAATCGCAAAGCGCAGGCCTTTTGCGCTTTGGCTGACGGGTTGAGTTGGTGATGATTTTTCCGCTGACAAGTTTTAGTTGCTCGCTAACTCAAATTGAGTATAGTAACGGCTGCCCAGGTTGCCAAATTTCTCAGCGCGAGTTCGGACTTTCTAAATTGGGTGACGTGTTTTGTTCAATGACCGCGAAGCGGTCTCGGCCTTCAGCCCAACGTTGCCGCAGGCTACGTTGGGTTCCCAGTTTAGATCGATGTCGCAACCCTGACAGGGTTGCGGTCTCTGGTAGGTCACGGTGCCCCAGGGTTGCCGAAGCGTCAACCCTGGGCTTTGGGTCAAAACCGCTTCGCGGTTAGAAATAAGACACCGACGCTTATATTTAGTCGAAAAGGAGTGAATCGAACTTTGAAACTGCGCTCAATCTTTTCATTACGCCATCAATCCAATCTGCTGGCTATCACATTGCTCGTTTCGCTGACGATTTCCGGTGCAATCCAGTTTCCAGGAACTCAGGCGCAAACCAGAAACCAAACGGTGATATTTGCAGTCGGCGGCGAGCCTGACGGTTATCACATGGACGCGGTGGCGTTGTTCAATGGCCGCCAATTTGTCGCGCCGTTTTCAGAAGAGCAGAAGAACGCGCAGAAAACTTTTGCCGACAAGTATTTTGCGAACGGCCGCAAATACCGGCTGATCTTTGGCGGCGGCGAAGCAGGCTCAGTCACGGTCACCAAGTGGAGCGAAGGCTGCAATAGCATCCATTCAGAGATTACCACCGCCACGTCGGCGCGCATTGGAGGACAAGTGCGGGCCCTGGCCACCAACAGCGATTCTTTGGGGCAGCGCGCACTGTCACGACGGCCGCCCACCGACACTGAACGCATGGCGGTGATGGCCCTGGTGAAAACTATTTATTCGCAGCGACGAACGCCGGCCAGCCTGATGAGCTCGCTGAAGGTCACGAACATGACCGCCACTGATCTCGACGGCGACGGCAAGCACGAAATGATCGGCAGCTTTACGCTCACCTCGAGAAACAAGTTTCAGCGCGACCTGTTCCTGATTGCGAAGTCCGCCGGCACGGCAATGCGCGCGGATTTTGTGAAGTTCCAGGCCTATCAACCGCCGCCCGAAGGTTTTTTGTCATCGGTTGATTTCATCGATCAGCTCGACGTCGATCGTAACGGCGTCGGCGAAGTCTTCGCCATCCAGGGAGGCTTTGATGGTTACGCCTATCTCGTGTTCAGAAAGATCGGCGGACGCTGGCGCGAGGTTTATCAGGGCGTGGGCGATGTCTGCTGAAGCAATAATTCATGGCTGTCAAAGTTTTCTCATGAAAAACCCTTCCTCTCTTGTCCCCATCCTGATTCTCGCTCTCTTGACCACAGTCACTGGTCAAAAGCCTGAGCCTTCTCCGCAACAGAATCCGCCTGGCGAGGACGACGTTGTGCGTGTCACGACCAGCCTTGTGCAGATCGACGTCACCGTGACGGACAGGGATGGGCGGCAAGTGACCGACCTGCGCCCGGAAGACTTTGAGGTGTTCGAAGACGGTCGGCAGCAGACGCTGAGTAACTTTTCCTATATCGGCCTCGAGGGCACGTCTCTCGCCTCGCAACCGTCGGAGATCGCCCCGAAGTCGCGTGACAAGAATGCGCTGCCGGTGCCTCCCGTTCGCCTCAGACCGGAACAGGTGCGCCGCGCCTTCGCACTCGTGGTCGACGATTTTGGAATGGATCCGGCCAGCATGCATTTCGCGCGCAAGGCCCTGAGGAAGTTTGTCGACGAGCAGATGGAGACGGGCGACCTGGTCGCCATTCTGCGCACGAGCTCAGGCGTCGGCGCTTTACAGCAATTCACTACCAATAAGCGACAGCTCCACGCGGCCATCGACCGGATTCAGTGGAGTCCTCGCTATGGTTCGAGCTTGACCGGGTTTTCCCTGGGGGACGAAACGGAGAGCGTTTCAATAGACGGGAGTCGCTCTCAAAATGACGGCAGCCTGGCCCCGGATGGCCTTAGCGAGATCGAAGATTTGCGCGACGGACTGTTCAAGGTCGGCGCACTCGCAGCCCTCGAATACATCACCAGAGGTCTCAAGGAACTACCAGGGCGCAAGGCGGTCATCCTGATGACGGGTGGTTTGCCGATTGGCGATGCGAGCAGGACAAATGACCGCACGCTGACTGCGCTTGACCGTTTGATCGAACTGGCCAACCGGTCATCGATCGTTTATTACACGATCGATGCGCGCGGGCTCGAGACGCTCAATTTCACCGCAGCTGATGCCGGAGGCTGGCCACATAATTCCGGCAGACTGTTATCCTCGCTGCGCGCCAGCTCGTTCAATTCACAGGGGGGCATGCGCTACCTGGCCGAGCAGACGGGTGGAACCTCTTTCTACAACAATAACAATCTAAGCGCTGGAATCAAACGTGCGATCGAGGATTTGAAGGGCTACTACCTGCTCGCCTATCGCCCGGACGCGTCAACTTTCGATTCCAGGACCGGCAAGCGCCGTTTCCATAAATTGACTGTGAAGGTGAAACGGTCAGATCTGAAGGTGCGTACGCGCGCGGGCTTCATCGGAGTCGCGGATGAACAGTTGCTTACAGCGCCGAGGGTGGGAACCACACGTAGGGAACAACTCATAAATGCTGTCAATTCGCCGTTCAGTTCGGGCGATATCGAAGTCCGTCTTACCTCACTCTTCGCTAACAATGCGAGCCGCGGCTCTTACATCCGCTCGCTGCTGCGCATCGACGCTGCTGCTTTGCAGTTCAAGGAGATGCCGGACGGATGGCATGAAGCCGTGGTTGACGTAATGGCCGTCACCTTTGACGGGGACGGAAGAGTTGTCGATCAGGCCAGTGGAACTGAGACAGTTCGCGCGCGCGGGCAGACTTATGATCGCCTGCTGCGTGACGGTTTGATCTACGTGCTCAACGTTCCGCTTAAGCGCGCCGGCGGCTATCAACTGCGCCTCGCCGTGCGCGATGCAACAACTGAGCGCACGGGCTCAGCCAACCAGTTCATCGAAGTCCCCGACTTCAAGAAAAAACGGCTGGCTCTTTCCGGTATCGCTTTGATGGGTCGCAATCAGACAAGCAATTCGCTGGACTTCTCACAATTACAAAAGGATGCGAATGCGGAGGGCGTCGTCAATGAGACGAACGTGCTCGTCAGTCCGGCAGTGCGTCGCTTGCGGCAAGGCATGGAGATGGATTTCGGCTACTTCATTTACAACGCGCAGACTGAGAAACAGACGGGCCATACTCAGCTTCAGACGCAGGTTCGCCTTTTCCGTAGTGGGCAGCTCATTTTTACGGGAGCGCTAACGTCTTATGATCCAAGTGGCCAGGTCGATCTGCAGCGGCTGAGCGCAGGTGGACGTTTGTTCCTCGGCTCGGAATTAGTGCCCGGTGAATACGTCCTTCAGATCATCGCCACCGACGAGCTCGCGACTGAGAAATACCGGACGGCGAGTCAATGGATAGATTTCGAGATTGTGAAATGAGCTCTGCTCATGGACGGTATCAGGGCGTGAGCGATATTTGTTGATTCTCAGGAGCGGCTTTCCGCAGCGGGCGCCGTCCCGTTTGCTGATCGGCACAGGGGCCCGCGACCCGATTCGATTAAGGAAAACCGCCAAACGAATCTCGATTGACAGCGCCCAAGTTCTTCTGATATTTAAGCCCCGTCTTAAGCGGCTTTGGGCCTCCCGATCCTCAGATCCCTAGACCCAAACCCATAACAATCGTAACGAAAGACAATCTGGGAGACACCTGCGGGCGGGTGAAATTCTTCACCGAAAGAATTTCCTCGGAGTGTCACAAGCTTGACATTGATTCGTCAGCACCGATCAACCGTTAAGAAAGGAATCCGTGAACCATGCCAAACATTCCACTTCCAAGAAGAAACGCGGACGGCAGTTACACAACACCCCTGGCAGGTATGACGATCGACGCTGATGGAGCCAACGGTCAAACCGGAGGGGTGCCTGTCTATGCACCGAGAGGCTTCACGCCCCCGCCGCTCGACTATCTTGCCAATGCGGGCAAACCGGGAAATTGGTTTGGAATCGTCACGGCCACGGGCAAGAAGAATGGAAGGCCGGTGAAGCAGAATGCGAGCGGCCCCGCTCCGGGCGCCTACGTGAGTGCGACGAGCTATCGTTGGCCCACACTAGCACGCATCGATCCGCTGGCTTACGTGGACGCTGCGAGCGTGCCCTATATCGTGCTGCCTTCACACTGGCGTGCGGCGGCCATTGGCGTTGTCCTCGGCTGCAAGGCCACCGTCGAAGACACCAAGACGGGCAAGATTCTGAGAGCCTCAGGTGTCCTGGACTTCGGGCCAAAGGCCAAATTGGGAGAGGCCTCCATAGCGTGTGCTGAGTTCTTCGGTATTCCGTCCAGTCCGAAGAGCGGCGGCACGCGCGAGAAGCGATTCATCTACACGTTTTTTCCCGGGACGCCGGCGGTAATTAACGGCGTGACGTATCAGCTCCAGCCCATGTAAGAGTTTTCGCGCTCTTGAACGCTTAAGCGACCGTATCCAATAATTCGTCAGGCTTGAACGATTACGCGGGACTACCACTCTTCCTTCGCAATGTATTTCAGGACGTGTTTGATTGACATCACGCTGTAGGTGCCGTCGGCCTTGCGCACGGGAATATGTCGATAGCGGCCGACCGACATCTTGCTTAAGGCGGTGGCGACGGAATCTGTTTCTCGCAGGCTCTCGGGATTCGGACTCATCAATTCTCTGACCGCGATCGTGGGCGGAAAGGCCTTTCGGCCGGCGAGTTTATTGAGAATGTCGCGCTCAGTGAAGATGCCGACCAGCTTGCCGTTGTCGATTACCAGCGCGCAGCCCACGCGAGACGTCCTCATCTTCAGGACCGCGTCGATGGCGGGCGTGTCAGAGGTGACATCCAGGAACTCCTGATCAAGTTGGCTCAGATCGTCTTCCATCACTGAGCGCGCCAGTCCCTGTGACCGGGCTCCCGGCACATCGAACTGACGCAGCGACGTCACGCACTCTTCGCAGCGATCGGCGCCTTCAATGTTGTCGTATCCGCAAGAGGGACAAATCATTCGCTTCGCTCCGATTGCGAATTTCGGATTTCGAAATGCGAATTGTCAAAAACAAAATTCGCAATCCGAATTCCTTCATTCCACCGTCCACATGTCTCCACTGTAGATCAGTTTCTCGAGGCTGCCCGGACCTGACTTGGCGATGGCCGTTTCGATTTGTTCGGACATCATCTCGTCATAGCTCGGCCGTTCGACCGCGCGAAAGATGCCGACCGGCTGGGGAAAGTCGGGCTGTTCCATGCGCGCCAGCATAAAGGCCACGGACGGATCCTCAAGATTGATGTCGTGCACCAGCAGGTCCGCTTCGGTGATTCCGTTCTCGCCGATGGTCACCACCTCGGGATGCGCTCCGTTCATGCGAATGCCCTGGTTACGGTCCTTGCCAAAAATCATCGGCTTGCCGTGTTCGAGGTACAGCACCTTGTCCTGGCGCACGCTGCGCTCGGCAAAGTAATCAAAAGCGTGGTCGTTGAAGATGTTGCAGTTTTGATAGACCTCGAGGAACGAAACGCCCTTGTGTTTCGCCGCGGCCTCGACCATCGCGCCGAGATGCTTCACGTCAATGTCGATCGAGCGCGCCACAAAGGTCGCCTCGCTGGCAATCGCCAGCGAAAGTGGATTCACCGGATAATCGATCACGCCCATCGGCGTTGACTTGGTGCGCTGGCCGAACACTGAGGTCGGGCTGTACTGGCCTTTCGTCAAACCGTAGATGCGGTTATTGAAAAGAATGTAATTGATGTCCAGGTTGCGCCGCAGCACGTGCATGAAATGATTGCCGCCGATCGAAAGCGCGTCGCCATCGCCGGTAATGACCCACACGCTCAGTTCCGGGTTCGCGGTCTTGATTCCCGTGGCAATCGCCGGCGCGCGTCCATGAATGCTGTGAAAGCCGTACGTGTTCATGTAGTAAGGAAAGCGGGACGAGCAGCCGATGCCGGAAACAAACACCATCTTCTCGCGCGCAATGCCGAGGTCCGGCATGACCTTCTGCACGTTGTTGAGAATGGCGTAGTCGCCACAGCCGGGACACCACCGCACTTCCTGGTTCGAAACGAAATCTTTCTTGGTTAGCTGGCCCGGCGGAGGCGCGATCTGAAAAATCGAAGCGCCGCCTTCGCTTTCCGCGGACACGCTCGCGTCCGTATGTGATGAATGGCCGTTGCCGGAACCGTTACCTGTTGTGCTCATTATTACTCCTCACGATTGCCTTGGCCGCTTTCTACAGCCCGAAATAATTCCAAATATTTTTCCCTGACATATGGATTAAGCTTCTCGGCGAAGTCGGCTGCGAGCCCTCTAAACTTAATTAGTTCCTGAACGTCAGCGAGATCCTTCAATCTGTCCGGCGCCGTCATGCCCGAAGCCAGTTTTAATTCAATCAGCTTTTCCAGTGAGACCACCTGCACACCATTCATTTTCACTGCGGCTTCTGAAGGGTGCGGAAAGCTTACGGGCTTGGGTTTACCATCGCCGGGATATTCACCCACCGTAATCAATTCGATCGCAACACCATTCCGGGTTGAGCGTAATTTCTTCCTTGCTCCTTCGAACGACGGCCGGTAACCGAGGCCGATTAGTTCGCGATGAAATACCTCGAGTCCCGTCATCGTCAACACTACGTCAACATCCGCCGTGAATCGCGGGTAGCCATGCGCAGTCAACGCAACCGCCCCGATGATCATGTATTCGATCCCATGTTGATCCAGATCTGACGCTAGCTGCGCAACAGTCTTGTTCAGTTCTCCCTCGCCCATGAAGTAACGAAGACCTTCCTCAAAAGTATCGATGAAGGACTGAGGCTCAGCAGCGAGGGCTATCTCGTCTAGATTAGTAGCGGCGGTCACTACAAATACTCCTCGACCTTCCTCACGATCTCGCGAATCTGGAACGGCCGACCTTTCACTTTCGAAAAGGGAACCGCGTCGATCAGGTATTTAGCCCGAATCATCGTGCACAGTTGGCCGAGATTCATTTCCGGAATAATCACAGTTTCAAAACCGGCGAGTACGTCACTGAGGTTCTTTGGGAAGGGATTCAAGTGGCGAAGGTGCGCGCTCGAAACTGACTTGCCTTCGTTGCGCATCCTTTCAACTGCCGAGGTGATCGAGCCGTAGGTGGAACCCCAGCCGAGCACCAGGACCTTTCCGGTCGGATCTCCAAAAACCTCGACCGGCGGAATATCAGCTACCGCGCGATCAACTTTTTCCTGGCGCAGCTTCACCATCAGGTGATGGTTCTCCGGATCGTAATTGACGTTTCCGGTGATGTGCTGCTTCTCAATGCCTCCAATGCGGTGCTCGAGGCCCGGCGTTCCCGGCAGCGCCCACGGGCGCGCGAGCGTAACTTCATCTCGATCGTATGGCATGAAATTCTTCGGGTCGGTCGTGAACTTAACCTCGATGCGCGGCAGCTTTTCGATTGCCGGGACTGCCCACGGTTCCGCGCCGTTCGCGAGATAACCGTCCGAAAGATAGAAAACCGGCACCATGTACTTGAAAGCCAGCCGGACGGATTCGATCGCCATGTCAAAGCAATCCGCAGGTGTCGCGGGCGCAATCACGATCGCCGGACACTCGCCGTTTCGTCCCCACACCGCCTGAAACAGATCCGCCTGCTCTGTCTTTGTCGGCAACCCAGTCGAAGGGCCGCCGCGCTGGACATTAACAATCACCAGCGGCAGTTCCGTCATTACAGCGAGCCCGATTGCTTCCTGTTTCAGCGCCACACCCGGACCTGAAGTTCCGGTGAGACCGACATGGCCCGCAAAGCTGGCGCCGATCGCGGCGCACACCGCGGCGATCTCGTCTTCAGCCTGGAAAGTCTTCACCCCAAAGTTTTTGTGACGCGCCAATTCGTGCAGGATGTCGGACGCGGGTGTGATCGGGTACGAGCCATAGAAAAGTTGCCGCCCGGCCAATTGTGCCGCGGCCACGAATCCAATTGCGGTCGCCTCGTTACCGGTAATCTTGCGGTAACGTCCGGGCGCGATCACCGCCTTCTTGACGGTGTAGTGCGTGGTAAAAACCTCGGTCGTTTCGGCAAAGTTGTAGCCGGTCTTCAAAGCCACTTCGTTCGCCTTAACCAGTTCCGCGTTCTTCTTGAACTTTGCATTGATCCAGTTAAGCGTCGGGTCGAGCGGCCGATCGTAAAGCCAGTACAAAACACCGAGGGCAAAGAAGTTCTTGCTGCGGTCGATCTCTTTGCGCGAGAGCTGCACCGTGCCCTTCAAGGCGTTGCGGTTCAGTGTCGAGATCGGCAGTTGATGCACGCGATAGCCGGTGAGCGAACCGTCTTCGAGCGGATTCGACTTATACGCGGCGTGCTCGAGGTTCTCTTTGGTGAACTCGTCGGTATTGATGATCAGGGTGCCGCCTTCTTCCAAATCGGGAAGGTTCACCTTCAATGCCGCCGGATTCATGGCCACCAGGACATTCGGCTGATCGCCGGGCGTGCGAATGTCGTGATTGGAAAAGTTCAATTGAAAGCCGCTGACGCCCGGAAGGCTTCCGGCGGGAGCGCGGATCTCAGCCGGAAAGTCCGGCAACGTCGAAATGTCGTTGCCCACGATGGCCGACGTGTTGGTGAACTGCGTTCCGGTCAACTGCATGCCGTCGCCGGAATCGCCGGCAAAACGGATCGTGACCGTATCGAGCTCTTCAAGGTTTTTATCGATGGTATCTACTGGTGGTTCTAAGACTGCGCTCATTACGTTTTAATTTTCCTCTTTATGATTAAATCTTCCGCCCCAACTGACACTTACGCTGCTGGGCCGCGTGTCTGATTTCAAATTCAGTTTTCGCCTCGCCAGTTGCCTGGACGAAAAATGCGTCTCCATAGATAGACTTGATGACGGGCTTTGATACCGAGTTGTACCCGTTGGCATAGTCCCGAATAACATCCAGGTCTCCGGGATCCGAGACGGCGACACTTCGTATTTCGATCTTGTATCTTTCCTGAAGAATCGATTGATAGACCTCGTCAAGGGACGGGAAATCACAATCGGGTCTCATGCTTACACCATCGTCATGAAAAAAGTTGACCTTATAGATTCCCCGATTCAGGTCTGCCGCTGCGTCGGCCCGTCCTCTGTCAAAGTCAGCGTTCCCTCGTTGTGCAAAAGAAACTGAGCTGCTGCCGAGCAGGAACAGCAGTGCGGTCAGGACGACTCGGATGGAATTATTTACTTTCATAATCCGTCAGCCGCCATCAACTGTGTCCATGACTTGCGCCGGCAGCGGCGGCAGATTCATCGTTGTTTTGGGATAGCATTCGGCCAGATACGTGATGATGTCGAACACGGAAATCGATCCGACGAGCTCGCCTTTTCTCACGATCGGAATATTGCGAAAGCTCTTCTCGTTCATCAGCCGCACGGCTTCACCGACGGTCGCGTCCGGCGAAAGCGTTTCCACCTTGG
>DATENS010000250.1:0-6879 GCA_035274925.1 Pyrinomonadaceae bacterium | reverse complement strand
GAAAACACACTTGCCCTGGGCCAGCGCTTTCTGCGCCAGATCAGCGTGCGAGCCGGGTCGGGTCGCAATCACCACCAGGTTAGTTTGGTCGTCGTTGATGACTTCTTCGGCGCCGCTGACACAGTAGCGAAAGCCGTATTGCTCGCCAACGACGCGCGCCGTCACGCCCGACGCGGTAGCAATTGTCTGAAACTCCGCGCCGGCTGCTTTCAGGTTCGGCAGCAACATCGCTTTGGCATAGTCGCCCGCGCCGATCAGGCCCACACGGACACTTTGTGCGGCCGCGCCGGCAATGTTTTTCGTCAGCTCAATCCGCGTTTCCAATTCGCGCTGCCCATCGTATTGCAACAGAACGCCGAGATATGGCTCGTTCGTTTCTCCCGTGATCAATTGATACGCGCGTTCGCCTTCGTCGATTTTGAAACGATGTGTGATCAACGGCTCGACATTAACGCGTCCGCTGGAAACCAGATCCAAAAACGCTTCAATGTTTCTTCCTTCAGTCCAACGAACATAGCCAAAGGGATAATCGTTTCCGCGCTCCTCGTACTCCGGATCATAGCGGCCGGGACCGTATGACATGGAAATCTTGAAAGTAAGCTCGCGATCGTAAAAAGGTTTGCGCGGAATGTTGAGGCCCACTGCGCCGACAACGATCACTCGACCTTTCGCGCGCGATATTTCTCCGGCGAGCTCAACCGGTTCGTTTGAAGAAGTCGCCGCAGTAATCAAAACTGCGTCAGCACCCCGGCCCCGCGACCATTCGATCACCCGTTGTTTTGCGTCGCCGCCGGGAGCACAACCGCCGCTGGCTCCCAGACGCTTCGCGAGATCTATTCTTTGCTCATCGAGGTCGATGCCGAAGACGCGACAGCCATGGGCGTGCAGGAGTTGCACCGTGAGCTGCCCAATTAAGCCCAAACCGATCACGACCACTGATTCCCCGAGGGTCAACTCTGCCAGTCTCACCCCTTGCAGCGCGATCGCTCCGACGGTGGAAAACGCGCCCGAGTCAAAACTGACGTTGTCGGGAAGGTGGGCGCAAAGATTTTTCGGGACTGAGATCACTTCGGCGTGCGAAGCGTAACCCACTCCGGCGCAAGCCACGCGGTCGCCGGCGTGAAATCCTGATGTCTCGTCACCCGCGGCCGTGACTATACCCGCGGCGCTGTAGCCCAGGGCTGTTTGGGAATCGAGCTTTGAGCGCACCGCCTCAAACGTATTCAGCACGCCTTCGTTTCGAGCTTTGTGGATGACCTGTTTGACCAGATGGGGCTGCTCAAGCGCGCGCGTCACGAGGCCTTTCTGAGCCGCCTCGAGGGAAAGCCGTTCAGTGCCGGCGCTAATCAGCGAGGTCGCGGTGCGCACGAGGACGAATCCGGGCCGCGCAACAGGCGACGGGACTTCTTTCACTGTGACAGCGCCGGTCTTAACATGCTGAAGAATCTGTTTCATTTCGCAGGTGCGGCTGAACTTTCCTAATTTCCGGTGAGACTATCCCTGATCTCTGTTATTACAGTCAATTCGCTTGCTGGTACGGGCGTCCCGCCCGTAAGGACCACGCGCAGGATGCGCGTGCCACTGCAAATTCCCTTATTAATCTCCAAATAGATTGACAATCGAGCACGTATTTTGTTAGTTATGCTTCCGCAATTCGCAGTCTAATCGCGGAAAAAAGTTCTCGTAACCTTGATCCCTGCGTGCTGGCCGTTTTCGTGCGAAAGAATCAGGCCGAAAAGCGGTAGCCAGGCCTTATCGATTTTCGAAGACCTTTCGTAATCAGAAATTCAGACTACTAGGAGACTAAGACATGTCGCAAAATTGGACCCCGCCACCGCCGCCGGGAGGTGGATCAGCAACTGTTCCAAACTATTTGGTGCCGGCAATTATTTCGATTTTCTGTTGCTGGCCGCTGGCGATTCCCGCCATTATTTTCGCTACGCAGGTAAACGGAAAAGTTGCCGCGGGTGACATTGCGGGCGCGCAGGAATCTTCGAAGAAAGCGAAGATGTTCAGCTTCATCGCGATCGGACTGGGCCTGGTAGGCATTCTCATTTACGTGATTATGCTAATCCTGGGTGTTGGTTTGAGCGCCATGAACACCTAGCACGGGCTGACTCGGCCAGGATTGCTTTGCAGCGAACCGCGTTGGACGGAGTCCTGGCCAAAGTGCCGGTACTAACTTGCGGCACAAGTGTTTGCTCGCGCGAAAAGCGCGATTTTTGACCGCGGGGAATCCTTCGAGTGATTCGAAGGATTCTCCGATTTTGATTGAGGACCAAAAATGTCTGTTTTTTGTACGAAGTGCGGTGCACAAAATGAGGACTACGCGCAGACGTGTGCTCAGTGCCAGGCGCCGCTACCCCAGATTGGTGGCTATCAACCAATCCAACCGCCGACTCCGATGTACGCGGGACAAGGACAAGTGCAGGACTGGAGACAGATGGGCGCGGACAAGAAGTTGACCGCGGGCATTTGCGGAATCCTCGTGGGCGGGTTCGGCATTCACAAATTTATTCTCGGTTACACGACTGAAGGAGTCATTCAGATCGTGCTGACATTTATCACGTGTGGCATCGGCAGCATCATCGGCCTGATCGAAGGAATTATTTATCTGACCAAGTCCGACGAAGATTTTGTAAGGACTTACATTCAGAATAAGCGCGGTTGGTTCTGATCGTTTAGTTCCGGGTTAGGTTACAATCAGCTCCGCAGTTGCTTCGCATTGCAGTCCGAGGCACTGCGGATTTTAGATCATGATGGGTTTTCATTTCGTGCCGGTCGAAGCTGACCGCACCCGACAATTGATGATTACGGCAGGCGTGTGGCTGGGCCTCGCCTCAGTCGCTATCTTTCTTTTCTTTTTCAATCCGGCCAGTCCGGCAAATCAATTCTTCCCGAAATGCCCGTTTCGTCTGGTGACCGGCTTTCAATGTCCGGGATGCGGTTCCACGCGAGCGTTTTATCAACTTCTCCACCTTCACCCTCTGGCCGCTTTCAAGCTGAATCCGCTGATGGTGTTAACGATGCCGTTCATCATTTACGGCCTGCTCGGATTCACCAAGAGCGCTGTGCTGGGCCGGCCCCAGCGGCGGCTCTTCATCCCGCCTGTATACCTCTGGAGTTGGTTGGCCCTGCTAATCTTCTTCTGGATCTTTCGCAATACGCCCTGGTACCCGTTTGTGTCTTAAGCGATAGGTGTCGGAAGCCCGACCGTAAGGGAGGGCAAGTCGGGCGAATCTCAACCGCAGCGATTGCCAAAGGCCGCCCTCCCTAACGGTCGGGCTTCTGAAACTCGCTGGATCGAATCGAGACGAAGTCGGACTCAGATTTGCCCTCTCTCCTTTGCCGCCAGTAAAGCGACGCACCGACGCCGACCAGTAACGCCAGGACCAATCCACCGAAGAGCAATTTGCCCAGGTCGTTGAAGCCGCACTCTTCGCAATCTGACAAAATCATCGCGGCGTAGTAGGTGTCGCGCACCAGCGAGACAAAGAATGCGCCAAGCGGGGAACTTGCAATCAATTCCAAGAGTTGAAACATAACGAACGCCTTTCCTTCGGGCTGGATTTGCAAGCTTAGACGCCGCGATTGTTAGTTTGTTCCTGCATCGCGTCTGTCAGGAGCGACTTCACGATTCACGATTGACCATTTACTATCTCTTCCATGAATTCTGATCCGGCTATCCGTATCACGATGCTGCCGCGCGACACGAACTCGCAGGGCACGATTTTCGGCGGCGTCATCCTCAGTTACATCGACATGGCGGGCGCGATCGAAGCACACCGCCGGACCGGCATGGAGCGCTTTGTCACGGTCGCCATGCGCGAAGTGATCTTTCACCAACCCGTTTTCGTCGGCGATTTGGTGAGCTTTTATTCTGAGACGGTTAAGATCGGCACCACGTCAATTACCACGCGCGTGATCGTCGAAGCCGAGCGTTACGGCCGGCCCGGCGAACGCGCACGCGTTACCGAAGCCGAAGTCGTCTATGTGGCGGTGGATCGGGAAGGAAATAAAAGGAGGATTGCGGGCTGATCAATTTTGGAGTGCGCCGGCGGAGCGCAGCGGCGACGGCGCTTTGGATACGTCGCGCCGCTCTTAAGATTGATCGAATATCCAAAGCGCCGCCGCTGGCGGCGCACTCCAAATTCACCATCGATGATAGGCCGGATGGCCTTCCTTGACTGCCACAAACGTGCCGTGACAGGTGGCCGTCACCTTGTCATGAGCAATGAGCTCACCTTCGACGATCGCCCGATCGCCTTTCAATTCCACCACGCGCGCCCGCAATTCAACCGGCTTGTCGGTGGGAGTAGGACGAAGCAGTTTGATGGTGTAATCGGCCGTCACCGTGCAGGGAGGAGTTTGAGTTCCCGACTGCTTCATCAATGAATAAGCTGCGGTCCAATTGCAATGACAATCGAGGAGCGTGCCGATAATTCCGCCGCTGAGCATTCCGGGAAAAGCTTCCTGATACGTTTCCGGGTTGAAGTTGGCAATAACTTCATCCCCATGCGGAAAGCTGCGAATGTGCAAGCCCTTCTCGTTAGCCGGGCCACATCCGAAGCAAGCCATGTTGGGTGCGTAGGTTTCCTGAATTGATTTTTCGTGCATATTGGTTCAGCCCTCCCTTACGGTCGGGCTACTGCCCCACCTGCTCGCAACTGTTCTCGCAATTTGAATCTCTGCACCTTGCCAGTTGCAGTGTACGGCAACTCGGAAACGATTATGTAGCGACGCGGCTGTTTAAAGCGCGGCAAGGCGTTTTCGCACAGCACGCGCAAAGTATTTTCGACGCTCTCGATACTTTCATCCTCATTGGCGCGCACCACAAAGGCGCAGACGCACGACAAACCGTCTTTGTCTTGTCCTTCGACCACGGCAGCGGCGCGAATGCCTTCATGTTTCAGCAGGACACCCTCGACTTCGACTGGTGAAACCCACTGGCCGGTCGGCTTGAAACAGTCATCACTGCGCCCCATATGCCACCAGAACCCGTCCGCATCCTGCCGATACAGATCGCCGGTGCGCACCCAGTCGTCCACAAATGTCTCAGCACTGGTCTCAGGCCGTTGCCAGTAGCGCGAGGCGGCACTGCGACCGCGAATCCAGAGATTGCCGACTTCGCTTTGCGCCACTTGATTTCCTTCATGGTCCAGCAAACGGGCCTCGTACCCGCCGAGCAACGCTCCACTGCTGCCGTAACGCAAACTGTCTTCGTGGTTCGACATGAACATGTGCAGCATCTCAGTCGAACCAATTCCATCCAGAATCGGAACGCCGAAAGTCTTTTGCCAGTCTTCTCCCAGTTGTGCCGGCAACGCTTCACCGGCCGACACGCAAAGGCGCAGACTTGAAGTATCAAGCCGCTTAACCTGCCGATGATGCTCGAGCAGCATTCGAAAGACGACCGGCACGCCGAAGAAGATCGTCGGACGATTTTCGTGAAAGATGCGGGCCAGGACTTCAGCCGACGGCTTCTCGCGACAGAGAATCGTCGTCAAACCGTTGAGCAGAGGAAAAGTCAGAGCGTTGCCAAGCCCGTACGCAAACGGCAGGCGCGAAGAAGAAAACAGTCGATCGCCTTCGCTCAGATTCAGAATCTCGCGGCAATAAGTTTCGTTTGTGTAAAAAATGTCGGATTGGCGGTGCACCGCGCCTTTGGGTTCGCCTGTGCTGCCTGACGTATACAGAATAAAAGCGTCCGCGCCATCATTAGCGCTTGCGGGAAAGTCCTGAGTGAGATTTCTACGTTCTGCGTTATCGAGTGTTTGAGTCTCAACGCCTTCGATCTGAACTGACCCTTCATCACTTCTGCTAATCACCACCAATCGTTTCAATGCGTTTAGCTCTTCCGGGAACGCGTCAACGCCAAATAGGGGTCGCGCGGTTGCAGGTTCGACCATCGCCGCTCGCGCGCCGCAATCTTTCAGAATGAACAGTTGATCTTCTCTGCGCAGGGCCGGATTAATGGGCACAGCCACGGCGCCCAGCGAAATGATTGACACGAACGACGCCACGAATTCCGGCGAATCGGCGAGAAGGATGGCTACTCGATCGCCGTTGGCGATCTCGAGCGCGTTCAGCGCTTCAGCAGTCCCGATGGTCAGCTCGCGCAGCTCGCCGTAGGTGATTTCGCGCTGCTCGAAGAGCACGGCCACGCGGCCAGAGCGATCCGCCGCGAATATTTCATTGAAGAGGGAACCGGCGTTCATCTTTTGAGGCACAGACTTTAGTCCGTGAGATGCGGCGATGGCAACGCGTCCCGCCCTCGTTTGATTTGTTACTTTGCGCGTGTCTATGATTGGCGCGATGCCTGTTCTCAAGAAACGTGATCATCAAACCGAATCGCGCCTGCTGCTGGAGTCTGCGGATCCGATTGACTTGCCGCCGGCGGAAATCGCGGACAATGCCGTGCTGGTCCAGTTTGAGAAGCTCAAACCATTCATTCCGGAATTGCTGGACGAGCTCCGTGCCGGAACGACTGCGGAACCGGTCCCGGTAATGAATGACGGTTCCACCTTTGCGATTCACGGCGCCACGCGGACGTTTTGGGTGAAGCTTTGGCACGCGGCCGGGTCAGAATTGGGCCGGGTCGAGCGTGCCCAGGTGATCAGTTGTTTAATCCCTGATCGCGTCAATCAAGCGGTGCAGGTCCACCGCGGTCTCAAAGGTGGCGTTGCTCGGTGCAACATCCCCGGAGCGGATCGCCCTGGCAAAGCGCGTATACAGCTGGCCGACATTGTACGGCGCACCCTGTGGTGTATGCTCAGGCACGTAGCGATAGCGTGACGGAATCTCCAGGGGCTCAAGATTCCCGTTGGCGCGTGTTCCCTGCAGATGGACAGTACCGAGCTGCGGCGACTCAGCCGAGGT
>DATENS010000249.1:0-25966 GCA_035274925.1 Pyrinomonadaceae bacterium | reverse complement strand
ATCGACACGGACAACACCACCCCAGTTAGCGGCACCATCCTTGGTCCCGGAACCGGTGGTCCGACTCAGCAGTAAGCACTCTCCGCCGACTGTTTCGGCTTAGGACTCCCCGTTCGTCACTGACGGACGGGGAGTTTTTGTGTTTGAAATGGATCACCCTCGCTTGACGTAGTGTTCTAGGCACCCTAAACTCAAAAACCCTGTTAAGGAGTAAGCCGCACACTAAATATTCTTGGCTCTCAAGATGTCAGGGGTTTCTGGATTCGCTTGAACAATAAATCACAAAAGTCTCTTAAAACTCAGGAAACAGGGTTTCCTTCAGTAGCGGTAGTGGGTTGCGGCTATTGGGGCAAGAACCTCGTTCGCAATTTCCACCGCATCGGGACCCTGGCAACCGTTTGCGACCCGACCGAAACCGGCCGGAGCACTGCTTTAGAGATCGCTCCCGAAGTTCCCGTCGTCAATAACCTGGACGAGGTATTGAGCAGCACAATCCCCGGAATTGTCATCGCCACGCCGGCGGAAACCCATTACGACATTGCCAGGCGGGCATTGCAGGCGGGCAAAGATGTATTTGTCGAGAAGCCGCTGGCCCTGACCTATGAGCAGGGCTCGCAGCTCGTGCGCATGGCCGAGGATGCAAATGCCATTCTCATGGTCGGCCACGTTCTCGAATACCACCCGGCGATCGTGCGCATGCTTGAGTTGGTTCGCTCAGGCGAGTTGGGAAGCGTTCGATATATCTCGTCGAATCGACTGAATCTGGGAAAAGTCCGGCGCGAGGAGAACATCCTGTGGAGTTTTGCGCCCCACGACATCGCGATCACTTTGCGGTTGATGGGCAGCATGCCTTTCGAAGTCGCGGCGCATGGCGGCAGCTACCTTCAGCCCAACATCGCTGACGTAACCGTGACTCACCTGTTGTTTGATAACGGCGTAAGGGCCCACATTTATGTCTCGTGGCTCCATCCTTTTAAAGAACAGCGGCTGGTGATCATCGGGTCGAAAAAAATGGCGAGTTATGACGACGTGACTAAGCGGCTGGTGCTTTATGATCAGCGGGTTGAGCTCGAGAAGGGCCAACCGGTTCCGATCAAGGGCAATGGCGACGCCGTTTCCTTTCCGGATGACGAGCCGTTGCTGCTCGAGTGTCAGGCCTTCATCGATGCAATGGCCACGCGGCGTCCTCCGGTCACGGATGGTGCAAGTGGTCTCTGCGTGTTGCAAGTGCTGCAATCTGCCCAGCGTTCCCTGGTGATGAACGGTGAACCCGTCAAACTCCCTATCGAAACCTACAGTCAAAAGAAAATGGCGGTTTATAGATGAGCGAACGGAACTACTTCGTGCACGAAAGCGCCTACGTGGACCAGCCCTGTGAAATTGGTGAGGGCAGCAAAGTCTGGCACTTTTGTCATGTCTCTTCGAATGCGAAGATCGGCGCGCGTTGCATCCTCGGACAAAACGTTTTCGTAGCCAACGACGTAAAAATCGGAAACAACGTCAAAATACAAAACAATGTATCGGTCTATACCGGGGTTGAGTTAGAGGACGACGTGTTTTGCGGCCCGTCGTGCGTTTTTACCAACGTCATCAACCCGCGCTCGCAGATCATACGCCACAGCCAATATCAGCGAACGCTGGTTCGACGCGGTGTTTCCATCGGCGCCAATGCGACGATCGTTTGCGGCGCGACCATCGGCCGCTATGCTTTTATCGGAGCCGGCGCCGTCGTGCGCGGTGACGTTCCGGACTATGCATTGATGCTCGGTGTTCCCGCCGCGCAAAAGGCCTGGATGAGCCGCCACGGCCACCGCCTCGAGAAGAAAAATGACCAGGGCGATCTCATTTGCCCGGAAACCGGCTGGCGTTATCGCGAAGTCGAGCCGAGCGTGCTGCGCTGTCTTGACTGGTCCGAAGACGAGCAGTTGCCGCCTGTCAAATAATCCGCTAGTGAATGCAATCCTATTTTTCGATATCTCAATCTCGTTTATGAAAGCAGGTAATCATGCCCGATAGTGAATCGACGACTGTTGCGATGCAGCGAAAAGATCAGGCCGTGCCGCTGCTCGATCTAAAGGCGCAGTATGCGTCCATTCGTGAAGAGCTGCGTGAAGCGATTGACCGCGTTGCGGAATCACAGCATTTCATTTTGGGGCCGGAGGTCGAGCGGCTGGAAAAAGACGTAGCCGCGTATTCGCAGTGCGAGTTCGGAATCGGCATCTCTTCCGGTTCAGATGCGTTGCTGGTGGCGTTGATGGCAATCGGCCTTAAGCCGGGGGACGAAGTCATCACCACTCCTTACACGTTCTTTGCGACCGCGGGTGCGGTCGTCCGTTTGGGCGCCAAGCCCGTCTTCGTCGACATCGACCCGTTGACCTACAACATTGATCCCGCGGCAGTGGAAGCGGCCATCACCGAAAAGACGCGCGCGATCATCCCCGTCCATCTTTACGGGCAGGTCGCGGACATGGATCCGCTGATGGAACTTGCCAGCCGTCATGGGTTTCATGTGATCGAGGATGCCGCGCAGGCCATCGGTTCCGAGTACAACGGACGGCGGGCCGGCTCAATCGGCCATTTCGGCTGTTTCAGTTTTTTCCCCTCCAAGAATCTTGGCGGCTTTGGCGATGGCGGCATGCTGACAACCAACGATCCGGAGCTCGCCGATCGCATCAAGCTGCTTCGCAATCACGGTTACCGTCCGAAGTATTACAACAAAGTGGTGGGCGGCAATTTTCGGCTCGATGCAATCCAGGCCGCGGTGCTGAATGTGAAACTGAAGTATTTGGATCAGTGGACTGAGAAGCGACAGAGCAATGCCGCGCGCTACCGCGAGCTCTTTAACGAAGCTGAGCTCAGCATACGTCCCGATGTATTGACGCGTTCGACCGCGGACGGCACTTCGCCGTTGTCCGAAATGGCGGGGGTGATTTTGCCTGAGGAAGCGCCTAATCGCCGCCACATATACAATCAGTTTGTCATCCGCGGCGGCCGGCGCAACGAATTAATGGCGTATTTGAAAGAGCGGAAGATCGGCACCGAAATTTATTACCCAGTACCGATGCACCTGCAAGAGTGTTTCGCCGATTTGGGCTACCGTGCCGGCGACTTCGTGGAAAGCGAGCGCGCCGCCGATGAAACTTTGGCCCTGCCAATTTACCCTGAGTTGAGCGACGAGATGATGATCGCAGTCGTCGGAGCGGTCGAGGCTTTTTACACAGGCAGGACTGCTTAAGCGGTGAAGGTTCTAACCGTAATAGGGGCGAGGCCGCAGTTCATCAAGGCGGCTCCCGTCAGCGAGGCTTTACGGGCAGCCGGTCACCAGGAATTCCTCGTGCATACGGGTCAGCATTACGACTACCGTATGTCGAAAATCTTCTTTGAGGAGATTGGTCTGCCCGAGCCCGACGTAAACCTCGAAGTCGGCTCAGGCTCGCACGCCTGGCAGACCGGCCAGATGCTGATCGGCGTCGAGCAGGTCATGTCTCAGCAGCGGCCCGATTGCGTTCTGGTTTACGGAGACACGAATTCAACGCTTGCCGGCGCACTCGCCGCCTCAAAGTTACAGTTTTCGATTGTCCATATTGAAGCCGGCCTCCGCTCTTTCAACCGTGAGATGCCGGAGGAGATCAATCGCCTGCTGACCGACCACTGTGCCGACGTCCTTTTCTGTCCGACGCAAACCGCGGTTGATAATCTGGCGCGAGAAGGCATCACGTCCGGCGTGCACCTGGTCGGGGATACGATGTTGGACGCCACCTTGCAATTTGCCGAGACAGCACGCCGGCGCTCGACCATTCTGGACCAACTGAACCTGGAGTCTAAGAGATTTCTGCTGGCCACGTTACACAGGCCTTACAATACTGACGAGCCGGCAAAAATTCGGGCGATACTGAACGCCTTCTCGGCCACGGGCGAGACCGTCGTGTTTCTGGTTCATCCGCGCACGAAAGCAAAGATCGAGGAATTCGGCGACAGCGGCAGGTGCAATGATCTCGTGAAGATGATGCCTCCGGTTGGCTATCTGGATACGTTAATGTTAGAGCAACACGCGCGCATGATTCTGACCGATTCCGGCGGCATGCAGAAAGAGGCTTACTTCTTTGGCGTACCGTGCGTCACCTTGAGGCCCGAGACCGAATGGATCGAAACTGTTGAATCCGGATGGAACGTGATCGCGGGTAGTGATAGCGCGCGGATCGTCAGCGCGGTCAAAGACCGCAAATGGCCTGATAAACTTCCGCCGGCTGTTTTCGGCGACGGGCGGGCCGCGCAGCACATCGTAACCGGGCTGGCCGAAAGAGCGGCAAGTTGGGCGGCACGGCACTAAGGCGCGTAACACGAATCGTTTTACAGCCGGATCAGCGACAGAATGAGTTTACGGGTTGACGAAAATGTATCTGCGGTAGCGCAGCCGGACTTTGCGCCGCCCTCTTCCAATGACCCAGCTAACCAAAGCAACGTTTTGCACGTGACGCCAGACAAACCGGTAGTTGTAATCAAGCCCACCAAGGCGTGGGCCGCCATCGACTTCCGTGAACTGTGGGCGCACCGGGAACTCTTGTACTTTCTGGTTTGGCGCGACGTAAAGGTGCGTTACAAACAAACGCTGCTCGGTGTGGCGTGGGTGATTGTGCAGCCACTTTTCACGGCGCTCATTTTCACAATTTTTTTCGGCATCCTGGCGCGCGTACCTTCGGAAGGCATACCTTACACCGTTTTTGCTTTCGCTGGTCTCCTGCCGTGGATCTTCTTTTCCAACGCCGTCGCGCAAAGCAGCAACAGCCTGGTGGGCAGTGCCCACTTGATTACGAAAGTTTATTTCCCGCGAATCATCATTCCGGCGGCCGCCGTCGCGGCCGGTTTATTGGACTTTGCCATCTCGTTTGTCGTGCTCGGCGCGCTCATGGTTTATTATGGCGTATCCCTGACTTGGGGTTTTCTAGCGATACCGGCGCTTTTGCTGCTGCTCACTCTCTTCGCTGCGGGCGTGGGAATGTGGCTGTCGGCGATGAATGTTAAGTACCGGGATGTGCGCCACCTGCTGCCTTTCGTTCTACAGGTGTGGATGTTCGCCTCGCCCGTCATCTATCCGCCCACGTTCGTGCCCGAAAAGTGGCGATGGATACTCAGCTTGAATCCCATGACAGGGATTATTGACGGTTTCCGCGCCGCTATCTTTGGCGAGAAACCGTTTGACCGTCTGAGTCTGGCGCTGTCAGTCTTGATGACAGTGGTGATCCTCGTGTCAGGCGCTTTTGCTTTTAAGCGCATGGAGAAGAGCTTTGCCGATGTGGTGTAAACGATGAAGCCGATCATCAAAGTCGAGAACATAAGCAAGCAGTACCGGCTCGGCGCCAGCCGGCAATCCTATGGGACTTTGCGAGATGCTTTGGCTGGGGCTTTCCGCGCGCCGCTCAGGCGCCGCGGCGGACGTGCGGCTCACGAAACGATTTGGGCGCTCAAGGATGTTGGCTTCGAAATTGTGCCCGGCGAAGTAGTCGGAATCATCGGCCGCAACGGAGCAGGCAAATCGACTCTGCTCAAGATACTTTCGCGCATCACTGAGCCGACTTCGGGCCGGGCCGAGCTGTACGGACGCACCGCAAGTCTGCTGGAAGTAGGGACGGGGTTCCATCCGGAGCTAACCGGACGCGAGAACATGTTCCTGAACGCGGCGATCCTGGGTATGCCCCGAACCGAGATCGAAAGAAAATTCGACGAGATTGTCGCCTTCGCCGAGATCGAGAAGTTTCTTGACACTCCAGTCAAACACTACTCGTCGGGTATGTACGTAAGGCTTGCGTTTGCGGTGGCGGCGCATCTCGAACCCGAAATCCTTATTGTCGACGAAGTGCTGGCGGTCGGCGACACGGCCTTTCAAAAGAAGTGTCTCGGCAAGATGCACGGCGTAACCCAGCAGGGGCGCACGGTTCTGTTCGTGAGCCACAGCATGGCGGCGATAAAGTCGCTCTGCGGGCGGGCGATGCTGCTCGATGAAGGTCGTATCACCTGCGAGGGTGACGTTAATACTGTAGTCGATTCCTATCTGATGGCCGGAAGCGAGATGGCCCAGACCGGGATCATTCCCGACAAAGCGCCACGTTTCGGAACGGGCGAAGTGCGCGTGCGACGCGTTGAGCTCCTGGATCTTAACGGCGCCCCGCTTTCTCAGGTCTATTTCGGGCAGCCCTTCCGCGTGACACTGACTTTGGAAGTATCCGAGGATGTCGAAGACGCAGTCGTGGCGCTGGGCATCTCGTCGCTGGAGGGTACGCGTATCCTTTCAACCTACAACACCGACGGAGGGCGGCCGCCTGCGAAGTTGACCGCCGGCCTTATTAAGATCGCCGTCGAGTTGGAGATCACTCTGTTTCCGCGCAACTACGCGCTGGACGTGTTGATATGCCACCAAACCGGAGCCGACATTGACGTCTTGAGTTCAGTGTTGCGGTTCGAGGCCCTCGGCGTAGCTGAGACGGGTGAGGATCACTATCGCTGGGGAACGGCTCACGGCTACGTTCGTCCGGATGGCCGCTGGCTGGCAGCCGAGGTTGCGGAGGAGGATTTGACAGCCTCCGATGCAGCCGCGTGAAAGATAGAAATCAAAAATGGTATGGTGAACGAAGAATGCTAAATAACAGTCGCGTGCTGGTCATCGGTGGGGCCGGCTTTGTCGGGTCCCATCTGGTGGACCAACTGACACAAGAGCCCGTACGAGAGATCGTGGTGCTGGATAACTTCGTGCGCGGAACGCGTGCAAACTTGAGCGACGCGGTGCGGGACGATCGCGTGCGTGTGGTCGAAGGCGATCTTACCGACCTAAACCTTTTGAAGGAGCTGATGGCGGGCACGGATTACGTCTTCCATCTGGCCGCTCTTTGGCTTTTTGAGTGCGTTCACCAGCCGAGGTCGGCGCTGGACGTGAACGTCGTGGGTACGTTCAATGTGATCGAAGCCGCACAGCAGGCGGGCGTCAAAAAGGTAGTCTATTCCTCTTCGGCGTCTGTCTATGGTGATGCACAGTTTACCCCGATGACCGAAGACCATCCCTTCAACAATAGAACGATGTACGGGGCGACAAAGATCGCGGGCGAGCAATTCTTCCGCGCCTTCTACGAACAGCACAAACTCGATTATGTCGGCCTGCGCTACATGAACATCTACGGGCCGCGCATGGACTATAAGGGCACTTACGTCAGCGTGATAATGAAGGTCCTGGATCGAATCGATCAGGGTTTGCCGCCGATCATTTTTGGCGATGGTTCGCAGGCTTATGATTTCGTGCACGTTGACGATGTGGCGCGCGCGAACATTCTGGCGATGAAGAGCGATGCCACTGATGAATGTTTTAACGTCGGGATGGGGGTCAAGACGACCATTGATGAGTTGGTCCAAATGCTGCTCGAAATCACCGGATCCGATGTTGCGCCTGAATACCGTCCCCAGGAACAAATGTTCGTAACGCATCGGGTCGGTAGCACCGAACAGGCTGAGCAAAAGCTGGGTTTCCGCGCCACGGTCCCCCTTCGCGAAGGCCTTCGTTCCGTGGTTGAGTGGCGGCAACAAGATGCACGGGCGCTGGCTGAAGCAGTGTAGATAAGAATGTCGATTCCAATTACAAAACCTTTCTTTGGCGACGAAGAGACACGCGCAGTTGACGAGACTCTGAAAAGCGGCTGGGTAGTTCAAGGGCCGGCCGTCGCAAAATTCGAAGAGATGTTTTGCGCCTTTACGGGCGCAACTCACTCAGCTGCGGCCAGTTCCTGTACCACCGCATTGCATCTGGCCGTTGCTGCTCTCGGGTTGAAGCCGGGAGACGAGGTTATCGTGCCGGCCTTTACCTGGGTCTCGACGGCGAACATTGTCGAGTACATGGGCGCCAAACCGATTTTTTGCGACATTGATCTCGAGACGTTCAATATCGATGTCAGTCAAATCGAATCGCTGATAACGCCGCGCTGCGTGGGCATCATTCCTGTCCATTTGTTCGGATTGTGTGCTGACATGCAGCCGATCATGGACATCGCGCGCAAGCACAATCTTTGGGTTGTGGAAGACGCCGCTTGCAGTTTTGGCGGGTGGTATCGCGGGCGACATTCGGGCACGATCGGCGATGCGGGTTGTTTCAGTTTCCATCCGCGCAAATCGATCACCACGGGCGAAGGTGGGATGGTAACCACGACGCGGCGCGACCTTGATGAAGTTGTGCGCTCGCTCCGCGATCATGGCGCATCGCGCTCAGATTTCGCGCGTCATCGAGGCAAAGGAACGTTTCTTCTGTCTGACTTCGATCGGCTGGGCTACAACTATCGGCTCACCGATATTCAGGGCGCCATCGGATGCGTGCAGATGGAACGCGCCGAGTGGATTCTGACGGAACGTCGCGCCCGCGCCGCCGTTTATGACGAGTTGCTCAAGGACGTCGATTGGTTGCGCCTGCCGGCCACTCCTGAGGATTACGTTCACGGGTTTCAGGCCTATGTTTGTTTGTTCCGGCCGGAACCGCCGGCACTGGCGAATACGGAAAGGCTGCATCAGCAGCGCAACCTGGTCATGACGCGCCTGGAAGAACGAGGCATCGCGACGCGTCAGGGAACTCATGCGGCGGCCCTGCAAACTTTTTACCGGGACAGGTACCAGGTGAGGCCCGAGCAATTTCCAAATTCTTACATGGCCGATCGACTGACGCTGACATTGCCGCTTTACGTGCAAATGACTGAGGCTGACCAGAAACAAGTAGTCGACAGTTTGACGGAGGTATTTTGTGCGAGTATCACTGCTTGATGTTCTGGTTGATCCAATCACGCGGACGCCACTGGAGATCGAGACGCGAACGGTTGAGTCGAACGGCGAGCTGATCGAGGGATCCCTTCGCAGTGCGGCCGGCACACCTTATCAGGTGACCAACGGCATTCCGCGCTTCGTACGGACCGAAGATCCCGGCCAGAAACAGACTGAGGACAGCTTCGGGTATAAATGGGAGCAGCGTGATATTTACGACGCGGCCGAGCCGCTCTTATTCAGCCAGCAATGGCTGGCAAAAAGATATGGCTTCGAGTCTCTGGACAACATGCGTAACTACTTCGCCGGACGGCGGCGAATTCTGGATGCCGGATGCGGCGGCGGATACAGTACTTCGTGTTGGATGGAGAACTCGTGGCAGGCAAACGGAAACGCCGAATGGGTTGGCGCGGATATTTCCACCGGCGTAGACGTCGCGCAGGATCGCCTCGGTTCATTCCCGGGCACTGATTTCGTACAAGCAGACATTCTACAGCTCCCGTTTCGCGAACAGGCCTTTGATACGATCTTTTCCGAAGGCGTGCTTCACCATACGCCATCCACCGAAAGAGCCTTCAAATCATTAGTGCCGCTGCTCGCGCCGGGCGGTGAGATATTGTTCTATGTCTACAAAAAGAAAGGCCCGATCCGCGAATTTGCGGACGACTATATCCGAGATGTGATTGCTGATCGCGATCCCAAAGAAGCCTGGCACATGCTGGAGCCGCTAACGAAACTCGGGCAGGCCTTAGCAGAGCTCCACGTCGAGGTGGAAGTGCCGGAGGATATACCTTATCTGGGCATAAAAGCAGGCCGGCACGACGTGCAGCGGCTTGTTTACTGGCACTTCGCAAAGATGTACTGGAACGAGAACTTCTCTTTTGAGCAAAACAACCACACTAACTTCGACTGGTACCATCCTCGCTACGCTTACCGCCATACTGAAGCGGAAATTCGAAGCTGGTGCGACGAAACAGAGCTAAAGATTACTCACTTTGACGACCAGGAAAGCGGTTTTACTGTTCGGGCCGTCAAGTCATGAATCATGTGCGGAATCGCGGGCATATATAACCTCAATGGCGAGCCGGTGCCGACCGGCCTGCTCAAGACGATGACGGATGTCATCGCCCATCGGGGACCGGACGGAGATGGTTTCTATACCGACGGGCCGGTTGGCCTGGGCCATCGACGTTTGGCCATCATTGACCTTTCTCCTGCAGGCCGACAGCCGATGGCTAACGAGACGGCCGACCTAATCATCACTTACAACGGCGAGGTTTATAACTTTCAGGAGCTTCAGGTCGAGCTTCAGGCTTTGGGTCATCGCTTTCAATCGAAGACCGACAGCGAAGTCGTGGTCCATGCCTACGAGGAGTGGGGAGAAAAATGTGTCGAGCGTTTCAACGGCATGTTCGCCTTTGCGATTTACGATCGCCGCAGGCAGTCGAAAAGCACTGATGGGCGTGGCGACGCCGGCGGAGAGTTGTTTATCGCGCGTGACCGGTACGGCGTCAAACCACTTTATTATTTTCAATCGGACGGAGTTTTCCTGTTCGCTTCAGAGATTAAAGCCCTGCTGCGGCATCCGGCAGTTCAGACACGCATTTCTTATCCGGCCCTGAGCGAATACTTCACCTTTCAGAACATCTTCAGCGACCTGACACTATTTCACGGAATTCGTTTGCTTCCGCCCGGCTGCACGCTGACGATTAATCCCCGGGCGAACCGGCCTGTTGAGCAGAAGCAATATTGGGATTTCAAGTTCGTTTCGAATGGATTCAAGCTGTCCACAGAAGAATGCGCCGAGGAGTTGTATAGGCTTTTCGATCGTGCAGTCACCAGACAGTTGATCTCTGATGTACCCGTTGGATCTTACCTTAGCGGCGGGATGGACTCAGGTTCGATTACCGCCGTTTCCTCGCGACATATTCCTCGTATCCATACGTTTTCCGGCGGTTTCGATCTGTCTTCTGCTTCAGGCCTGGAGATGGCTTTTGACGAACGGCCCGCGGCGGAATTCATGTCAAACATGTTCAAGACTGAGCATTATGAAATGGTCATGCACGCCGGTGACATGGAACATGTGCTCCCGGAACTGATCTGGCATCTGGAGGATTTGCGCGTAGGCCAATGTTATCCGAACTACTATATCGCCCGCCTCGCAAGTAAATTTGTGAAAGTGGTGCTTTCGGGCGGCGGCGGCGACGAGTTGTTTGCCGGCTATCCCTGGCGTTACTACCGCGGCGCACACACCAATGGTTCCGGCGACTATTACCGTGCTTACTACGACTACTGGCAACGATTGATACCGGATGAGGACCGGTCCAACTTCTTCAGCACCTCGACCTACGGCGGCCTTAAGGATCTGCGCTCGTTTGACGTCTTCAAGGGGGTTTTTAACGGCGGCGGACAGTTGCTGGACACAGTCGAAGACCGAATAAATGCTTCTCTCTATTTCGAGCTCAAGACTTTTCTGCACGGCCTTTTTCTGGTGGAAGACAAGGTCAGCATGGCGCACTCACTTGAAACACGCGTTCCTTTTATGGACAACGATCTGGTGGACTTTGCCATGCAGATCCCGCCGAGCTACAAGCTTCGTGATCTGGCTCATGCGCCGACGGTTGATGAAGACGAGCCTTACAAGATGGTCAAGTATCAGGCGCAACCGTACCGCGACGGCAAGTTGATACTCAGGGAAGCTATGACCCGTTTGATTCCGTCGGACATTACCACAAGGGCCAAGCAGGGATTTTCGGCCCCTGATGCTTCCTGGTTCCGGGGCGAGAGTATTCAATATATCAATCAACTGCTGCGCGATCCCAAGGCGATGATAAATGAATTTATCACTCGAGAATACGTAGACGGTATTTTGAGCGAGCACACCAGCGGCCGCGTCAATCATCGCTTGCTGATTTGGTCGCTGTTGAGCTTTGAATGGTGGTTGCGCGTATTTAAGCCCAGCAATTAGTTCGCGGGACAATTTTCGAGGTGAGCTTTGATTACCATAGAGAAACTGCGTCCCGAGCTTACCGAAGCCTTCGATCGCTATCTGCTGAAACGTCCGGATAGTCTTTTTTACTACTGCTCGAAGTACAAGAATTTTCTCCGGGACTTACTGGATTGCGATGAACACTATCTCGTTGCCGTCGAAGGCGCAGAGATTCGAGGCATTCTCCCTCTGATGTTCATGGAGAGGGAGGGACGCCACGTCTACAACTCACTTCCGTTCTATGGCAGCAATGGAGGAGTCATCGCGGACGACCATGAGATCTCGCACAAGCTGGTAGAGGCCTATAACCGGATTGCCCGTGACGAGGCAACGCTTTCGTCGACGGTTGTCAGTAACCCGCTGGGGTCCTCGGAGTCGAATGGAATCGAGCACAACCTTACTGATTACCGGATCGGTCAGTTCACCGACATCTCGTTTCAATCCGAGCACCGGGACGAGATCCTCAAGCGAATAGACGCCAGCGCGCGGCGCAATTTTAATAAAGCCATTCGTGAAGGCGTCACCGTGGAGGTCGATCCCAACGCGATGGATCGCCTGCGGCAGATGCATCAGGCCAATATTGAAGCCATCGGCGGAATTCCCAAGGTCGACAAGTTCTTTCAGCTGATCCCGCGGCACTTCACAGCGGGCCAGGATTTTGACCTGTATGTCGCAAAGAAGGACGGAGTCGTAATATCAGGCTTGCTGCTCTTCTATTTCAATCAAACGGTCGAGTATATTACGCCGGCAATTGACGCTGAATTCCGCGGCCTGCAACCATTGGCTCCGATCCTGATCGAGGCGCTGACGAATGCTTCGCGGCGCGGATTCAAATGGTGGAATTGGGGCGGCACCTGGGCCACGCAGAGCGGCGTCTATCGTTTCAAGAAGAAGTGGGGAGCTGCGGAGCGCAACTACCGCTACTATACGCAACTGAACGATCTGACTATTCTGGAGTGGCCGCAAGAGAAGTTTCTACGCTCTTTCCCGAACTTCTATGTCGCGCCGTTCGCCGCGCTTAAGCCTGAAGGAGTAACCAAGTGAGCAAGGTCATTGTGTTCGGAACAGGCAGCTTCGCTCAAGTAGTGCAGTTCTATTTAACTCATGACAGCGAGCATGAGGTGGTCGCCTTCACAGTTCATGAAGATCACATTTCGGATAAAGAACTGTTGGGATTACCGGTCGTCCCTTTCGAAACTATCGAGCGCGACTTTCCGGCGACGGACTACAAACTCTATGTGGCCATTGGCTACAAGAACGTAAATAGAGTCCGGGCCGCTATCTGCGCCGAGGCCAGGGCCAAGGGATACGAGCTGATTAGCTACGTGAGTTCGAAGTGCACGCACTGGGGCGACACGATAATTGGTGACAACTGCTTCATCTTTGAAGACAACACTCTGCAGCCGTTTGTCAGGATTGGAAACAACGTGGTGATGTGGAGTGGAAACCACATCGGTCATCACTCGACAATTGGCGATCATTGTTTCATTACCTCGCACGTGGTGATTTCCGGCCATGTTGAGGTCGGCCCCTACTGCTTTATCGGAGTCAATGCCACAACTCGTGACAGCATTCGGATTGGCGAGGCTTGTGTCATTGGCGCGGGCTCGCTGATCATGAAGTCTACACAGGACAAAGAAGTCTATATCTCCAAACGTACTTATCCGGATAAACGAAGCAGTGACGACATCAATATGTAGGGACGGCAATCCGCCGGCAAAAAACGTGGGTACTGACAGGGACAAAGTTTCAGAAACACTCGATGGCATCGTCGATCTGTATGAAAAGAACCTCGCCGATTACGGCCTCACCTCAAAAAGCGTCGGCTGGAAAGATGAAGTCTCTCAGCGGCTGCGTTTTGACAAGTTGGCCCATGTGATTAGTCCGCAGGACGAAAGCTTCACGGTTAACGACTTCGGTTGCGGTTACGGAGCGATGTTTCAATACTTTTCGGCGCTGCCGGGCGTGTCGCTCGAAAAGTATTACGGTTACGATCTAAGCGAAGAGATGCTCGCGGCGGCAAAGGAAGCAGTCCCGGACCCGAGGGCGGTGTTCATCAAAGCTTCGCGCGTGACGGAAGAGGCCGATTACTCATTCGTGTCGGGCACCTTCAATGTTAAGTTGGAGGCGAGTGACGAAGTCTGGGCCGATTACCTCAAAGAAGTGCTGCTGAACCTGGCCACTCATTCCCGAAAAGGGATCGCCTTCAACCTTCTTTCAACTTACGTCGATTGGAAACAAGAGAATCTCTATTACGCCGATCCTTTCATGTTCTTTGACTTCTGCAAGCGCAACATCTCCCGGTATGTGTCTCTGCTGCACGACTATCCGCTTTACGAGTGGACGATAGTCGTCCGCAAAGGAGATCCGCAGTGATTAGGTGGATCAAGCAGGGATTGATCTTCCGCGCCGCCGCCCAACATTCCTGGATGCAAAGTCACACGGCCGTGGCGATTCCGTTAAGGATGAGCGGTGATCGTTACCGCATCTATTTCGGAACCAGAGACAGTGAAAACCATCCGCATATAGGCTATGTTGAAATTGACATTAAGACGCCGACGAAGGTTCTGGAAATCTCTGACCAGTACGTCCTGGGCCCCGGCCCGCGCGGATGCTTTGATGATAACGGCGTATACCCGGGCTGCATCGTAGAAGACAACGGCAAACTCTTGATGTATTACATTGGGCGCAGCAATGGTGAGCCGCCGCTCTACTACATGTCGATCGGTCTGGCCGTCAGCGAAGACGGTGGCAAAACTTTCCACCGGTTGTACAAAGCTCCCCTAATGAGTCGCAGCGAGTTTGACCCCTGGATGGTCTCCACGCCCTTCGTTATGAAAGAGCAGGGCCGTTGGCGCATGTGGTATCTTTCAGGACTTGGATGGGAAGGACGACGCTCCTACTATCACATCAAATATGCGGCCTCGGAAGACGGTTTAAGCTGGGTACGTGATGGACAGGTCTGCATCGATTTTCGGGCGACCGAGACGAATATTGCCAGCCCTTGCGTGGTCAAAGACAAAGGGCTTTATCAGATGTGGTATTCATACGTAATCGGCAACGAAGGATACCGGATCGGCTATGCTGAATCGGCTGACGGTCTAAGTTGGGCGCGTAAGGATGATCAGGCCGGGATAGAACCCTCTGCTTCGGGATGGGACTCGCAGGGCATGTCATACCCGTTCGTTATAGATCACGACGGCGTCAAATACCTGTTTTATAGCGGGAACTATTTTGGCCGGGACGGAATGGGAATCGCAGTCGAGTCCAGTTAGAATCCCAGGCTAGCCTGGATCGAAAGAATGAAAGAACAGTCCATCAAGGAAATGTACAACGAGAACGGCTTTTACCTGGCCGAAGGCTTGTTCTCTGCTGACGAAGTCGAACAAGTACGTCGAGAGGCCAAGAACATTTTTGATATTCAATTAAGAGAGCACGAGTTCTTCTGTCAGGACATCGACGACGACCAGGACTTTGAAAGAAATCTGCGAGAGCTTTTCAATCAAGACTATGACGCATTCCTCGGGGCTGCGAAGTTAAGCCAGCATCTGATCTCGCTCCACCGGCTGGCACTGGACGAGAGAATTGTAAACGTCCTCAACAATGAGTTAGGGATGGCCCTTCCGACTATCTGCGTTAAGCCAATCATCTATTTCAACTCGCCGCATCTGGCCAAGATCGAGGGACATTACAAGACACCGGCGCACCAGGACTGGAGAAGTATGCAGGGAAGTCTGGATTCGATCATAGTCTGGATCGGGTTGATGGACATTGACCGCGACCTGGGGGCGCTGGAAATCGTTCCGCAAAGTCACCGGCGCGGATTGTTTGAGACAGTGGAAGATGGTTGGTATCGGACGATCAAAGAAGGAAGCATTTCCGAGGACGCTTTCAGAAGAGTCGAGATCAAGGCGGGCGACGCACTCTTCTTCTCCTCGCTCCTGATTCACCGTTCCGGAAACAACGTTACCGACAGGATTCGATGGTCGGCTCATTTCCGATATAACAACGCCCTCGAAGAAACTTTTATCGAGCGCAAGTTTCCCCACCCATATCTCGTCTACCGCCCACAGCAGGAACTGATTACGAAGGATTTTCCGACCCCGGAAATAATGGATAAAGTATTTTCGAGTTGAATAATAAAGCCATGATTGCAGTTAATGAACAAGACGAATTCATCGAACTGGTGGATAACAACCCTTTGTTTATCAGTTCGGTGAAAGTGAGAGGTATTCCGATCAGGTATTACACATTGAACAAGAGGTTGCAGGACATTTCCCGGAAGATGGAAATCCTCGAACCTGATCTGCTTGATTGGATAGATCACATCGAGCCGGATGCAGTGCTTTATGACATTGGCGCCAGCAACGGGCCCTTCACGATGTATGCAGCTTTGAAAGATCTTCAACTGGTGGCCTTTGAGCCTGAAGCGCAGAACTATGCCATCCTGGAGATGAACCATTACCTTAATCGCAGTTTGATCAAGCATTCGGTCATCTCACTCAATATGGCGTTAAGCAATGCCACTGGACTTGGCAAGATGTTTTGCCGGAATTACATAGCGGGCACGCATGTCAAGATTCTCGACCAACCCTTTCGCAGGCTTGAGCGGGACACTTTCGACCCGGCACACGTTCAGTTTGTGATCAAAGAAACACTCGACGCCGTGATTGAAAAATTCAGCTTGCCCGCGCCCAAATACATAAAGATTGACGTGGACGGCGTCGAGCTTGAACTCTTACAGGGCGCGACCCAGACGCTGCAAAGTGAGGGCTTGAAAGAGATTTTCATAGAGATTGCTCATCCCGAGACGGACGGCAAAGAAATCAAAGAGATTATTGAACAGAGCGGATTCAGGGAGCAGTCAAGACGCCAGGTCGAGCATTACGAACACCTGTACAATCTTGTCTACACGAGGAAACAGGACTGAGAGTCACCTGAGATGTGTACATGCGAGGGAATTTAGCTGAACGAGTTTATTATTACATTAGATGTTGATTGGGCTCCTGATTTCGTCATCGACCACGCAGCCTCTATTTTGCGCCACGGGCGAGCACGCTCCACCTGGTTTGTAACTCATGCGTCCGCGGCCATCGAGCGCCTGCGCCAGGAGCCGGACCTCTTTGAGCTGGGATTACATCCAAACTTTCTGCCGGGATCAACTCATGGGAACACGCCAGCGGAAGTGATGGCGCACACCCTTGCGGTAGCGCCGGAAGCCGAGAGCGTGCGCACGCATGGGTTGGCCCAGTCAGGCCCCATTCTCAGCGCCATCATGAACGCCGGAATCAGCAGAGATGTCTCACTCTTTCTGCCTGACATGCCGCATCTCAGGCCATTTGAATTCAGGCTGGGCGGCAACTCGCTGTGGCGCATTCCTTATTGCTGGTCCGATGATTACGAGATGGAGAAGGTGACGCCCAGCTGGCAGATTGCGCCGCTGCTGAAATGGGAAGGCTTAAAGGTACTGAATTTCCATCCGATCCACCTTTATTTTAATGCTTCAAACCCGCAGTACTATCAGGCTCTCAAAGAGCGGGCCCCTAAACTTAACGAGCTGACGCCCGACATCGCTGAAAGCTTCATTCAAAAAGGGCCGGGAGTGCAAAGTTTCTTCCGCGAGATGGTTGAGCATTTGGGATCAAGTGGAGAGTCAAAGAGAATTAAGGACATTCAAACAACCGGCGTCACATCACGGTAGAGCGTCAAGAGAAGTATGAACTCAAACAGGCTGACAAAGATTCTTCATCAGTGCGTGGAGGACTTTGATTTGAACTTGCGAGGATTGGTGGTCTTAACAGAAGCGGCGACCGGCCCTTACCAGTATTCACCTATTCTCGCGGCCCTGGCCGGAGCCGACAAGGTCTATGCCGTCACAGCTGACTCCAGGTATGCAAACAAGGAGGACGTCAAAATACAAACGCTGGAGAAAGCCCGGCAGTGGGGACTGTCCGAACGGATCGAAGTCGTCTTCAATAAGAGCAGGGACTGGATTTCGGAGTGCGATATTGTTACCAATTCAGGGTTTGTTCGTCCGATTAACCGAGAGTTTATTTCCTTTATGAAGCCGACGGCGGTAATCCCGTTAATGTGGGAGACCTGGGAACTTCGTGATTATCATCTGGATCTCGAGGCTTGTAAGGAACATGGAATCCTGGTGCTGGGAACTGACGAGGCACAACCGCCCCACGCCCTTTATTCCCTGCCCGGATACCTGGCCATGAAGCTAATTTTTGAATTGGGTTTGGAAGGCTACCGAACCAGGACCCTTTTACTGGGAAGCAATGTTCTGGCCAGATGCATCCACGAACATTTCAGACACCTCAACCTGCCAGTCACCTGGTTTGCCGAAGGCGAAACCGAAGCACAGCCCTATGATAGTTTGCGATCACACTTCGCAACGCACGCGCAGAATTACGACGTCATCCTGGTAGCTGAGCACGAGCATGACGTTCGCCTCCTTGGCGCCGATGGCCTCCTGACTTATGACCAGATCAGGGAAGCGAACGCGGCGATGTGCATCGGAGTAATTTCGGGCAACGTGGATGCCGGCGGATTGAAAACATCAGGCCTGCGGTTTTACCCGGAGAAGATACTGCCGTTCGGGCAGATGAGCTATCAATCGTATGAGCTTGGCCCGCTCCCGGTCCTGGAACTTTATGCGGCCGGTTTGAAAGTGGGAGAAACCATGGCGCGCGCGCGATTGTCCGGCTCCAGCGTGAAAGAAGCTGCTCGTTATGCGCTGCAGAACTCGGCGGCAATGGATTTTCAGGACGAGAGAGCGTGGCTATGACCGACGAAACCAAGAAGCAATGGGAAAGCCTGGTCGAGCTTCATCAAGAGCTCAGAGATGAAACCCGGCGCAAGTATCGCCGCATCAATCCCTTTTATGAAGACTTGTTCGACTGGAAAGAGCGAGGGAAATATTGGCTGGGCGAGGACAAAGGGGTCACCATCTACAATTCGACATCGATAGTAGGTGACGTAAGTATCGGCCGCAACACGTGGATTGGCCCATTTTGCTCTCTGGATGGAACCGGAGGGATAAGCATCGGGGAGTTCTGTTCGATCTCACTCGGCTGTCAACTCTTGACCCACGACACTGTGCGCTGGGCCCTTTCAGGTGGAAGAGCCGATTACGAATACGCTCCCATTAAAATCGGCGACTGTTGTTTCCTGGGAGTTCACGTCGTGGTAGTCAAAGGCGTTACGATTGGGAACCATTGTTTAGTTGGGGCTAATAGTGTCGTGACCCGGGATGTACCTGATTTTGCGATCGTAGTCGGGAGCCCGGCCCGCGAAATTGGTAAGGTTCATGTTTCGGATGACGGTCAGGTAGAGCTCGAATACAGCCGGTGAGGAAATCAGAATCGATGGCGTTCAACCGGACCCTCATGCGCGTAATCGTCTGGATGGTGGCCTCGGTCTTTCTCTTGATCCTGCTTGTTACGGCCGGCATTGCAAGGCTCTCAAACATTTGGCGGGCGAAGCTGCCCCGGGTAGTTTGGGGACCGACGCCGATTATCAGCATCAAGTTCTGGTCGGATGCTCTGCGCCATTTGGGCTACCAGAGCAAGACGCTGGTCTATACCATTTATCCCGCTTACTCACGGGAAGACTTTGACATCACCATAGATGACTTTCGGCCGCGTCACAGGTCATTACAGTTCCTGAGACCATATTTAGTTATGGTCTGGTGTTTGATGAAGTTCGACCTGTTTGTGTTTTTCTTTGACGGCGGCTTTCTGGCGCAGACACCACTGGCAAGCTTTGAGTGCCAAATTCTGAAACTCGCCGGGAAGAAACTTATTCTGACGAGTTACGGCAGCGATATCGCCGTACCTGAGTATCTTTCATTTTTCCGCGAGCCCATATTGGCTCATTACCCGTCGTTGCTCGAGCGCGGCCCGGCTATCAAACAGCGCGTGCTATATTTCACTCGTTACGCCGATTTAGTTATCAAGAATTTGCAAGTTGGATTTCTGCCGAAATACGATTTCTTCTGGCCTAGTTACCTGGCAATTGATGTTGATCTTTGGAAACCCAATGGGCAGGCTTCGTCGGCCGACGGACAAACCGGAGAGATCGTGGTGGCTCACTCGTCTAATCACCGTTTGATAAAAGGAACCGACGATTTGATTCGCGCTGTCCGGGAGCTGCAGCAAGAAGGTCTCAAAGTAAGGCTGGCGCTCTTAGAGCAGTGCTCCAACGCAGAAGTCCGTGGCAGCATCACCAACTGCGATATTTTCGCCGAGCAGTTTATCGGGGGATATGCCATGGCCGCCATCGAAGGAATGAGCCTGGGCAAGCCGGTGCTCTCTAATCTTTCTTGTCACGACGAGGAACTTCGAAACAGTCCCATGCTTCAGGAGTGTCCCATCGTCGATACGTCTGTCGAAACAATCAAGACCAATCTGCGCCTGCTGATAACGGACCCGGAGCTGCGCCGCACGCTGGGCGCCAAGAGTCGAGGATTTGTTCTTAAGTACCATTCCTACAAGGCGGTGGGCGCGATATGGGATTTCCTCATTCGTTCTGTCTGGAATAACAAGCCCTTGAATGTCCACCAGATACTCGCGATGAATGATTAAGGAGAGCGTTTTCTCTCTCAGTATCTCTGAGAAGCCGTTCAGTTGGTCCCAGAGTGCAAGAGACGGATTGCAGGATTTAGATGAAAGTTTTAGTCACCGGCGCAAATGGATTCATCGGTAAACATCTGGTTCGCCGGCTCCAGGACCACCACGAAGTATTTGCCGTGGTGAGAAGCCACTCAGATCAGGACACGCGGGAAAACGTCTCATGGATCGAACAGGACCTGGCCCAGCCTCTGAATCACTCACAACTCCCGCCACGAGTTGACGTCATCATTCATCTGGCCCAGTCAAGTTTCTATAAAGATTTCCCGGACCGTGCATCCGATATTTACAGCGTCAATATCGCGAGCACGTTCGAGCTCCTGGAATACGCGAGAAGGGCAGAAGCCAGTCGGTTTGTTTTCGCCTCAACGGGAGGCATTTATGGATATGGACGCGAGCCGTTCGTCGAGACCGATCCGATTAAGCTTCTGGGTTTTTATTTCAGCTCCAAGTACGTCGCGGAGTTGATGGTTAAAGATTACCAGCAGTGTTTCGATACCACTATCCTAAGGCTCTTTTTTGTCTATGGCGCGGGCCAGACACCGTCCATGCTGATTCCGCGATTGATTCGCTCGATACTCACCGGGGATCCCATCACACTGAATGGCAATCAGGGCATTCGTATTAATCCGATATATGTTAAAGATGCCGTCAACGCGATCGAGGCCGCGGTGGGACTGGAGGGTAATCACCTGATTAATGTGGCTGGAGCCGAGGTACTCTCGCTGCGTGAAATCGGTCAGGCCATGGGCGAGCAACTGAATCGCGAGCCTCGCTTTGAATACACCGAACGGGAATCGGGTGATGCGGTGGCCGATATATCCAGAATGGTGGAATCCCTCGGAAGTCCCCACGTGCCGTTCCGCGAGGGCCTCGCAGAAGTTTGCAAAGAGATAGAGGCGAGGGAGCTTACCGGAGAAAAGATCAAATGAGTTCGTCCACAACGCACGCTCCGTTTACTTACGAGCACTACCGCCATATCCTTCGTTCCGCACAGGAAAACGGATACGAGTTCATAAGCTTTCCCCGGTTAAAAGACTACCGGCAAAACGAGCAGCGCGTCTGTCTTTTGCGACACGATTGCGATAACGATTTAACTGCCGCCGCGAAGTTGGCACGAATTGAAGAAGAGATGGGCGTGCGAAGCACCTACTTTCTGATGTTACGTTCGGCAATGTATAACTTGCTTTCGTTGCCCAACGCGGAACTGGTGCGCGAGATAATTGGCCGGGGCCATTGGATCGGACTCCACTTTGACGAGGTCCCGTACGCGAATGCCACGCCCGAGCGGATCAAAGAATATGTTGATGAAGAGCGAGCGCGGGTCTCGACTGAGTTCGGCGCGCCCGTGGACGTCGTCTCGTTTCACCAACCCTCGGCGCGCGTCCTGCAAAATGAACTGAAGCTCAACTGCATTAATACTTACAACCGGGAGGACGTGGAAGGTGCGTATTACCTCTCTGACAGCAACACTGTGTTGAAGGAAGGGTGCCCGAGCAACCTATTCAAGGCCGCGGTCCATACAAGATTGCAATTGTTGCTTCATCCGGAATGGTGGACCGAAAAAGAGATGCCGTTGCAGGAGAAGTGGAACGAGATGTTGCGTCATAATTTTGAGCTAATGCAGCAGAGCCTTCTCTCGAGAGAGGCCGCCTATCTAGAGCGTCAGGAGATCAAGTTCGGTTGAGAGAGTAATGAATGAGCCACCGAGCTGCTGAGATTCTTCATGGTGTCGCCAAGCGCAGATCAAAAGCTGACGTCTGAACGGTTGGCACTGACACAGGTAACGCAAGCTGACTTGCCGGTCCTGCTGGAGTGGATAAATAACCGCGAGTTGGTCTCATTCAACGCGCCTTACAAACCGGTCAGCGAACGTGAGCATCACGAATGGTTCCAGTCAATCCAGCAACGAAGCGATACCAGGCTCTTTGCCATCCGGCGTTTGGGGGACGCAAAGCTGATCGGTTCGTGCCAGCTGCACACGATCAATCCGGTGTCAGGCAGCGCCGAGTTGCAGATTAGACTTGGAGATCCCGCAGAGTTCGGCCAGGGATACGGAACCGAAGCTGTCCGGCTGTTGCTCAAGTTCGGTTTCAACGATCTCAAGCTGCGGCGTATTTATTTGCAGGTCTTCGCTACCAACCTGCGGGCTATCAGGGTGTACGAGAAGGTAGGGTTCGTTCGTGAGGGAGTCTTACGTCAGGCCGCCTACATCAATGGCGAGTACCTGGACGTGGTAATGATGGGTATTCTATTTGACGAATATGTTAGAGAGCAGAGTAGTAGCAATTCACCAGCCTAATTTCTTTCCCTGGCTCGGATATTTTAACAAGCTCGCCAGAGCAGACCTGTTCATCGTCCTTGATAACGTACAGTTTCCAAAAAAAGGTGGGACCTGGCTTAACCGCGTGCGCTTGATGAACGGGAGCGAGCCTTCCTGGATCACCATGCCGGTGGTGCGGGCCTATCATGGCCTGCGGCGAATTGATGAAATTCAGATCGACAACGATGCGCCGTGGCGCGGCAAAGTGTTGAAATCAATCGAGATAAACTATGGCGCAGCGCCATTCTTCGACCAGGTGTTTCCCGTCCTGACTGAGCTGGTGAATAACCCGACCGACCGGTTGGCCGAGTTTAACTTATCTGCAATAATGACGGTCGCAAGGAGTCTCCGGCTTGATACCTCAAAGCTAATCCTCGGCTCAACTTTAGACGGGCAGGGCAGGTCAACCGACCTGTTAATATCAATGGTTAAATCCGTTGGAGGGACAGCCTATCTGTGCGGCGGGGGCGCGACCGGTTATCAGGAGGACGAAAAATTTGGCGTTGAGGGCCTCGAATTGATCTATCAGGAATTCGAGCATCCGGTGTATCCGCAGGTCAACACCCCGGAATTCGTCGCCGGCCTGTCAATCATAGACGCGCTGATGAATTGCGGATTCGAAAAGACCCGGCTTTTAATAAACGGCACGGCGCCGGCGCAGGAACTTCAGACTTAAAGTTAGCGGTACGATGCAAGAACAGGGGGTCAATCAAAACTCGGGCGCGGTGGGCCAACGGAAAGGGCGAGTTCTTTACGTTGGTCAGTGTTACTACAACACCTGGTACCTTTCCCGGGCTTTGCGGAAACTGGGTTGGAAGGCTGATACGCTGAACTTCGACCCGGAAGAGCGCACCCAGATCTTTTATCACGGCGAGGATTTTAAGTTCGAGTATCGGGGCGCGGCGGACCTGCTCCGCCAGTTTGCGTTTTATGTAAAGGCGCTCTATAGCTACGACCTGTTTCACTTTACCGGGGCGCACAACCTCACGTTCTCGGCCTACTTCAGACAGTTGAAGTTCCTGCCCCAGTCCTGGGACGTTAAGCTCCTCAAGAAACTGGGTAAGGTAATAGTCTACTCAAACAACGGATGCCTGGACGGGGTCTCGCAGAGTTCCTTTCGCACTTGGCTGCCAGAGCCGGTGTGTGACATCTGTCCATGGCGCGACCGGCCGGATGTTTGCAGCGATACGCGAAATCTGGCGTGGGGTAAATTGAGAAACAGTCTCGCCGATTACCAGGTCAACATAGGCGGGAACAACAAGGATTACAACGACGACCCGCGCGTGCATGAGGTGCCTGAGTTCTATTGCCTCGATCCGGATTTCTGGACACCGGATTTGGTGGTGCCCCCCGAGTACCAACTGACGACATCATTGCGCACGGTTAAGATTTACCACGCGGTGGGAAACTTCGATACGCGCTCCGATCCCTCCTCGCAGCGTACAATAAAGTCCACGCACATCTACTTGCCTCTGATCGAGCGCCTGAAGTCCGAAGGGCACGATGTTGAGCTGCTCTTTTTCAAGGACGTGCCTAACAAGAAGGTGCGCTACTATCAAGTTCAATCCGACATCGTTGTGGACATGCTGACCTTTGGTTTCTTTGGCGCCAACGTGCGCGAAGCGATGATGTTAGGCAAGCCGGTGGTCTGTTTTCTCAGGCCCGAATGGCTCGAAAGGATGCGGACAGAAATCCCGCAATACGTGGACGAATTGCCCATCGTCAGCGCGACGCCGGCGACCGTCTACGACGTGCTCAGGGATTTGATCGAGCACCCGGAAAAGCGCCAAGAAATCGGCCGCCGCAGCCGCGAGTTTGCGGTTAAGTGGCATTCGAATAAGGCCGGGGCCGAACGGCTCGACCGCATTTATTCGGACCTGCTTGCAAGCGGCGGGGCTTAGCGCCGCCCGCACGCCCTCTTTATGGCTAATATCTTAATCGTCTATTACTACAAGAACGAGTATCCCCTGAGAGCGACGACGGCAGATCATCTCTACTCCTTCCAGGAGTACTCTAAGCACAATTGTTTTTATTTGAACGTTGCCACGCGTGGACTGCCGTCATATTTGAAAAAAGTTGCGTTCGATCTGATCGTCTTTCACACGATCTTTCTCTCAGCAAGGTGGGACCGAACGCTCTTCAAGACACTCCTGCGTGAAGTGTCGGCCCTGAAGGATTCGGGCGCGGTAAAAGTGGCCCTGCCGCAGGATGAGTTTTTGAATACGGATTTGCTGTGCGACTTTGTCAATGATTTCGATATCGACCATGTCTTTTCGGTCGCTCCAGAGTCGGAGTGGGAAGTAATCTATCCGACCGTTGACCGTCAGCGGGTGAAGTTCACGAAAGTACTGACGGGCTATCTGGACGCCGGCACGCTGGAGAAAATCACCCGCTTGTCCGCTCAAGCCAGGCCCCGGACGATCGATGTGGGATACAGAGCGTGGCGCGGAGCGGCGTGGCTCGGGAGGCACGGATTCCTCAAATCGGAGATTGCTGATGTTTTCAGCGACGAGGCGCCTAAGCGAGGTTTGGTTGCGGACATCTCCACGCGGTCTGAAGATACGCTGTTCGGTGACGCCTGGTACGAATTTTTGCTACAGTCTAAGTACATAATCGGAGTCGAGGGCGGGGCCAGCATCCTCGACAGAGATGGGTCAATTAGAGCGAAAACCGAAGCCTACGTAAGCGCGCACGAGTCGGCAGGATTCGATGAGGTCGAAGCTAATTGTTTTCCCAACATGGAGGGCTCGCTCAAGTTATTCGCGATCTCTCCGCGCCATTTAGAAGCCTGTGCGACCCGGACCTGTCAGGTCCTGATCGAGGGCGAGTATAACGGGATATTAAAAGCCGGCCGGCATTACATCGAACTTAAGCGCGATTTTAGTAATATTGGGCAAGTACTGGACTCAATAAAGCGAGACCACCTTCGGAGCGAACTCACTGCCTGGGCTTATCAAGACATTGTGGAGTCGAAGCTGTACACTTACCAGAGTTTCGTCGAGATGGTGCTCGCGCAGTCCCTGGGCACCGAAACCAAACCCATCCAGGATCGACAGCCTGGGCCGCAGCCATTAGTAAACTCGTGGATGCGCATTGCCGACCGGCTGTCCTGGATCGCCGTTGCGTTTAATTGGTATATAGTCGTGCCAATCAAGCGCCGGCTGCGGAAGTTCTTAGTGAAACTTTTTCCGGACGGGACCGCTTTTTTCTCAGCTCCGAAGGCGTCGAAGGGGA
>DATENS010000248.1:0-17262 GCA_035274925.1 Pyrinomonadaceae bacterium | reverse complement strand
CGGCCGGCAGCGTGACGCGCACCATGGTCTATGACGTGTTTGGACAAAACGTCGCGGATTATCTGGGCAGCAGCGGCAGTACGCTTGAAAGAGAGAACATCTATCGCGGTGGGCAGTTGCTGGCTACGAATGAAACCCTTACCGCAGGACAGCCCTCAGGATTAGCAGCGACGCCTTCAAGCAGCAACGTAGCCTTGAGCTGGACGGCGGCCAGTGGAGCGAGCAAGTATCGGGTCGAGCGAAAAGCCACCGGTAGTTCGTATACTCTGCTTACTACCACCACCAGCACCAGCACGACCGACAGCGGAGCGAGCGCAGGCAGCGCATATCTTTATCGAGTCTGCGCGGCTGACAGTAACAACAACTGCACTTCCGATTACAGCAACATTGCTCTGGGCGCGAAGCTGAACTTCACGACTAATGCTACGATCTGCGCCTTCTCTGACGGTTCGTGTTCGCCTCTGACTGAGATGAAGAAGGAACACATAACGGAGCTGCGTACCGCCATCGATGCGGTCAGGAGCCTAGCGGGCCAATCGGCGGCGAGTTATACACACACCACCCTTAATGCCGGGGACACAATCTACAAAGAAGACGTCAGCGAGCTGCGCACGAAATTGGATGAAGCTTTGACGGCGCTGGGGATCACAACCTTGGGTTATACCGACACGACTCTGGCAGGGGCGCCTAGCGGCACCACTATCAGGGCCGTTCACATTCGCGAGCTGCGGACACGCTCGACCTCCGGCGCAGGCAACAGCAGCAGCGGCGGCACGAGCGGCGGCTTGCATTACGTCTTAAGTGATTTGCAGGGTTCGGCGCGGGCGGTAATGAATAACAATGGCTCGTCGAGTGCGGTAGTGGCTCGACATGATTATCTGCCTTTCGGCGAAGAGATCGGTTCTGGCCTGGGACTGAGGAGCACCGGGCAAGGCTACAACGCCACCGACACGAACCGTTGGAAGTATGGATTGACGGAGCGTGACGCGACCAGTGGACTCGATCATACGTGGTGGCGAAAGTATGAGAATCTGAGCGGGAGATGGACGAGTCCTGATCCTTACAATGGGAGCATGTCGATTGCGAATCCGCAGAGCTTCAATCGTAACAGTTACGTCTTGAACGATCCGGTGAACCTTGTAGATCCGACTGGCCTGCGCTGGGTGACTCTCTGTAGTGACTGGGCATTGTTTGACGTCACCGATCCCAGTCATCCCAGGCAAATCAGCTCGGCTTATCCAAAGTGCGTGAACGTCTGGGTGCCGGGTGTTTTCGCGCCCGAAGGAAACGAGCCGGGTGCTCCACAGAACCCCGGACAAACGCCCACGAAGCCTGATAGCGCAGCTTGCGACAAGAAACTTGCCGGACTCTTCGGTGGCGAAGGTGCTGTCGCGGATACAGGTTGGACACCAAGCACTCTTCAACATCCCACCGCTGGAATGCAACGCTTTCCTGACCACTCGGCTGAAGGTGGCGTAATGCACCTTTACTCAAATCCCCAGGGTACAGCGCCGCCTAATAGCGTTGGTTTATATGTTCCAGCAGGTTTCACGGCTGCTCCAGGCGGTCGGGGGACCGTCTACAACAAACCCAACGAGCCAAACCCAGGACAAGTAAATTACAACTACTCTCAATATCGGAACGCCGCTGGTGTGACCATAAGTTTTGTCCACATCGGAGCGCCTGTCGGGCCGGCGAGAAATGCAGCGGGCTCAACCCGGGTCGGGAGCATTGCGGGCCCTGGAGGAGCTAGCGCTGGATATAACCACACTCACATCAACTTCTATTCGAACCTTGCCACTAGAACGCGAGTCGATCCAAGAAAGCTCTTCTGCACGGAGTTTGGATTCTAGTCAAGAAGGAGATGAGTATGCAGAGTAGAGCAAAGTCGATCATGAAAACAGTACGGGGGGCACTCAGCCTAACTTTGCTGGTAATTTCCCCCTTAATTTGCAAAGCACAGGTCAAATCTGAGCCGGGGACGTTCCCACCGGGGCAAGTCGAAACGAAGCCTGCGAATTGTGAATTTAACGTGTCAGTGTTGACCGGGGCGCACAGAGTGGCGGGCGACGATGGTTTGGTAATTATCATCGCTAGACTCGGCAGAGGAGAGGTGAAAAGAGCACTGAATCGCCGACGCTTACATAACGCTCGGGCTTTTCTCGTACAGTTCGGTCATCGAAGTCCAAAGACGATTATCACGGCAGAAGGTGACCGGATTGATGGCTACGGGCGTCTGGAGCTATATGCCGGGGGGAAACTGTTCCATGTGTTAATGACAAGCCCAAACGCTGACCTGCCCGTCGGCGCCTGCTCTTTTGAGGGTGATGACCCTTGTATGTACGAACAGGAAAGACAACTGTACCCATGTCTGGATCGAAGGCCACGGAGATCGGCAAGCAAACGGTAGATTGGCGGTTGCAACTACGATTGATCGATCAGGTTTTCTGTGGATACAACCACAGAACCCTGTTGAAACAGAGCGATTGGCAGCGGCACGCAGCGAACTCGAAAGACGATTGCGCGCGAATAACGGGAAGAATCCCTGCGCAAAGGCATTCGGCGGACTCAACAAGGCGTTGAAGGCCTTGGACCAAACGAATTTCCGATTCGACCCAAATCTTAATGCTAATGCTAGGACTAAGGGGTTTACCGTCACCCTTAACTCGAGTCCATATCAGGGCTTCATGCAACCAATGGGATCGACCTATTCTTTCGATTTGGCTACCGCGTCTGCATACCACGGGCTTCCGGGAGGTGGCCAATCCAGGGATGCCTCATGGTCGTCCCTTCCGCTGAAGGACGTCACTGCGGCGGCGTTCCTTCTGGCCCATGAATTGGGACACAGGAGGCATATTTATGGCGACAATGACGACGATGGTGCCGATATAGATGGTGCAATTAATAATATGAAGATTTGGAAGGCTTGCTTTAGTGAGACTAAGCCGATTCCTCGGTAACGACTTTCGGGCCAATTTGCAGCGTGGCTATCCCACCCGGAGGAAAGAAATGGTCAAACGGTTTCTGTTTCAATTGATCTGCTGTTTAGTTATTTGCTTTCTTGTGCTGGTGCCGGTGAATTCTCAAACAGAGATTCGTCGTCCGTTACCTGCAGGAATCAAGCTCGTGCTGGAAACTACAATCGTGAGCAAACAATACTGCTCGACGGCTCCTTTCCTGCTGCTTACGCTGTCGTTGAAGTTTACCAATCTTGGTGACAAGCCAATCCTCCTCGACAGGAGGAGCAAGCTAATCGGCCGAGAGCTGGTAAGCCGAAATCTGAAGGACCTTGCCGGAAAGAAATATTTATACAAAGTTTCCCCGATGCTGGATCTCGCTGGCGCTGGGATTGGCCGCAACCTGCCTGAGGATCTCATGTTGTTTGCGGTGCTCAAACCTGGAGAATCACTTACCACTTCTACTGAATCACGCGTTGACGTAATAGTGGGGCCCGACCGTGACGGCCTTCCGCCTGGAAAATACCTTCTGCAGGTTAGGGTAATAACCTGGTACTACTACCCAAGCGCAACCGATCGATTGCGCGCCCAATGGCAAGATAGAGGTTATCTTTGGACGACAGACCTAACATCCAAGCCAATGACTTTCGAAGTCGAAAGCAAACCGGCCTTGCAGCCATGTTCGATTCACTGATGACGGGTCGAAACATTCAATACGGTAAATGCACTATGCTTATGATCTGAATGACTCGGGTTTCCGCAGAAGCCCGTGTCGCAACCCACGCCTGCGCCCGAAGGTTCATCGGCAGCGAAACGATTGTCAAACTGCGTTAAGGAATTGCTCAAGTCTTGGTTTCCGGAAATGAATCTCGCCAAGATAGGAAACTATAACCACATGCCATGGTACGTGCGGGGTGACGCAAGAGCCTACACTGAGGGCACGAGCATATTCTGGAGACGTGGTATTGATCAACATTCAATTCAAGGTATATCAGATATTGCCCATGAACTTACTCATGTGAGACAGGAAGCGCGATATCCGTTTACGTACGCGGGGCGATATCTTGAGGAAGCAGCCAGAGCAGCCGCAAAGGGTGGCGACCCAGCGGGACGAGGTAATGCATTTGAAAAGGAGGCGTACGACTTGGAAGACGCAGTAAGGAAAAACTTGGAAAACAGATTTGGGGCGACGAATCCATGTCCCTAAAGACATACACCTTTCTGAAGCAGAAGACCACGTTCCCGATCGCATTATTGTTATGTCTACTAGCCAATTGCGGGGATCCCGAATACCGTATGCGACCTTTGGGATGGGCAAACGTTTCTGAAGTTGAATGGACAAAACAGTTCGACGATTTTGAGATTCGTACGCGAGGCATGGGCGGACTTTCCGGACAGTGGTGGGTCGATCCTGACCTTCAAATACATAACAACAAAAAAGCAATCGCTTTGGAAAGTGCTTCTCTCTTCGCTGGTGAGAAAAAATTCTCAGGCGAAGTTTATCGGAATGAATCTATTCCTCCGAGCGAAACAGGGTACCACTTACCGGTGAAATGGAATTTCAATCGGGAACAGACAGCGGCTAAAGTATTAGGCAACCATTGCACAATTGTTCTGGACTTAAAAGTTAACGGAGACAGTCGTCAGATCACAATCGAGTATGAAAAACTAATGAGATAGCATTATCGATCAGGCTTACGAATTTCAGAGCAGCCTTGAATGCTAATGCGGTATTGCTGGTTTAGAAGGTAAGTATTTTCCTAAGGATGGACTCTTATAATTGTGCAATTTCTTGCGTTGGGCACCTAAATCTCTACAACTCGCTGCATGTAATCCTAAATGAATGGTCAGAATTGAAAGATGATCCTAAGTAATTGGTCGATCTAACTTCGGATCGGTCGTATGAGACCGGAGCAAACGATGTATCCGACGACAGTTTAAGCCCGTTTGGGAGGGTGGAAATCCTCCTTAGCTGGGAATAGTTTCCACTCGAATTCTAGGAGAAGACGCGTTAGGATCGACGGGCACTTGAAATTAAAAGGTCGGAAGAGAATTGATACGGCTAATACGGGGTCAGGCCTGCAATTCTTGCGATTCTCAACGGACACGAACCGCTGGAAGCATGGATTGACGGAGCGTGACGCGACCACTGGACTCGATCATACCTGGTGGCGCAAATATGAGAATCTGAGCGGCAGGTGGACCAGTCCTGATCCTTTACAATGGCAGCATGACGATTGCGAATCCGCAGAGTTTCAATCGCAACAGCTACGTCTTGAATGATCCGGTGAACCTTGTAGATCCAACGGGAGCTGATCCTGCGCTGCTGAGGTTGTTAATCGTGTGGGGGCAAATGAACAGTGGCGAGTGGACCGTTACAGTCAAGGGCTCGTTCGCAAGTCGAGGTTGTTAAATGCCGATTTGAGGTTGGCAGCATGCGATGGAGATATCAAGAAAGTCGAGAACCTTCTTGAACGAGGTGCGGATATTAACGCCCCTGGTGTTCAAGGTGATTCCGCGCTCACCAGTGTAGAGTCTTGCATGCAGCATGATAAATTGCTCCAAAGTCGCGTGCCGCTCATCGAACTCCTCATGGCCAAGGGTGCCGAGGTAAACCACCAGGACGCCGATGGCACCACCGCCTTGATGTATGCTGCTGAAAACGGCGACACCCAGGCGGTCAACGCGCTTTTGAGGAACGGCGCGTCAGTGAATCTCGTGGACAAAGACGGTGAGACCGCCCTGATGAAAGCGGCGGCGTCTTCCTGCACAGAAGAAACTGTGATGGCTTTGATAAACTCTGGAGCTGATTTGGATGCCAGAGATCATAAAGGCCGAAATGCTTTGGACTCCTTTCTTGCATCGTATGCATGTCCTGAGAGCAAGGTTGGTGACTTACTTAAGATGGAAACTCAGAAAAGCAAATGATCTCTACGTGCGGCGACGCGCGGAATCAATCCATCGAGAGCAACTGCAAGGAATAAGATGATAACGCTCCACAATAGAAACCTTGTAATTTCAGTAATTGTAACTACGGCTGTTGCTCTGCTCTCATGCACTCGCCACTCACCTTCACTCGAGGTATCGTTGTATGTAGCAGCATGCGATGGCGACCTCTCAAAGACCGAGAAACTTCTCAAGCGTGGCGCGAACGTTAACGCAACAGATTATCGTGGCTATTCTGCGCTCATGGTCGCTGAGGCCTGTACGACCAGGCCAGGTAGGCCGGAACTGGTCGAACTCCTTATCGCGAACGGCGCCGAGGTAAACCTGCAAGCTCGCGACGGAAGCAGCGCAATTATGTATGCCGCCAAAAACAGCGACATCCAAGCTGTCAAAGCACTACTGAAAAGCGGAGCTTTAGTAAACCTCGCTGACAACGAGGGTGAGACCGCGCTGATAAAGGCAGTCCGCTTTTCCTGCGAAGAAGACATTATCAGAGCGCTGGTAGACGCTGGCGCGGACTTGAAGGCCACGAATCATAAAGGTCAGAGCGCGCTCTCTAGTACGTGTCTAAAGAGCGGGCTCGGCGGAGATTTTTCGCCTGACTAGGTGGCGGCAGCCAGATAACCCAGACTGTAATATTCGTGTCATCATTAGGCGCGCGAATTAACTTTCGATTCGACCCAACCATTATGTCGAATCGTGGCCCGCCATGATTATTCACCGTTCGGCGAAGAGATCGGTTCGGGCCTGGGACTGAGGAGCACGGGGCAAGGTTACACAGCCACCGATACGAATCGTTGGAAGTACGGATTGACAGAGAGCGACGAGACCACTGGGTTGGGCCACACGTGGTGGCGCAAGTATGAGAATTTGAGTGCCAGATGGACAAGTCCGGATCCACTTGGTGGTAGTATCGGCGACCCGCAGAGTTTCAATCGTTACTCCTATACTCAGAATGATCCGGTTAACTTTGTAGACCCGAGCGGTGCAATCCGGTGCTGGGGCTGCTACGACGATGACGATGATGCCCCACCAGACTTATCAAGCTTGTTGGAATTATGGTTCCACAGTCTCGGTCGTCACGTGCCTCAGCCTGAAGCAGGCGGCGACAACGGCGGTGGTGGACCGCAGAACGCTGCACCGAGACCCGCTAAACCTGATAACGCGGCCTGCGACAAGAAACTCGCTGGACTATTTGGCGGCGCGGGATCGGTCGTGGGATCGACGCATGATCCAAGAAGTTTAGCCGCAAATGCCAGCGCACTTTCGTACTATGCCCGTACCGGTCTTCCCATACCTGCTAATTTTGGCTCTCGCGAGCCCGGTCACGGCCCGGCTCCGTACCCACAAGGCAGAGGTTCAGACAAGGGTGGCATCATCCATATCTACGGTAACGGTCAAGGCACGGCTGCTAACACAGGACTATACACCCCTAGCGGGGGCGCCCTTGGGCGTATGTTCACTACGCCTAGCGGAAACACCCAGACAAATGTCAGCTACAACAGAGGACCGTACTCAGGACTGACAATAGCATTTGTCCATGTTAGCCCTGGCAGCGGTGGCGCAAATGCGATGGGCTCCGTGCGCATCGGAAGCATAGGTGGCCCGTGAGGAAATACTTACGGCAATATTCACACTCATGCTGTCTTTTACATGAATGCGAATAGAGCTGATCCTAGAACGATTTTTTGTAAGGAATTCGGGTTTTGAGCATAAGGCCAAAGGTTATGAAACTTCGTCTTTTTTTGCTTGCCCTTAGTCTGGTTCTCTCGGGCTTTCAAGGTAATGGTCAGCAGGATGTTTCTGCACAGAATCGTGTCCAACCTAACAAACCAATACCTGGGAACTGTGAAGATAATATCCTTAATCTCTCCAACGCCCATCGTGCCGCTGGTACCGACGGCACAATTATCGCTATTGCGCGGCTCGGCACTGGCGAACAGAGTAGAGAGATAAACAACAGGCGACTGCACAATGTTAGAGTCTATTTAACAGAATACGGCTGGCATCGCGACCCCGCGACTGTAATCATTGCTGAAGGAAAAAGGGCAAGAGGATACGGCCAAGTGGAGCTATATGTTAGAGGGATACTCTTCGCTACGCTGGCCACTCGACGCAATCAAGACTTGTTGGTGGGCTCTTGTGAACCTGATGACATTCGTCCCGTAAAAGCGGAAAGGAATCTGTATCCCTACCTGGATCAGAAACCGCGAAAACCAATGAAACGATGAGCAGCGTGGGCTACAACTACGACGACCATGCCGGTTTCTGCGGCTACAACCGCAGAACCCTGCACCGACGCCGACAAAGCAACCGGATGGTGCAGCTTGCGACAAAAAACTCGCTGGACTGTTCGGTGGGAACGGAAAAAACGGGTCAGGCCTGCAGTTTGTGCGATTCTCAACCATCCATCTTTCTTGTCATGTAACTAACGAATGGCGCTCGTCAGATGCAATTTTCATTACTCCACCAGCGAACTATTCTCTTTCCAGCGGTCTACAACTAACGCAATATTCTTGCTGTAAAGTGGATTGACCAAATTACTCGACCGCATTAGCATCCGCGGCCACCTTCCACCAAATCCAGACCAACCTTGACGCAACGCTTCGGTTTTGCGCATCATAGGCCGCTCGATCCGAAAACTCGCGCTCGAACGAAATGCCCGCCCGCTACGGCAGGCGGTTCTGACAAGACTCTTTGCCCGCCCGCTACCGCAGGCGGTTCTGAAAAGACTCGCGCCCACCCGGCTAAGGCAGGTGGCTCAGGCCCAAAAAGCATGAAAATTTTCACGCGCCTTTTGCTCGAACTGCAAGAGATGACCTTATTAGTAGCGCGTGCTGCCCGCGGAGTCTTCCAAAGACCTCATTATTTCCCGGAAACAATCGCCCAGATGGACAGCATCGGCGTGGGCTCGATGACCATCGTCATGCTTACCGGATTTTTTACCGGGGGCGTGCTCACCCTCCAGACATATCAAACCCTGGCGTCTTACGGTGCGGTCGATCAGCTTGGCTATCTGGTGGGCGTGGCCCTGATTCGTGAGTTAGGCCCGACTTTGACCGCCCTGATGGTTACGGGGCGAGTCGTGTCGGCGATTTCGGCCGAGCTGGGCTCGATGGTTGTTTCAGAGCAGATCGACGCGATGCGCGCGCTGGGGACCGACCCCATTCGCAAACTGGTCGCGCCGCGCATCCTCGCGCTGGTCATCACTCTGCCGCTGTTGACCTTGATTGCCGACATCATGGGAATCATCGGCGGCTGGGTAGTTTCGACGTGGATGTTCGGTTTGCCCTCGTCAATGTTCATCGGATCCGTGCGCGACGGCATTGCCACCGACGACATAATCGGCGGTATTATTAAGCCCCTGGTTTTCGCATTTCTGATGGGCACGATTGCCTGTCACAAAGGCCTGCAAACTGACGGCGGCACGGTGGGCGTGGGACGTTCGACCACTTCCGCGGTGGTGACGGCTTCGATTATAGTAATCATCGCTGATTTCTTTCTCGCCAAAGCGCTGCAAATTGTTTTGGGAACTGTGTAATGAGTACGACTACCGAAGCTTCTCTTTACCCGCGCGACGGGCACATCTCGGAAAGTGGCATCAGCGAGCACGCAGCCGAATCCACTTTTCGCGAAGTCGACGATTCACACCGCTCGGTTCCCGCCATCGAATTCCGCAACGTCACGATGGAGTTTGACGGCCGTAAGGTCCTCAACAATCTCAGTTTCAGGGTGAACCGGGGCGAGACGAAAATCATCCTGGGCGGCTCAGGCTGTGGCAAATCTACGACCATCAAGCTGGTGCTGGGATTATTGAAACCGGACGAGGGCCAAATCCTGGTGGACGGCGAGGACATCACCCACTACTCGGAAGTCGACATGATGCACGTCCGGAAAAAGATCGGAATGATCTTTCAGGAAGGGGCGCTGTTCGATTCTCTTTCGGTCTATGAAAACGTGGCCTTCAAACTCCACGAGCAGGGCGTGCCCGAAGACGAAGTTGAAAATGAAGTGGTGCGCATGCTGCGGTTCGTAAATCTGGAGGCGGCCATCGATAAGATGCCTTCGGAGCTGTCCGGCGGTATGCGGCGCCGCGTGGGCATCGCGCGCGCGTTGGTGGGCGATCCAAAAATCGTCATGTTCGACGAACCCACTGCCGGTCTCGATCCACCCACCGCGCGCACCATCTGCGAGCTGGCCATGAAGCTGCGCGACCTGGAAGACGTCTCATCGATTTTCGTCACGCATGAAATGAACAACCTGCATTACTTGTGTTCCGAATATGCGGTGGTCGACGAGGCCGGCGAAGTCGTGTTCGAAAAGGAAGGCGAAAAACTTTGTCTTATCAACAGCAAAGTGTTGATGATGCGCGATGGACAGGTTATCTTCAGCGGCACTGACGAGAGTTTGCGCCACGCGGACGACGCCTATATTCAGAAGTTTTTGCGCGGACACTGAAAAGCAGGGGCAAAGCGCAGGGAAGGACGAGACTCCCTGCCCCGAGCTTGAATCCGAGTCAATACGGGAAAGGAGTGCGATGATTAACTGAGGAGTGGTCGGTGAATGTTTTCATCCTTCATCCCTCGTCCTTCATCCTTGTTTTCGTCATGCCAAGATCAACTAAGACCGTCGGTATGGGTGAGCTTCGGGTTGGCTTGCTCGTGCTAATTGCCATCGCCGTCTTGATCCTGCTGATCCTGAACGCGTCGGGCGACCTCAATCCCTTTGCGAGCAAGCTGCACTTGCGGGCGCGCTTTGCTGACGCCAATGGACTGCGCGAAGGCTCGGAAGTCCGTCTCGCGGGCGTGCGCATCGGTCAGGTTGATCGCATCAGGCTGATGACTGCAAACGAAGTCGGCACCTCGCCCAATCCGCAGAAGATCGAAGTGTTCCTGACTATCAACAGCAAGATCGACGGGGTGCCTGCCATCGAACGCATTCGCACCGACTCGAACGCGCAACAGGCGTCACCCAACCTGCTCGGCAGTGAAATGATTGTGAACATCACCCCCGGCACAGCCCTCGGCGCGCCGGTGAAAGAAAACGATTTATTGAGTTCGCAGTCAGGCAACACCATGAGTGACCTGGCCACCCGGGGAACCGATCTCGCGGAACGCCTGAGCAAGTTGTCCGATCAGCTCAACGAGGTCGTGAAAGACGTGCGCGAAGGAAAAGGCACGGTGGGACGTTTGTTCAATGACGAGGCGCTTTACAATAACCTGAACGCCACCATGCAGGATGCAGAAGCCCTCGCCAGTCAAATCCGCAGCGGCAGAGGAACCGCGGGCAAGTTCATCTACGATGAAGCCATCTACAACAATGCCAACGAGATTACGGTGAATCTCAGGAAGATTTCCGAGGACATTCGCGCCGGACGCGGCTCAGCCGGAAAATTTGTTTCGAGTGACGAGCTTTATAACAAGGTGAATCGAATTACCGATCGGGTAAACAACTCGATGAATCAAATCGATTCCATCGTGGCCGACGTCAACGCCGGACGTGGCACGTTGGGCCGGCTGGTGAAGGACGAAGCCATTTATAACGACGCACGCACGGCCATCGCCCGCTTTAACACGACCGCCGAACGAATCGATAACGTGGTGGCGGGAGCCCAGCGCGGTGAAGGCACTCTCGGGAAACTAATCACCGACGACCAGCTCTACTCAAACGTCAACAACCTCTCTTCGGAAGGCGTGAAACTGCTCTACGACTTCCGCCAGAATCCAAAGAAGTATCTGACGATCAAGTTCCAATTGTTCTAGTAATTCCGCAGCGCTAAGAAATGAAAAAGGCGGCCCCGTGGCCGCCTTTCCCTTTCCAGTTCCTAACTGCCGCCCTTACTTCAGCTCGAAGTTGTAGACCACTTGTCCTGAAACTTTCACCGGATTTCCCTGCAGCTGCGTCGGTGTGAATTTCGCCTGGCGGGCAGCGTCCGTTGCGGCCCCTTGCAGCAAAGGGTGACCTGAGATGGGGTTCGCAGAGATGACATTGCCCCGCTCGTCTACGATTATTTCCACGGTCACCGTCCCCGAAGCCTTGGCCGCGCGCGCAATCGGAGGATATGCAGGATTCGGAAGGCTGATGGCCTTGCCATTCAGCACGCCGCCTGAAATCGCGGCGGCGCCTTTCACTTCATCCTCGGTCTTGATGATCGTGCCGTCGATGGCGCTGATCCAAACGTACTTGGTGGTGCGCTTCTCGCCTTCGGTGTTGATAATGACGAGGTGGTAGAAGACCGGGCCGTCCTTGTCGCGACCCAGACTGCAAGCGAGCACTTTTCCCGGAAACTTGCTGGTAGCGATTTGAATCGCGCGATCCATCGAGATGTTCGCGCCCTGGACCAACTCGGCTTGCCTGCGAGCGCGATCTTCCTGACCCTGCTGGTCGTCCTTTCGCCGCCGCATGTCAAAGGCCACCGCCTTACCGGATCCTTCGCTCTGACCGGAGCCGGTGCCTACTCCTCCGGCCATCACTTCGACATGCTTTGAGTAAAGCGAGAAGTAAAACTCAACCAGCAGCGAGTCCGAAACCGGTTGGCCATCTTTTAGCGCTGGCTCAAAACGCATTTTCCGCGCGGCCTCGATCGCTGCCTGATCCATCGAGGGATAGAGCGATTTCGTGATTTGTATGTTCGTCGGATTGCCCTGGGCATCTACCACCATAGTCAGTAAGACCGAGCCTTTGATCTGCTTATCCCGAGCATCATCGGGATAAGCCGGTTCGACCCGGTAAATCACTTTGGCGTGTCTGTTAGCTTGCTGGGCCGACTCTTTGGCCAGCATTTCAAGATAGAGGCGGTCGGCTTCAGCCAGCTTCTCTTTGGCCATCGCGCTCTCGGGATATTTCTCCAGGAGCTGCTTTAATCTTTCCTGTGACTCCTTCGCTCTTTGCAATTCCGGATTTTGCTGGTATTGCTCGAGCATCTTGGCGTGTTGTTCAAGGTTGCTGCGGACTTCAGCGAGGCGCGCCTCAACTTCCTTCGTCACGCCCTGGTTCTTTTTCTCGTACTGCTGCACGAGCGTTTCGTGCTCCTCGAGGGCGCGCTGCAATTCACGAATTCGCGCTTCGATCGCGCGCCGTTCCGCTACGGGGGCCTGCTGCCCTCGGTCTCTCAATTCCTGAATGCGACGCTCGAGCGTCGCGCGTAAGTTGTCCGCGTCCTGCTTCGACTTCTGTTGGTTTTGGAAAGACGCGCCGGGATCCTGACCGTTGATTTCAAAACTTAACGCGAATGAGGTTGCCGCGGCGCTGGGGACCGACAAGAGCATCATGGCTGCAACCAAACGAAAAATCTTTCGACGATTGCTGAGTTGTCGATTTCTTAGTAATGACATAATTCTGTCCTCCAGGTTATGAGATTCGGCAATGCCGATAGTCGTATCCGCAGCCAGCCGGCGAGTGACAGGCACGGAACCAATCAGACGCACGAGCGAGCGCGCATAAACTTCAGGCCGCAGAAGTTTCGACGCCACCCATTCGTCACAACACAGCTCGCGTGTCTGGCGAATGCGGCGGCGCATCAGCATTGCCGCTGGGTGAAATGAAAGGGGAAGAAATACAAACTCGCAAATAAAGTTGGCGAGATAATCCCGGCGAGCGACGTGCACCAGCTCGTGTCCGATTGCCGAAGTCAGTACCTCTTCGTCGCTTTCATGAAGAAAGGACGAAGGCAAAATGATCAGCGGCCGTCGCGTCCCAACCGTGATCGGAACTGAAAGGGTCTCGGAGCACAGGATACGAGCTCCTCGGACATTGATTGCACGCTCGCATGTCTGGATCGCCGTCCGGAGCGTTTGCGGCAATTCAAAGGGAAAAGCCGTCTTCACCAAGTGGCGCGTGCGGCGCCAGGCCAGGAAAAATCGCAGTCCGGCGTAAAGCGCGAAAAGCAGGTAAGCCCCGACCAGAATCGCGGCCACCTTTTGGTTTACCTGGACCGCGCTAAATACATTTCGTGGCGGCGGATTCGGCACGGGAGCGGCGGTGGGCGTCTTTGATTCGGCTGGTCCAATCACCTCACCATCGATCGAACGGATGGTGGTTGTCACCAGCGGCGTTGTCTCGATCTTCGGCACCGCCAATTGAGCGGATTCAGAAGCGGAAGACCTCAACCGCGGCGATAAACTTAACGCCGGAACCAGCACCGACAAGCAGAGTGCAATCACCCACAGAGCATGCCGGTAACGCGCCGGCGCGCGCCGCAGCAACCAGTCGCACAGCGTCGCAGCGCCGGCAATCAAAATTACTTGCCACGAAGCGTTAAGCAAAAAAGTAAGGACCAGTTGCGAGGTGGTTTTCACTTTTTCCCATCCTCTTCCAGAATTTTCTGAAGCCGCGCCAGCGCTTTTGACGTCAGGTGCTTGGTTTCAACCAGACTCATAACCAGGTTTTCCGCTGAGCCGCCGAACAACCTGTCCACAATGTCGCTCATGTGTTCGCGCGTCACGTGACTGCGGCTGACGACCGGCTTGTAAAAGTAAGCCCGGTCTTTCATCGTCCGTCGCACTCTTCCCTTACGGTGCAGAATGTTGAGCATGGTCTGCACCGTGGTGTAAGCCAATTGTCTTTTCAGTTGTTGTTGAACGGTCTGCACGTTGGCCGGGCCGGTTTCCCACAGCACGTGCATGATTTCCAGTTCCAGCGGGGTCAGATGTTCAGTTTTGTGTCGCGCCATCGGCTCCGACTCCTAAGAGTTTAGGAGCTTATACCCCCGGACGGCGGCGGATGTCAACTAATTTTTTAGGAGGGCACGGCGAGGTTTAGCCCCGGCCGAGACTTGCTACCCCTAAGACGGCCCGCTAGTCTGATCAGCAAGATCAAATCGCGCAGAAATAATGGAACGAAGCGATTACCAACAGCCTGCATACCATCGGTCGATTTCATGCCAGGTTTGACCGCCATCGTGGGATTCGAATAAGACCCACCAATAAGACGTGCATGGTTCCGGTGGCTGTCCACCGTCGCCGCCATTCCCCTCTGGGGTCGGTGTTGGTGAGGGGCATTCGCATGTCATCTGGTTGACGCTACCTCCGTCCGGACATGCTTGAAAGATGCAAATGCAGCAGTCGCTTTGGTTGTTGTGTCTATCAGGCGGGCAACCCGCCTGACCAATGGCCCCCGGATACTGTGCGTAATCAGCACCTACACCACCTGGGCAAAATAACCCACAACGCCATTGGGGATCGGAACCATCGTTTAAGTACGGCGTTATGTCGCAAATACAGTTAGTGTTATTCGGCTTGGTGGCCGGGTCGCATGGTGGCGCTGTCGGCGTTGGCGTCGGTGTTGGTGTCGGCGTTGGCGTTGGGGTTGGACTTGGAGGGATATAACCACACGGATATGTTTTGTCATACGGACAGTAGACGCCATCCGTACACAACTGTTGATCTGCTAAAACGGTGGCGCAAGTACCGTCGAACTCGTAAACACACGCGACACCGTTGGCACGAGACAGAACTTTGTTGCAGTAATAGCAGTAATTCGCCTCATAAACGTCAACAAATCGACACCCGCTAGGACAGCAGTCGAATGTTGGAATACTGCTTTCGGACTCGGTAGGCGCGAACTTACTCGGGCAATCTCGAAGACGAAAGCTCGTCGGCCATAAACTGGCCGACTCACCTCCAATCAAAAGCGTCGATAGGCCATACGCTTGCATGATGGCTCTTGATATCCGGCTGAGTCCCAAGCGTACGATATTGTGCCTGTGAAGGGCTCACAGATCCTTTTGGAAAGGGCCATGGCGCCCCGTTGCCCCAAAAACCAGTACCATCACCGAAGCTAAGTTGCTCAAATTCAATTATGACTCGCTTATGTTGAGACCATTTCTCTTTCTGCTGCCATTGCTCCCAAGCCCGAGCAGAATCTTCGTCAAGGCTTAGTATGAGAGTTTTTTTGGGCTTCAGCGGTGTATCTTCCGGGGCCGCTTTGCCCTTTGAATCATCAAAAAGCGAATGTTTCCCATATCGAATGTGAACCGAGACCGGAGACCCGTCGAGCTTGATCTCAGGAAACTCAATGATAAAAGAGAGATAATAAATCGGCTTGTCGCCGGCATTCTTAACTTGAAGTTCCAAGTCGCGATGCCATCGCGGGTTATCCAAATCTTTTGCCGCCTTTTCCTTTTCGGCGCGCAGCTTCACCTTAATGGGCAAGTGGCCCGGAATTTTGTTCTCGAAAACTCGCTCCTCTTTTTTGTCTTCCTGGGCGTGCGCGCGCAAATAGGCTATTTCCGCACCGGTCAGTGTTTGTTTCATCTTGTCTTGGCGGCGCAATATGCTCGCCCTGACCGGGTTGGGCGCCGTTGAAGTAGTTCCGCTGACATTGAAAGTGGCCACGACGAGAACTGTGGACGCCATGGCCAGAATTGCAGCTAACATAAGTCGAATTTGTCTAGGGGGAATCATCTGGGAGCCTCCTTTGAACCGAGCCGGCGAACGAAGGTGCGGTCAGGGCGACCGCGGGAGTCCTCGAATCGTCACTCTTATACGCCTCAGGCCTCAGTCAGGTCAATGAATTTAGCCGACACTGATTTTTTTCGAGGACAGTTGCCGGGATCGCCTATACCACCTTCTCCTGCACCAGGACCTGAAAAGAAGCGGCGAGTCCAATCGGCAGGATTAGTTCTCGCGCGCTGGTGGTGAGACGCAGCGCCCCAACAGAATCGTGCATTTTGCTCGTCATCAGCATCATCATTCCCAGGATGTTCGCGCTCTGCAGGAATTGATCCAGACGCTCGTGCCTAATCGTGCGCAGGCCGGCGCGCTCTCCGGCTTCCCTGATTTGCGACCAGTCAATGGTCGCGGTGAGATCCTGCTCTCCGGGACGTGCGAGCACGTCGTCGATAAATTGATGGCGGTAGAAACTTCGCAAGGTCCCCAACCGGCGCGCAGGTGAGTGCCACAGTTCCTCTCGTTCGGCGCCGTAATCAACCGTGATTAGATAGCCACGCTCGAGCAGAGCGGCTGCGCGTGTCACAAATTCTTCGGCCTCGAGATTGACTTCGGCGATCTGGCCTTCCTCGAGCTGCATTTTTACGCGCCGGCAATACGCAGCCACCTCCGGTTCCAACTCGCATTCAGTCCACTTAAAGCCCTTGTCGCTTGCGCCGACACATAACTCTCGCAGCTTTCCTTCACGCATCGAGACACGATGGACTGGAAAAGCATCTATCAATTCGTTTGAGAAAATGATTCCCGGATTCAGCGTCTCGGTGATTTCGTCAAAGTTCTGAAAACTAATTCGGTCGGAAAATGCCGAAAGGCGATGAGAGGTGCGCGAGCGCGCCGCGGCCCCAACTTCGCTGATGACGTAATGGGTGGCGTCGTAGACCTCAGGCAGGTGCTCGCTCAAGTGGCTGAGA